>JBFJUJ010000291.1:0-1507 GCA_041624755.1 Woeseia sp. | reverse complement strand
CGAGAATCGTTACGCCGGCCTCTGCGGCGAAGCGCTCGCCGATCATGAAGTCGCGATTGCCGTGCATGAAGAAGACCGGCACGCCAGCGTCGGACACGGCGCGGATGCGCTGTTTCATCTCCGCGTAGTGTGGATTGGGGTCGTCGTCGCCGACCCAGGATTCGAACAGGTCACCGAGGATGTAGAGCGCGTCGGCCGCGGGCGCCTCGCCGGCCAGGAAAGCCGCGAACTGCGCGCCGATCTCCGGCCGCGCGGCCTCGAGATGCAGGTCGGAGATGAACAGCGTCGTCACGGTCTAGCGCCGGTAGGCCTTGTTGATGATGATGGCCGCGACCGGCACGTCACTGGGGAAGTCGCCGGCCGGGCCGGTCCGCGCCGCGGCGATTTTGTCGACGACGTCCATTCCCTCGATGACGTAGCCGAACACCGCGTAGCCCCAGCGGTCCGGCCGCGGATTCAGGCCCTTGTTGTCGGCTACGTTGATGTAGAACTGCGCCATCGCTGTATGCGGTTCGCTCTGGCGGGCCATCGCGACCGTGCCGCGCAGGTTGGTCAGGCCGTTGCCGGATTCGTTCGGCACACTGCCCTCCGGTTCCTTCAGCTCGAGATCGCGGGTGTAACCGCCGCCCTGCACCATGAAATCCGGGATGACGCGGTGAAAGATCGTGCCGTCGTAGTAGCCGTCTTCGACGAGGCCGAGAAAATTCCGGACCGTCAGCGGTGCCCGCCTGCCGTCGAGTTCGAGAAGGATGTTTCCTTCGTTCGTCTCCAGGACGATCTGCGGATGCGGAGGTACCGCTTCGTCTTCAGCGAGCGCGGCAGCCGGGGCGGTCAGCAGGGCGAGGCTCACGACGAGAATGAGGACGTGCAGGCAGCGTTTCATGGCGAGTACTCGATTCGTTCGGGGAAGCCGCAAGATAGCAAACGCCGTAACGAGGCAGAAGCCGGCGGCCCCGGGGCTGCGGGATACTGCGTTGACTGTGCCGGCGGCCGCCCCGTATCATCGGCTCCCCGCCGGGGCCGGCCGTGACCGTGACCTTGGGTACCGCGGGGTCGGACGGGGCATGGCGCAGTCTGGTAGCGCATCTGCTTTGGGAGCAGAGGGTCGGCGGTTCGAATCCGTCTGCCCCGACCAATCGCTCGCGCAGCGAGGTGACGGCGGCACCGCGCCCGTAGCTCAACCGGATAGAGCATCGGCCTTCTAAGCCGGCGGTTGCAGGTTCGAGTCCTGCCGGGCGCGCCACGCCGATTGCGTACGGCGGGCTGGCGCAGTAAGTTTGCCGGGCAGGATTTGAGTTCGGTGGCGGGCGTCGCTCAGTTGGGTGAGCGAGGTCCGCGTCAGCGGCGCGAAGCACGGCTTCGCGAGTCGCGAACGCCCGGCCAGGATGGCCGGGCCGGTGGCCGGAGTATCGGCGATGCCGGGGCAGGGATGCCGGGCACGTTGCAAGTTCAGTGGTGGGCGTAGCTCAGTTGGTAGAGCCCCGGGTTGTGATCCCGGTCGTCGTGG
>JBFJUJ010000290.1:0-1517 GCA_041624755.1 Woeseia sp. | reverse complement strand
TGCGGCAGAGCCGGATTTCACCGACCTGCAGTTCGCGGCGCTGAGCGGGCTGTGGCTGATGCCGCCGGAGTACGGCGGCGGCAAGGCGGACGGCGTGCGCATAGACAAAGAAGCCGCGCCGCCCGCGATGCGCGCGGATATCGACCGCTGGTCGGGCGCGTATCCCGCCGCCGTGAGTCACGTGGCGAGCTTGTACCGGGAACAGAGGATGACGACATGAGAGTCAAGACCCGTTGCCTGATGATGGCCGTCCTTGTCGCGATGCTGGCGGGGTGCATGTCCATGCGCGAGCGTCCGCGCACGGATGAGGGCATCGAGGACTTCATTGCCGCCGCGGAGCTCGAGGAGCTCGACACGCTGCGGACGCGCGGCGATTACAGCATCCGCTACCTGACCGACCGCTTCGTGATCCTGGTGACCCGCGACGAGGAGGCGCTGGTGCGCTTCACGCGGCTGTGCCGCGAAATTCGCGAGCTCCCCGTACAGGCCGATATACGTTACGACGACAAGAACCTGCGCGCGCGCTTCGACACGATCCGCAGCTGCCGCATCGCCAAGCTGTACGCGCTGCTGCCGGGGCAGGCGGAAGAGCTCGAGTACATCGCCGACCCGCCGGAAAACGCGCCGAAGTAAGGCCCTTATTCGCTGTAAGCGCTGCTGATTTCGCGCATCGTGTCTTCGATCCAGCGCTGCACCGCCAGGTTGGTCTCTTTCGGGTCCCGGCCGGTCGCATCGATCGGGGGCCCGATCACGAACCGCACGGTGCCGGGGCGCATCGAGAAAAACCGGTGCCGCGGCCAGAAATCGCCGGCATTCTGAGCCACCGGGACGATCGGCACCCCGGCCGCCTGCGCCAGCGCCGCACCGCTGATCCCGTATTGCCGGGTCTCGCCGGGCGGCATCCGCGTGCCCTCCGGGAATATGGTGACCCAGGTTCCCTCGGCGAGGCGCCGCTTGCCCTGCTCGATGACCTGCTTGACCGCGGAGCGACCGCGGCCGCGGTCGATCGCGATCGGGTTCAACGCGAGGCCGATTGCCCAACCGATGAACGGCACGCGCAGCAGCTCCCGCTTCACGACCCAGGCGGTCCTGGGGAATATCGGTACATGCCCGTAAGTCTCGAGGATCGTCGTGTGCTTGATCATGATGACCGCGGGTGTGTCCGGGATGTTCTCGGCCCCTTCGACGACCACCTTCATGCCGGTGATGACTCCGCCCGCCCAGACCGCCATGCGGCAGTAACCGTGCAGGACCGCCTGCGTCCAGCCGGCGGGACCCCATGACAGCAGCAGTATCAGTGTCGCTGCGACGACGGCGCCACTGCCGGCGAAGATGACGAGCGCAAGCGAACGCAGGAAAACGATCATGCGTTCACTCCCGCAGCAAGGCGGCGGCAGCCGCGGCCAGGTCGTCGTAGACCTCGGGCGAGCCGCCGTCCCGCCGCAGGGCCGCCTCGGTCTTGCGGCCGTTGCCGGTGCGAACGAGGATCGGCCGGGCGCCGGCAGCCGTGGCCGCTT
>JBFJUJ010000289.1:0-1537 GCA_041624755.1 Woeseia sp. | reverse complement strand
GTGCTCGAACGCCGGCTCGCGTTCCTCGTCGCCGTCCGGCAGCGCCAGCCATGACTGGATGCCGTGCAGCCTCGATTCGTCGTCCAGGTCGTCGCCGGCGCGCTCCGAGTGGACGATGCCGCGCCCGGCGGTCATCAGGTTGACCGCACCGGGCCGGATGAGCTGCTCGTATCCCAGGCTGTCGCGGTGCATGATCTGGCCCTCGAACAGCCAGGTGATCGTGGCGAGCCCGATGTGCGGGTGCGGGCGAACCTGGATACCTTTGCCGGGTGGAAAATCTGCCGGGCCCATGTGATCGAAGAAGGCGAACGGGCCCACCATCCGGCGCCGGCTGGCCGGCAGGACCCGCCGGACGGAAAGGCCCCCGAGGTCTCGCGGCCTGGCGCGGATGGACAGGTCGATGGCGCCGTCGATGTCCTGGCAGCGGGGCTCCGCGGCTTCCTGGTAACTCATGATAGCGGCTGCTCCTGGCGCGGCAGAAAGTGCGCGTCCCGCGGACCCGTGCCGCTGCGATTCGGGAACTCTCGCCGCAACGCGGTATCCTAGTGGGCGAGTTCAAAGGACCACAAGAATATTATGAGCGATAGCAAAAGCAAGGCATCCGGCCGCGATGCCGGCATCGCTGCTGCCCTCGTTCTGGTAGCGGGCATCGCGATGCTGGCAAGCGTCGAAAAGCCGCATCCCGGCGCGAGCGACCTGCCGCCCCTTCCGGCCGGCGATGTCGCCGCGCGCAAGCGTGCCTTTTTCGAGTACCTGCGGCCCATCGTGCATCATCACAACGAACGCATCCTCGCCGAACGCGAATTCGTCAAGTCGATCGCGGGCAAGAGCAAGCTCCGCTGGTTCGAGCGTCGCAGGTTCGAGGAGCTGGCGCGCCGCTACGACGTCGACCTCGAGGTACTCGATTACGAGGACGCCTACGAACTGCTGCGGCGCCGTGTCGACGTCGTGCCGCAGGCGCTGGTGCTGATCCAGGCGGCCAAGGAATCCGGCTGGGGCCGCTCGCGCTTTGCGCGCGAGGGCAATGCGCTGTTCGGCGAATGGTGCTTCACGCCGGGCTGCGGCATCGTCCCCGGCCGGCGCGGCAAGGGCAGGAACCACGAGGTCCGCTCGTTCGACAGCGTGCACGACGCGGTCGGCAGCTACATGGACAACCTGAACAGCCACCGCAGCTACCAGGAACTCAGGCTGGCCCGCGAGCGCATGCGCGAGGAAGGCGAGGAGCTTTCGGCGCTCGAGCTCGCCGAGTACCTGTTGCGCTATTCCGAGCGCGGACGGGCTTACATCGAAGAGATCCGGAAGATGATCCTGCAGAACGGGCTGGAGCAGCACTAGCCATGCGTTCGCTGCTGCCCGCGCTCCTGCTGGCGGTGCTGTTCGTCAGCGCCGCGCGCGCCGACGATCATGCCGTCATCCTGATCTATCATCACGTCGCGGACGACACGCCCGCGAGCACCAGCGTCACCCCCGAACGCTTCGCTGCGCACCTCGATTTTCTCGCCGACAACGACTTCCGGGTCCTGCCGCTCGAGGAGCT
>JBFJUJ010000288.1:0-1644 GCA_041624755.1 Woeseia sp. | reverse complement strand
GCGCAAGCCCGCTAATCCGGCCGCTGTACCGCGAAAGGCGCGCGGCGGCAGGTCCCGTCGCCCGGCAGGATCGGCCCATGAGCCTGCTGGACCGTTTACTGCCGCCCCGCTGCGTGTTCTGCCTGCAGCCGGCCGGCGGCCCGCGAATCTGCGCCGGTTGCCGCGCCGACCTGCCCGCGCTCGGCCGTGCCTGCCCCGGCTGCGCCGAGCCCCTGCCGTCCGCGTCTGCAGGACAGGTCTGCTGTGCGCAGTGCCAGCGCCGTCCGCCGCCCTGGTCTGCCTGCCGGGCCGCGCTGCCGTACGCGTGGCCGGTCGACAGCGCCCTGATCCGGCTCAAGTTCTCGCGCGAGTTGTGCTACGCGCCGGCGTTCGGCGAGTTGCTCACCGAGATCGCGCACGGCGAATTCCGTGGCGTCGACGCGCTGTGCCCTGTGCCGCTGCACCCGCGCAGGCAGTTCCTGCGCGGTTTCAACCAGGCGAGCGAACTGTGCCGGCCGCTGGCGCGCGTCACCGGCCTGCCGACGGTCGGCGGACTGCGCCGGGTACGCCACACCGCGCCGCAGAGCGGCCTCGATCACCGCCAGCGACGACGTAACCTGGCCGGGGCGTTTCGCCTGCGGGGAGCGCTCCGCTGCCGGCATCCGCTGATCGTCGACGACGTCATGACTACCGGCGAGACCTGTCGGCAGCTGGCGCGCGTGCTGCTGGCGCACGGCGCCCGCGAGGTCGGCGTGCTGGTCGTGGCGAGGGCGGCAGCGCCGTCGCGCGCCGGCGCGCCGGCAAGCGCCGGGCCGCCTCAGGACGGGGCGCGGGAGAACGTGTAATGCAGCAGGATGCCGACGAACACCGTGAGCCCGATCCAGTGATTGTGCAGGAAGGCCCGGAAACAGCCTTGCCGGTCGCGCTTGCGGGCGAGCCACTGGTGCCAGGCCATCTGCCCGGCGACCGCGACTACCGCGGCGTAGTACCAGGGACCGAGCCCGGCCATGTTGCCGGCCAGGATCAGGCCGAAGAGCATGATCGCCTGCAGCGTGCCGATCGCGAACAGGTCCAGCTCGCCGAACAGGATCGCCGTGGACTTGACGCCGATTTTCAGGTCGTCGTCGCGATCCACCATCGCGTAGAAGGTGTCGTAGACCGTCGCCCAGACCAGCGCCACGAAGAACAGCAGCCAGGCAAGCTGCGGCGTGTGCCCGGTCTGCGCGGCGAACACCATCGGCACGGCCCAGCCGAACGCGGCGCCCAGGAAGAACTGCGGCACCGAGATGAAGCGCTTGACGAACGGGTAGACGATCGTCAGCGCCGCGCCAATGATCGCCAGCAGCTGGGCCGGGCGGTTCAGCATGCTGGCGAGACCGATGGCGACCAGCCCGAGCGCGACGAACAGCGCGAGCGCCTCCAGCGGCGCGACGGCCCCGGACGGGATCGGCCTGTACCGGGTCCGCTCGACGTACGGGTCGATATTGCGATCGGCGAAGTCGTTCAGCACGCAGCCGGCGGCGCGCATGACGACGACGCCGACGAAGAACACGATGAACAGCCCGCCGTCCGGATGGCCTTCGCCCGCCAGCCACAGCGCCCATAGCGTCGGCCAAAGCAACAGCCAGATGCCGACCGGCCTGTCCATGCGCATCAGCAGCAGGT
>JBFJUJ010000287.1:0-1688 GCA_041624755.1 Woeseia sp. | reverse complement strand
CTGGTCCGACTGGCAGCCGCGGATCCGGGCGATCTCGTCGCTGGAGTAGGCGACGAGGCCGCGTCCGAGCTCGTGGCCGTCGTCCGCCACCAGCGCAACCGCGTCTCCGCGCCGGAACGTGCCGTCCGCTCCGCTGATACCGACCGGCAGCAGGCTCTTGCCGCGTTTCAGCGCCCGCGTCGCGCCGGCATCGAGATGCAGGCGGCCGCGCGTCGTCAGCATCCCGGCGAGCCACTGCTGGCGGGCCGCGGCGGGCGTGCCGGAGGCGCCGATACGCGTATGCCGCGCGCCGCCGGCGAGCGCCGAGATCGGTGCTTCGACCCTGCCGCTCGCGATCCAGGTGACGCAGCCTGCGCGGCTGGCGATCTCGGCGGCCATGAGCTTCGTGCGCATGCCGCCGCTGCCGTGGCGGCCGGGGCTGTCTTTCGCCAGCGCCATGACGTCGTCGCCGACCTCGTCCACCGCCGCGATGTGCCGGGCGGAATCGTCGACGGTCGGATCCGCGCTGTAGAGGCCGTCGACGTCCGACAGCAGCAGCAGGCCGTCGGCCATCACCATCTGCGCGACGCGCGCCGCGAGCCGGTCGTTGTCCCCGAAGCGGAGTTCTTCGGTGGCGACCGTATCGTTCTCGTTGATCACGGGTACCGCGCCGAGGGCCAGCAGCTTCTCCAGCGTGCCGCGCGCGTTCAGGAAACGGCGCCTGAGCTCGGTATCGTCCGGCGTCAGCAGGATCTGCGCGACGGCGAGGCCGCGGCGCTCGAGCAATTCCTGGTAGGCGTGCGCGAGGCGGATCTGCCCGGCGGCGGCCGCTGCCTGCTGCTCCTCGAGGCGGGCGCGCCGCCGATCGATGCCCAGCGCAACACAGCCCAGCGCGACGGCGCCCGACGACACGAGCAGGACCTGCTTGCCCTGGCGGCAGAGCCCGGCGACGTCGTCCAGCAGGGCTTCCAGCCAGCGCCGGTTGAGCCGGCCGCCGTCGTCCACCAGCAGCGACGAGCCGACCTTGACGACCAGCCGGCTGCAGGAATCGATGTCGCTGCCCGGCATCGTCATCCCCTCCGCCGGTCCGCCGCGAGTCGCGGTGCGATCACAGCGGCCAGACCCACAGGATCATCGGCACGCCGACCGCGATGATAAGGAGCTCCAGCGGCAGACCCATGCGCCAGTAATCGCCGAAGCTGTAGCCGCCCGGTCCCATGATGAGCGTGTTGTTCTTGTGGCCGATCGGCGTCAGGAAGGCGCAGGACGCAGACACGGCAACGGCCATCAGGAACGGGTCCGGGGCGACGTCGAGACGATTGGCCATCTCTACGGCGATCGGCGCCGCGATCACTGCGGTCGCCGTGTTGTTCATCACGTCCGACAGCGTCATCGTGACGACGAACAGCAGCGCCATGACGATCGCCGGGGAGAAACCCGAGGAGATGTCGACGATGCCGTCCGCGATCAGCGTCGTCGCGCCGGTCGACTGCAGCGCGCCGCCAATGGGTATCATGCTGCCGAGCAGCACTATCACCGGCCACTCGATCGACTCGTAGACCTCCCGAAGCGGCACGATGTTGAGAACCAGGTACGCGGCCGCCACGCAGCCCAGCGCGATCGGCAGGTAGACGATACCGAGGCTCGCGGCGATGATGGCAGCCGCGAACAAGACCACCGCCTGCGACGCCTTGGCGCGCTGGATGACG
>JBFJUJ010000286.1:0-1718 GCA_041624755.1 Woeseia sp. | reverse complement strand
CTGCGCGACTCCTCGGGATTCAACGTCAGCGGCGGCCGCAGCCGCCACGAGGGCGTCGAGGTGGCCCTGGACTGGCAGCTGTACCGCTGGCTGACGCTTACATTGAATTCGAGCTATGCGCGACATGTATATGATTTCAATAGTGTTTCTGCGCGCGGCGAAACCTTCGAATCCGGCCGCGACGTCGACACGGCGCCGCGCTGGCTCGGCGCCGCGGAATTCGCGATCAGGCCGGCCGACGACATCGATGTTGCCATCGCCTGGACGTCGATCGGCGATTACTACCTCGATGCCGAGAACCGCCACCGCTACCCGGGCCACGATGTCGTCAACCTGCGCGCGCGCATCGCGCTGAATGCGCGCCTGTCGGTGACGGCCCGGCTGAACAACCTGCTCGACACGGAGTATGCCGACCGCGCCGACTTTGCATTCGGGACCTACCGCTACTTCCCCGGCCGCGGCCGCGAACTGTTCGTCGAGTTTCGCTACCGGCCGCGGGCAGGCGGCACCTGAATTCAGCCGACCCGGAGCGAATCGGCGAACGCGCGCAGCTCGTCGAGCTGCCGCGCCCGCGCCTCGTCATCCCAGCCGAGCTCCTTCGCCGCGAGCCCGGCGACCGCGTCATACACCGGCCGCCCCTGGTCCGCGTCAAGCCCGATCATCAGGCGCCTGAACACGATGTCGGACAGGGTCAGGGCAAACTCCTCGCGGACCGCGAACACGACCTCTGCAGCCAGCACTCTGTGGCCGTCATCGATGCAGCGACCCAGTTCACTGTCCCCTTCGCACAGTTCGACGATACGCGCCGCCCTGCCGCCATAGACGTCCAGCAGCCGTTGCCGTCCCCGGTCCGACAGTTCACTGACGCCGTTCAACAGCTCGGCAGCCTGCTCGATCCCCCAGGCTCCCGGCAGCTGAGTGTCGCGCGTGCGGCAATCCGGAAGTTTGCGGCGCAGCTCTTTCGCTACCGTGTCAACGGTCTGCTCGGCCAGGCTGCGATAGGTCGTCAGCTTGCCGCCGATGATCGAGATCAACCCCCGCCCGACGTTACGGTTCGGCCGGATGATGTGCCGGCGCGTGATCGCGGACTCGGGGCCCTTCTCCTTGAAGGGCAGCGGGCGCACGCCGGCATAGGCGTAGTGAATGCGTTCGCGCGTCAGCTCTGCGCCGGGAAAGACGCGGTTGGTTTCAGCCAGCAGGTAATCGACTTCCGCCGCGCTGGCGCGGACCGTGTCGAGGTCGCCGTCGTAGCGGATGTCGGTCGTGCCGATCAGGTACTGGTCGTTCCACGGGATGATGAAGAACGGCCGGCCGTCGGCCGCCGCCTCGACGTAGAACGCGTCCCGCGGCGCGCCTTCGAAACGGCCGACGATGATGTGGCTTCCCTTGGTGCCGCCGATCTGGCGGCTGGTGGGCGTCGGCGCCGTCGCCAGCACCTCGTCGACCCACGGGCCTGCCGCGTTGACGACGCAGCGAACCGTGACGGTGTGCCGCGAACCGTCCGCCCGGTCCGTGTAGCTCAGGCCGCTGACCGCGTCGCCGTCGACGTCGATGCCGCTTACCTCGCAATGGGTGCGGATCTCGGCCCCGGCCGCCCGCGCGGCGAGCAGGTTTTCCAGCACGAGGCGCTCCGCGTAAGCGACCTGGGCGTCGTAGTAGCACGCCGCCGACCGCAGGCCCTCGCTGCGCAGGCCCGGCTCGGCCGCCCTGATCTCCTT
>JBFJUJ010000285.1:0-1928 GCA_041624755.1 Woeseia sp. | reverse complement strand
GGCCGACCGGCAGCAGCGGGAACAGGCGGCGCTCTCCGGAGAACGGCAGGAAGGAGTCGATGCCCGGCACCGGCGGCCGCCGGCCCAGGGCGCGCGCCTCGACGAGGCGCAGCAGGTAGGCGGCCAGGCCCGGCAGCATGAGCGCGAACAGCAGCGCGCAGCCGAGCACGCCCACCGGCCGCAGGCTGCCGGTGAAGCTGTGATACATCGCGAGTCCCGCGGCACCGGGGAGCCAGAAGAGGAGGCCGGCCAACGGCTGGGCCGGGTCGCGAAATGCTCCCGTCAGCGCGGCGGCCGCGGCGCGCGGGGTCACGGCTCGCGCCTGCCGTCCTCGTCGCGGGTGGAGTCGTCGCGATCGACGGGGCCGGGCACCGGGTCGTAGCCGCTGCCGCCCCAGGGGTGGCAGCGCGCGATGCGCGCCAGCGCGAGCCAGCCGCCACGGAAGGCGCCGTAGCGTGCGAGCGCCTCGCGGGCGTATTCGGAGCAGGTCGGCTGGTAACGGCAGTTGGCGCCGAGCAGCGGAGAGAAGACGGCGCGGTAGAGCCCGACGAGGGCCGAGAGGGGCCGGCCGAGCGCCCGCGACAGCCGCGACGCGGTCACGCCGCCCGCTCCGCGTCCTCGGCGAACGCACGAATCGCATTCAGCATCGACGACAGCCCGTTGCTGCGCGTCGGGCTCAGGTGCTGCTCGAGTTCGAGCGCGCGAACGAAATCCGGCGGCGTTGCAAGAATGTCGGCGGCCGGCTTGCCGCTGTAGATGCGCAGCAACAGGGCGATCAATCCCGAGACGATCGCCGCGTCGCTGATCGCGCGAAACCGGAGCCGACCGCCATCGGCTTCGGCGACGAACCAGACCTGCGACTGGCAACCCTTGATCTTGTTCGCTTCGGTCTTCTCGTTTGCGGCGAGATCGGGGAGGCGTCGCCCGAGGTCGATCAGGTACTGGTATCGATCCATCCAGTCGTCGAAGAACGCGAATTCCTCGACCACTTCGGCCTGCGCCTGCTGTACCTCGTTCACGACGCCTCTCAGCCCGTCCGTCGCCAGCGCGTGCCGGCGGGCCCGTCCTCGATGGCGATGCCGGCCGCGCCGAGGCGCTCGCGGATGGCGTCCGCCGCCGCGAAATCACGGGCCGCACGCGCCGCCTCGCGCTCTTTCAGCAACGCCTCGATATCGTCCGCCGACAGTTCACCGACGTCGTCGCCGGCGAACCAGGCTTCCGGATCGACGCCCAGCAGGCCCATCAGGTCGCCGCAGGCGTAAAGCTGCGCGGCGAGCGCCGTGCGCTCGGCGGCGTCGTCGGCCTTGTTCAGGGCTTTCGCGAGATTGAACATCTCCGCCAGTGCCTTCGGGGTATTGAGATCGTCCTCCAGCGCCTCGACGACGGCCGCCGGCGGCTCCGCGGCGGCCCTTGCCGCGGCCGGCACGTCGAGGCCGCGCAGCGCGCCGTAGAGCCGATCCAGCATGCGGCGCGCGGCCTCGACCGATTCGTCCGACCAGTCGAGCGGCTGGCGGTATTGCGCGCTCAGCAGCGCCAGCCGGATGACCTCGCCGGGAATCTCCTCGATCAGGTCGTGCACCAGCAGCACGTTACCGAGCGACTTCGACATCTTGGTGTTGTCGATGCTCAGGAAGCCGTTGTGCAGCCAGTAGCGCGCAAACGGCCGACCGCCGTGTGCGCAGGTGCTCTGCGCCAGCTCGTTCTCGTGATGCGGGAATTTCAGGTCCTGGCCGCCGGCGTGGATGTCTATCGTCTCGCCGAGGTGTTTCTCGGACATGGCGGAGCATTCGATGTGCCAGCCGGGGCGGCCACGACCCCACGGCGACTCCCAGCCGGGGAGGTCCGGCGGCGACGGCTTCCACAACACGAAGTCCTGCGGCGCGCGCTTGTAGGGCGCGACCTCGACGCGCGCGCCGGCGATCATCTCG
>JBFJUJ010000284.1:0-1938 GCA_041624755.1 Woeseia sp. | reverse complement strand
GACATGGTCGCCGCGAACGAGATCGACTTCGCCATCGCGACCGGATCGAAGGAGCTGTTCCCGGACCTGGCCCTGGTGCCGAGCTACCGCTGGGACCGCTCGATCATCGTCCCGCGCGGCCACGAACTCACGAAACTCGGGCGCCCGATCACGCTCGCGGACCTCGCAAAACATCCCCTCGTGACCTACGTTTTCAGCTTCGGCGGCCAGTCCTCGCTGAAACGGGCGTTTGCCGCGGAAGGGCTCGAGCCGGACGTCGTGTTCACGGCCCGCGACGCCGACGTCATCAAGACTTACGTGCGCATGGGACTCGGTGTGGGCATCGTCGCGAGCATGGCTTCGGATTGCGCCGACCGCAAGGATCTCGTCGCACTGCCGGCGGAAGGACTGTTCCCGCGCAGCACGACCTGGATCGGCTTTCGCAAGGACGCCGTGCTGCGCCGCTACATGACCGCGTTCCTGAAGCTGTTTGCGCCGCACCTCAACGACCGGCAGCTCGAGGCCGTACGCAGTGCGCGCACGCAGCAGGCGATCGACAAGCTGTTCGCGGACGTCGAACTGCCGCTGCGCGTCGGCTGCGGCGACGATGCGGCCTGAGGATCGCGGCTCGCGCCGCTAGTAGACGCGAATGCCGCCGTGGCGCCTGCGGTTCTGCAGGTCGACCCACCAGATACCGATCAGGAATCCGGCCACCAGGCACACGGCAAGCGCAGCGCCGACCCAGGTCAGCGGCAGGCTGCCCCTGAAGCGCTGCCGCAGCTCGCCGATATCGGCTTTGTCCTGCTCCAGCGTCGCTACCTCCGCCTGGGCCGCTTCGAGCCGCGCGCTCAGGTCGTCGATCCGTGTTTGCAGCCCCGCGATGTTCGCCTCGGGCGCCGCGAGGGCTTCGCGCGCCTGTTCGAGCTCGGCGCGCAGCGCGTCGCGCTCGGCCTCGGTCTCGGCAAGCACGAGCCGCGCCGGCTTCTCGGTGACCAGGTAGGCGGCCTTGACGTGGCCCTGCACGCCGTCGGGCAGCTGCACGCTGGCATAATTGCCGTCGCGGAACAGCACCTCGAGCTGCTGGCCGCTCTCGAGCATGCGAAACGCCCGGTCACTGGTGTCCGGCGACTGGTGCAGGCCCAGCCGCAGCTTGTCGGTCACGTATGCCGTTTCGGCCGCTGCAAGAAGCGGCAACATCGCCAGGAAAACAACCAGGAATCGCATGCTGAGCCTCCGTCTGCCCCGGGCGAGTTTACTACAGGCCGACCCCCGGGCGGCGCGGGTCATTGCTCGTACAGCCAGCGCAACAGCGCCTCCTGTACTTCCTCCCCGGGGCCGCGATGGACGTCCGCGTGGTTGTGCAGCGCCACGAGCGCGTAGCGACGACCGGACCGGGACTGCAGGTAGCCGGCGATGGCGGTGACGTCGTCCATGGACCCGGATTTCAGGTGCGCCTGTCCCCGCAGCCCGTTGTTGCGGAAGCGCAGCCGCAGCGTGCCGTCGAGTCCCGACAGCGCCATCGACGCCGCGAATTCGGGCATGTAAGGCTGGCGCCACGCGAAACCCAGCAGTGCGCCGATGCCTGCGGCCGTGGCCCGCGCGTCACGGGACAGCCCGGCGCCGTTTTCGATCACCAGCACGCCGGGCTCGAGTCCCCGCTCCTCCAGCCACTCGTCGATGACCCGGCGGCCACCTTGCTCGGTGCCGGGCTCGCCGAGGATCTCTGCGGACAACGTATACAGCAGCTGGCGCGCCATGACGTTGTTGCTGTGCTTGTTGACGCGGGCGATCATCTCGCTCAGCGGCAGCGAGTCGAAGGTCAGCAGCGGTTCCGCCTCCGCATCCGCGATCGCGTTCCTCCAGCCGCCGTCAAACGCTCCCCCGGTCTCGCGCCACAGGGATCGAAAAACGCCGTAGACGAACGCGTTGTGCGACAGCGCGGTCCTGTCCATCGCGTAG
>JBFJUJ010000283.1:0-2113 GCA_041624755.1 Woeseia sp. | reverse complement strand
GTCGTCGTGGCCCGCCTCACGCCACTCGCGAAGCTGTCGCGCGCTGCTCCTGAGCACCCATTCGCCGATCGGCAGGATGAGGCCGGTGTGTTCGGCGAGGGCGACGAGCTTGCTTATCGAGCGGGTCGCGAACAGCGTCTGCGGCCAGCGCAGCAGCGACTCGACGGCCTGCACCGCGCCGCTGCCGGCGTCGACGATCGGCAGGAACTTGAGCACGAACTCCTCCTGCTTCAGCGCCGCCTGCAGCTCGACCTCGAGATCCCTGCGCTGCAGCGCCGGCAGGCCGACGGTGCCCGAGTGGAACTTGTAGCTGTCTCCGCCGCCGCTGCGCGCGTCTTCCATGGCAGCCGCGGCATTCTCGAAAAGCGTGTCGCTGTCGGTGCCGTCCTGCGGGAACAGGGCGATGCCCGCGCGTGCCGCCACGGAGACGCTGCGATCGTCCAGCCGGATCGGTTGCTGCAGCGATTCGAGCAGCCGGCAGGTCACCGCCTCGGCGTCGTCGCCGCTCTCGATGCTCGGCAGCACGACCGCGAACTGCCGGAAATCGATGCGCGCCGCTGCCGAATAACGTTCGTAGTCCGACGGCGTACTCTGGTTGACACCGCGGAGTTCGTGGCTCAGGCGCGTCGCGAGTTCCTTCAGGACCTGTTCCTGCAGGCGCGGGTTATAGCCGATGCCGTGCGATTCGAGGTGCTCGATATCGAAGAAGATGAGCGCCGCGCGGCCTTCCGTCAGTCGCAGGTTGTCGAGGATCGTGTCCAGCTCGCGGCGCAGGAACTTGCGGTTCGGCAGGCGCGTGCCTTCGTCGAGGTAGGCGAGTTCCTCGATCTGCGAGAATTCCTCGCTCTGCTGCGAGATGTCGCGTGCGAGGACGAGCGCCCGATCGCGCCCCTGCGCCAGCACCGTGAATTCGAACAGGCTGCCGTCGCAGTCGATCGCCTCACGCTGCAGGCGCCGGCTGCGCAGCGCCGCGCGCACCGTTTCGCGGAGCCTGGCGGCGACCGTGCCGGGCCACAGCGCGTCGAGCTTTTCGCCGACGGTCCGCTGCAGGTCGGAGTCGCCCGATCCCGGCGCCTGCAGGATGCCGAGGATCGAGCCATCGGCCGCAACCGTCAGCACGACATCTTCCCCGATTGCCGGCCGCGACGCCGATACGGCATCGGCGGCGCCGATGCCCGCTCCCGACATCGCTGTCCTTTTTCGATTGGTCACTAAGCAGGTATCCGTTCCTGGCGGGCCGCAGTCGCGGCGCCGCTCGCCCGCGGCCCTCGCTGCCGTCGGACGCCCCTAAAGTTTCATCAGGAATGTTTACTACCGATGGACCGGCAACACCAAATAAATCTCGCCAGAGTGAGACACTCGTCATACCTGATGCCGTCAGGCCACAACGGCCGTCCGGAATCCCCGGGAACGCCGGGAAGGCGGGCCGGCTCCGGGGCCGGGATTCGGGCGACGCGCAGCGAGAATCGCGGGCGTCAGCCTTCGCTGTCCCGGCGTGCGAGCAGCCGGTCCAGGTGGTTGGCGAACGCCTGCCGGTCGGCCTGGCTCAGGGCGGGCGGGCCGCCGGTGTCGACGCCGCTGGCGCGCATCGTGTCCAGGAAATCGCGCATGTTCAGGCGCGCGCGAACGTTCTCGGTCGTGTACAGCTCGCCGCGCGGGTTGAGCGCCAACGCGCCTTTTTCGATGACCTCCGCCGCGAGCGGGATGTCCGCGGTGATCACGAGATCACCCGCCGCGGCGCGCCGGACGATCTCGTTGTCCGCGACGTCGAAGCCGGCCGGCACCTGCACGGTCCGGATGTATTTCGACGGCGGCACCCGTATCGCCTGGTTCGCGACCAGCGTCAGCGCGGTGCCGGTGCGCTCGGCGGCGCGGAACAGGATGTCCTTGATGACGGCCGGGCAGGCGTCGGCATCGACCCAGATCTTCATGACCTCATGACCCGCGTAGCGCTCATTCGTAGAACGCGTGCCGGCCGATCGTGACGAGCGGCGTCCTGCCCTCGGCCCAGCGCGGAAGGATGCGCGTCGCGTGGTAGTGCAGCGCGCCGCCGACCTGCGGCTCGTGCTCTCTGTCGTAGACGGCCTGCGCGGCTGCCGCGGCGCGCTGCCAG
>JBFJUJ010000282.1:0-2216 GCA_041624755.1 Woeseia sp. | reverse complement strand
GCAACCTGATCGGCACGATCAACGACGTAAGGACCATCAGCCGCATGGCGCGCGATGCCGGCGCCTGGAGCTACATCGACGCCGTGCAGCTCGCGCCGCACGTGCCGATCGACGTGCAGGACCTGGGCTGCGATTTCCTCGTCTGCTCCGCCTACAAGTTCTTCGGCCCTCACCAGGGCATCCTGTGGGGACGGCGGGAGCTGCTGGAAACGCTTACACCATACAAGGTCAGGCCGGCGCCGGATTCCCTGCCGGGCTGTTTCGAGACCGGCACGCTCTGCCACGAGGGTATGGCGGGCACCGCGGCCGCGGTCGACTACTTCGCCTGGATCGGCGAGACGCAGGCCGTCGACCACCTGCGCGGCTTCGAGCGCTTCTCCGGGCGCCGCCGCCACGTGCACGCCGCCCTCGCATTCCTGTTCGACTACGAGCGGCAGCTCGCGGAGCGCCTGATCCGCGGGCTCATGCAGCTGCCCGGCGTGCGCGTGCTGGGTATCACCGACTCAGCCGCCATGGCGCGCCGCGTGCCCACCGTCGCCTTCGTCGCCGACGGCGTGCCGTCGCCGTCACTGGCTGCCGCGCTGGCCGAGCGCAACATCTTCGTCTGGAGCGGCCACAACTATGCGGTCGAGGCGGCGAAGTCTCTCGGCGTCTACGACAGCGGCGGCGCCGTGCGCGTCGGGCCGGTGCACTACAACGGCGCCGACGAGATCGACGCGCTGCTCGCCGCGCTCGAGGACATCCTGCCCCGCGCGAACGCCGCCTGATCGACCGACGATCTCCGGACCGGGCATGGCGGAAACCGCGCGGCCCGGGCGTTTCACCGGTAACGCCGCGCGGAATCGGCCGCCGCGGCCCCGGCCGGAGAGACGCTCTTGATCGCCGTTCGTCGCATGGCGCTCGCCGGCTGCCTCGCCGTTCTCTGCCGGCCAGCCGCGGCCGAGGCCGCTCCGCCGTCCGCGCCCGCGGACGACTTCGACCGCCTGATGGCCATCAACGAGGCGTCGCTGGTGATGCTGCGCGAAGAGACGCTGCTGCCGGCGGCGCTGGCACGCGAGATCGCGCGCGCGACGGCGCAGATCGCGACGGAGCAGCGCGAAGCCGGCGCGGAGCGCTCGGCAAACTACCTCGTCTTCGAACGCCGGCTGCTGGAGCTGGCCGGCCCCGAGGCGTCGCGCCTGCACATCGGGCGCAGCCGCCAGGACATCGGCTCGACCTACCGCCGCATGGCGCTGCGTGACTCCCTGCTGCGGGTCTACGCGGCGCTGCTGACCGCGCGCGCGAGCCTGCTCGAGCTGGCGGCCGCGCACGTGGATACCGTGATCCCGGGCTATACGCACGGCGTGCAGGCGCAGCCGATCACGCTCGCGCACTACCTGCTGGCGTACTCCGCCGCTTTCGGCCGCGACGCCGAGCGCTACGAACAGGCCTATGCGCGTCTCAACCGGAGCCCGCTCGGCGCGGCCGCAATGGGCACCTCCGGTTTCCCGCTCGACCGCGAACGCCTCGCGGCGCTGCTCGGCTTCGACGGCATCGTGGAAAACTCCTACGACGCGAATCTCGTCTCGTCGGTCGATTCGAAGATCGACTTCGCGCAGGCGATGTCGACCTCGGCGATCGTCGTCGGCCAGCTCATGCAGAACCTGCACACGCAGTATCACGATCCGGCGCCATGGATCCTGCTGGCCGAAGAGCGCACCGATTCGAGTTCCATCATGCCGCAGAAGCGCAACCCGCGGCCGCTCGACGCGGTCCGGAGACGGGCCACGGCGGTCGTCGGCGACGCGCACCTCGTCATGCTGAACGCGCACAACGTGAATTCCGGCATGCACGACTACCGCCCCGCCACGCAAACCGGGCGGGCCGCGGATGCCGCGATCGACATGTATGCACGCTACGCCGATGTCGTGGCGCATCTCGTCGTCGACCCGGAGCGCGCGCTCGCCGAGGTCGATGGCGACTACGCGACCATGACCGAGGTCGCCGACGTGCTGCTTCGCGAGGCCGGCGTGGCGTTCCGCAGCGGCTATCACTACGCCTCGGCGCTCACGAGCTACGGGCGCGCGCAGGGCAAACGGCCGAAGGACCTCTCCGATGCGGAGCTCGCGGCCGTCTGGAGCGAGTCCGGCGACGGCGGCCTGCCGCTGCCGGCCGCGCGCATCCGCCGCGCGATGGATCCCGCCGTGATGGTGCGGGAGCGCCGCGGGCGGGGCGGG
>JBFJUJ010000281.1:0-2231 GCA_041624755.1 Woeseia sp. | reverse complement strand
ATGGCAGCGCATCGAGCAGCCGGTGTTTCGCGCCGAGCAGGCGCTCGTCATCGCGCTCGACCTGTCGCGTTCGATGGATGCACAGGACGTGACGCCGAGCCGGCTGGCGCGGGCGCGCCTCAAGATCCTCGACATCCTCGAGCGCCGCTCGAGCGGCCAGACGGCGCTGGTGGTCTACTCGGCCAACGCGTTCACGGTGACGCCGCTGACGACCGATACGGATACCGTCGCCGCGCTGGTCAACAGCCTCAGTACGGACATCATGCCGAGCCGCGGCAGCTACCCGGCCGTGGCGATGGCGAAAAGCCGCCAGCTGCTCGACCAGGCCGGGGCGGGATTCGGCGAGATCCTGCTGGTGACCGACGGTGGTTCGTCGCCGGCCGCCGAGGATGCGGCCCGTGAGCTCCGCAAAGCCGGCTACACGCTGTCGGTGCTGGGGGTCGGCACCGTCGACGGCGCGCCGATCCCGCGCGCATCCGGCGGCTTCGTCACCGACAACCGCGGCAGGATCGCGCTGCCGCGGCTGGAGGAACGATCGCTGAAGGCGCTGGCGGCGGCCGGCGGCGGCCGGTTCGCCGTCCTCACCGCCGACGACAGCGACCTCGACCGCCTGCTCGCGGATCCGGTGCGGCAGGCCTCGTCGACGGACGAGACGCTGGCGACCGACCAGTGGCGCGAGGAAGGCCCGTGGCTGTTGCTGCTGCTGCTGCCGATCGCGGCGCTGGCGTTTCGTCGCGGCTGGCTGCTGGTCGTCGTAATTGCCGTCGCACCGTATCCAGCACAGGCTTCATTGTGGGACGACCTCTGGCAGAACCGGGACCAGCAGGCGGCGCGGCTGCTCGACGAGGGCAGGGCCGCAGACGCTGCCGCGCTGTTCGAGGACCCTGAATGGCGCGCCGTGGCCCGTTACCGGGCGGGCGATTACGCCGGCAGCGCGTCGGCGTTCGCGAATCGCGGTGACGCGCGCAACCTTTACAACCTGGGCAACGCGATGGCGCTGCAGGGCGAGCTGGACGCCGCGATCGACGCCTACGAGCGGGCGCTCGAGCTGGACCCCGACGACGAGGACGCGGCCTACAATCTCGAGCTCGTGAAGAACCTGAAAGAACAGCAGCAACAGCAGCAGCAAAGCCAGGGCGACCAGCAACCCTCGTCGCAGGACCAGCAGGGCGAGGGCGAGCCGTCGGAATCCGATCGGTCGGGCGAACAGGGCGATCAGCAGGCGGCGCAAAACGAAAACTCGTCGGGCGAGGGTGAGCCCGGGCAGCACGACCAGGAAGCGGCCGGCGAAGAGGAACTCGATGCCCTGCAAAAGGAACTGCAGCGCGCCGCCGAGGAGTCGCAGCCGGGCGAGCGGCAGGAGCAACAGCGCTCTGCGGCCGAACTCGCCGCGCTGCGCGCAGAGCAGGAGCAGCAGCAGGCGATGGAGCAGTGGCTGCGGCGCATCCCCGACGACCCGGGTGGTTTGCTGCGGCGCAAGTTCCGCTACCAGTACCAGCGCTCCGGCAAGGACCAGGACGGCAACAGCGTCTGGCCCGATGACGAGGCGCAGCCGTGGTGAGGCTCGCGATGCCGCGCTGGCCGCTCGCGCTGCTGCTGGCCGGCGTGCTGGCCGCAGCCCCGGCGATGGCGGCCGTGCGGGCGACGGTGGACCGCCCGACGGTCGACCTCAACGAGTCGTTCATGCTCGAGATCGTCGTCGACTCCAATGTCGACCTGGAGCCGGACTTGTCGGTGCTGGAAGACGGGTTCTATCTCGGACAGGTCAGCCAGCTGAGCAATACCTCCATCTTCAACGGCGAGATCCGGCGCAGCAGGACCTGGACGATCGCCCTGATGCCGAAGCGCACCGGCCTCGTGACCATCCCGCCGATCAGGATCGGCACCGAGCAGAGCGAGCCGGTCAACATCAACGTTCGGGAACCATCCGATGAGCCGCCGGGCGAGGCCGACGTGTTCATCACCAGCGAGCTGGACCGGACCGAGAGCTACGTGCAGGCACAGGTGCTGTACCGCATCAAGATCTACCGCGCCGTCGCGACCCGGCAGCCAGCGCTGCGCGAGCCGACCTTCGGCGGTGCGGAGGTCCTCGTCGAGCTGGCCGGCGACGAGAAAAGCTACGACGCGGTGCTGAACGGCAAGGCCTACAACGTCGTCGAGCGGGTCATCGCGATATTCCCGCAGGAAAGCGGCGAGGTCGAGATCACGCCGGCGCGCTTCGAGGCCCGGGT
>JBFJUJ010000280.1:0-2259 GCA_041624755.1 Woeseia sp. | reverse complement strand
GCTCGCCGTCGCCGCCTACCTGGTGCTGTTCGAAGAGGCCCTGTACGCCCGCGAGGCCGAGTTCATCTGGAGCGACTACGTCTTCGCCGCAGCGGCCATCGTGCTGGCCGTCGAGTTCGCGCGCCGCACCAGCGGCTGGTTCATGCCGCTCCTGATCACCGTCTCCTTAGGCTACGTCCTGTTCCTCGGCCGCTACGTGCCGGGCGTGTTCGCGTTCCCGGGACTGTCGGCCGAGACCGTGCTGTACCGCAGCTACTGGAGCGCCGACGGCATGTTCGGCATGGTGGCCAACATCTCGGCGACGTTCGTGTTCATGTTCATCCTGTTCGGCGCCTTCCTGCTCAAATCCGGCGCCGGCGATTTCATCGTCGACCTGGCCCGCGGCCTGGCCGGCCGCTACCAGGGCGGCGCCGGGCACGTCGCCGTCGTCGGCTCGGGGCTCATGGGCTCGGTCTCCGGCTCCGCCGTCGCCACCACCGTGTCGACCGGCGTGATCACGATCCCGATGATGGTGCGCGCCGGCTTTCCGCCGCGCTTCGCCGCCGGCGTCGAGGCCGCCGCGTCGACGGGCGGACAGCTCATGCCGCCGGTCATGGGCGCCGGCGCCTTCGTCATGGCGAGCTACACGCAGATCTCCTACCTCGAGATCATCGCGGTTTCGTTCCTGCCGGCGCTCCTGTATTTCCTCACCGTGTCGTTCTTCGTCCGCATCGAGGCGCGGCGGCTCGCCATCCCGGTCCATCGAACCGACCCGGCCTCCTCGCCCCTGGCCGTGCTCAGGCGCGGCTGGCATTTCGTCATTCCGCTCGCGGTGCTCGTCGGCGCACTGGTTGCGGGCTACACGCCGGTGCGCGCCGCCACCTTCGCGATTCTCGCCGTCATCGCCGTCTCCTGGTTTACCGCCAGGCCGATGAACCTGGAGCGCTGCACCGAGGCCATTCTCGACGCGCTGCGCATCATGGTGCCGACCGCCATCCTGCTGATCGCGGTCGGCATCGTCGTAAACGTCGTCACGACGACCGGCCTCGGCAATGCCTTCTCGCTGATGATCGTCGAATGGGCCGGCGGCAGCCTGCTGCTGACGCTCGTGCTCGTCGCACTCGCCTCGCTCGTGCTGGGGATGGGATTACCGGTCACGGCCGCGTATATCGTGCTCGCGACGCTGGCGGCGCCGGCGCTGTACGACCTGATCAGCGCCGACGCCCTGCTGCGGGCGCTCGCCGCGCCCGACCTGCCGGTGAACATCCGCGCCGTGGTCGACCTGTTCGGCGGCGATCCGGCGAGGGCATTGTCCGGGATGCCCGCAGAGATGCGCCAGCTCGTGCGCGGCGAGCTGCTGGACCCGGCGCAGCTCACCGGCATGCTGCTCGCCGCGCATTTGATCATCTTCTGGCTCTCGCAGGACAGCAACGTCACGCCGCCGGTCTGCATCGTCGCGTTCTCCGCCGCGGCCATCGCGGGGACGCCGCCCATGCGCACGGGCTTCACGTCCTGGAAAATTGCCAAGGGCCTCTACCTGGTGCCACTCCTGTTCGCGTTCTCGCCGCTCGTTACCGGGAGCTGGCCCGAGCGTGTGGAGGTCTTCGTGTTCGCGTGCTTCGGGCTGTACGCGCTGGCCGGGCTGCTGCAGTGGCATCTCGAGGAGCGGCTCGGCGCGGCTACCGCGGTGCTGCTGTCGCTCTGCGCCGTTCTGTGCCTGTGGACGCCTCTCGGGCTCGCGGCGCACGTCGCCGGCGCCGCCCTGCTCGTCGGCATCGTCGCCTGGCAGCGGCGCGCTGCCGCCGGCTGACCCGGGCGCGCGCGAGCTAGCTGCCGGCGGCGCGCGCCTTCGACGGGTCGTCGTCGTGCCAGGCGTCGTTCGTCGCGTCTTCGCTGATGCTGATCCGGTTGCGCCCGCTGCGCTTTGCCCGGTACATCGCCCGGTCGACGGCCGCGGCGAAGCGTTCCGGATCGAGTTCGGCAGACGGCCGGCAGGTCCCGACGCCGAAGCTCGCGGTGACGATCTTCACGACGTTGCCGGGATGGCGTATCGCCCGGCGCCGCACGGCGAACAGCGCCCGCTGCGCGACCTTGCGCGCACCTTCCGCCTCGGTCATCGGCAGCAACAGCGCAAATTCCTCGCCGCCTATGCGACACACGCAGTCGAATTCCCGGGTGACGGCCCGCTGCAGCGCATCGGCCACGGCCTGCAGGCACAGGTCGCCGCGATGATGGCCGAGCTGGTCGTTGAATTCCTTGAAATGGTCGATGTCGGCATAG
>JBFJUJ010000279.1:0-2273 GCA_041624755.1 Woeseia sp. | reverse complement strand
TCGTCGGCGAAGACGCTGCTGATGTCGCGCAGCAGCCCCTGGCGGTCGTAGGCGCGGATCGTCAGCTCGGCCGGGTAGACGGCGTCGTCCGGCTGTCCCCAGTCCACCGCGATGACCCGTTCCGGGCTGCGCGCCCTCATGTTCAGGAAATTGCGGCAGTCCTGCCGGTGGATGCTGACGCCACGGGACAGCGTGATGTAACCGGTGATCGGCTCGGGCGGCATCGGCCGGCAGCAGCGTGCAAAATTGCTCATCAGGTCGCCGACGCCGCTGACCGCCACCTGCTCGGCACCGGCCGGCCGTGACGTCGGCGGTCGCCGCCGGCGCAGCGTGTCGGCGGGATCGCGCCCGCGCAGGTTCTGTACCGCGCTCGCGATCGCCGAGGAAGTCGTGTCCCCGGCGCCGAGCGCGATGCACAGGGCCTCGACGTCGCTGAATTTCATGTGCTTCGCGATCACTTCGTGCGTCAGGTCGCGGACGTTGAGACGGCCGAGCTCGCGCTCGAGGATGTCGCGCCCCTGGCGGCGATTCTGCTCGCGGTCCTGCTGGCGGAAGAAGCTGCGTACCTTGGCGCGGCTGCGCGAGCTGGCGAGGTAGCCGAGCTGCGGGTTCATCCAGTCGCGGCTCGGCTGCGGTTCGCCGCCGGTGATGATCTCGACCTGCTGGCCGTTCTTTACCTGGTAGGTGAGCGGCACGATGCGGCCGTCGACCTTCGCGCCGCGGCAGCGGTGACCGACCTGGGTATGGACGTGGTAGGCGAAGTCCAGCGCCGTTGCGCCCGCCGGCATCTCGACGACGTCGCCCTTCGGGCTGACGGCGTAGACCCGGTCCTCGAATATCTCGTCGCGAATCTGCTCCAGCAGGTCGCTGTCGGGGTCGTCGGGCTCGAGCAGGTTGCGCAGGAAGTGGATCTTCTGGTCGAACGCCGCGGTCGACGCGCCGCCTTCCTTGTAGCGCCAGTGTGCCGCCACGCCGAGTTCGGCATGGCGGTGCATCTCGTGCGTGCGGATCTGCACTTCGAGGGTGCGCCCGCCGGGCCCGATGACCGCGGTGTGCAGCGAGCGATAATCGTTTTCCTTCGGGTTGGCGATGTAGTCGTCGAACTCACCCGGCAGGTAGGGCCACAGGTTGTGCACGATACCGAGCGCCGCATAGCACTCGCGCACGTCGTTGACGAATACGCGCACCGCGCGCATGTCGAAAATCTGCTCGAGGCCGCGGTCCTTGCGCTGCATCTTTCGCCAGATGCTGTAGATGTGCTTCGGCCGGCCGGTTATCTCGGCGTCGATACCGTTCGCCGCGAGGGCCTCGCGGAGGTCGCGGATCACGCCGTCGATGTAGCGTTCGCGCTCGATGCGACGCTCGCGCAGCGCGCTGGCGATCTCCTTGTAGGTGTCCGGCTCGAGAAAGCGGAACGCGAGGTCTTCCAGCTCCCACTTGAGCTGCCAGACGCCGAGCCGGCTCGCGAGCGGCGCGTAGATCTCGCGCGTCTCGACGGCGATCCGCCGCTGCTCTTTTGGCTCCGCCCGCTTCGCCTGCCGCAGCCTCAGGAGCTGTTCGGCGATGCGCACCAGCACGAGGCGCACGTCGGCGACGACGGCGAGCAGCATCTTGCGCAGCGCATCCGACTGCGACGTCGCCAGGGCCTCGCCCGGCTGCCAGTCCTCGGGCAGGTCGAAACGGCCGAGCTCCGCGAGGCCCTCGGCCAGGCCTGCGATGTCCGGCTCGAGCGCGGCCAGCGACCCGGGCCCAAAGCGGCGCAGGAAAGGGTAGGCGAGTACTGCCGCGGAGAGGCGCTCGGGCAGCCCGAACGGCTCGAGGATCTCGTTCAGCGCGTCACCTTCCGCGAGCAGCTCGCCGAGCGCCTCCGGCGGCCGGTCGGCGCAGAGCTGGCGTCGCGTTTTTGCGACGATGTCTGCCTGATCGTCGCTCATTCGCCGATCTTCCGTATCATTCGTAGCCGGAGTGACGCTATCGGTGGTGTGCCGCGAATTCATAACCGTTATCATACGCGCAGCCCGGGGCCGGAGCCGCAAGCTTTGCCCGCGGCCGGCGCCGGGCGCGGCATGACCTGTTGCCGCCGGGCGCGCCGCGACCGCCGCGCGGCGCTCGCAGGGGCATTCACACAGGCTGAGGTTGGCGAAGGCGCATGGCAGGACACAGCAAGTGGGCGAACATCCAGCACCGCAAGGGCGCCCAGGACAAGAAGCGCGGCAAGCTGTTCACGAAGCTCATCCGTGAGATCACGGTGGCGGCGCGCATGGGCGGCGGCG
>JBFJUJ010000278.1:0-2296 GCA_041624755.1 Woeseia sp. | reverse complement strand
GCGCGAACGGTTCATAACCGTTCAGCACCAGCGATTCACTGATCAGCAGGTTGGGCGGCGTGCCGATCAGCGTCATCAGGCCACCGAGCAGCGTCGAATAGGCAAGCGGCATCAACAGGCGCGAGGCCGGGATCTTCGTACGCCGTGCGACATCGATGACGACCGGCAGCATCAGCGCGGCGACGCCGATGTTGTTCATGAACGCCGACAGGACGGCGCCGGTAACCATGATGACCAGGATCATGGCGATCTCGCGGCGGCCGGCGAGCCGCATGACCTGGCGGCCGATGATATCGGCGATGCCGGTGCGGGTAAGCCCCTCGCTCAAGATGAACATCGCCCAGACCGTGATCACGGCGCTGTTGCTGAAGCCGGCGAATGCCTCGGAGGAATCGACGAGGCCGGTGATTGCCAGGGCGCCCAGCACCATCAGCGCGACGACGTCCATGCGGATGACTTCGCTGATGAACAGAACCAGCGATATGGCCAGAATGCCGAGAACCAGTGCTATTTCCAGGGTCATTCAGTCGATCGTCGGCTGGGGCATGTCGTTGCTGTTCGAGACCAGAGTGTTTATACACGACCTTCCATACAAAAGCGCATCGACGTTGGTAGCGCTGGTAATGTCCTGTGAACAGCGGCGGGAGCGACGCTAATGAACGAACAGACGATCTACCGGCCGGCGGTCGCCCGGACGATGCAGCTGCATGAGATTCGCGGTGTCGATTACGCCGTGCACGAGTGGGGCAGCGCGGACGCGCCGTTGATTCTCTACCTGCACGGCTGGGGGGACTGCGGGTCGACGTGGCAGCTCGTCGTCGACGCGCTGCAGCGCGACTGGCGCGTCGTCGCGCCGGACTGGCGCGGTTTCGGCCGCACTCGCGCCGACTGCAGCAGCTACTGGTTCCCGGACTACCTGGCCGACCTGCACGCGCTCGCCGCCATCGTGGCGCCCGCCGAACCGCTGCGGCTCGTCGGCCACAGCATGGGGGGCAATATCGCCTCGCTCTATGCCGGCATCATGCCGGAGCGGGTGCGTGCGCTGGTCAATATAGAAGGGTTCGGGCTGCCGGACTCGACGCCGGCAGAGGCGCCCGGGCGCTATCGCGACTGGATCGAGCAGATGCAGGCGGCGCCGTCGTTTTCCAGCTACCGGGATTTCGCGGCGCTGGCGGCGCGCATCCGCAAACGCAACGCGGCGATGACGGCGCCGGCAGCCGGGTTCGTGGCGCGCGAATGGGCGCAACGGGGCGATGACGGCGTCGTGCGGCTACGGGCCGACCCGAAGCACAAGCTGCCGTACCCCGTGCCGTACCGGCGCGCGGAAGCGGCCGCCTGCTGGCGGGCCGTCACGGCAGACGTGCTGCTGATCACGGGCGCGACGAGCTGGCTCATTCGCAAGTACGGGGGGATGGGCGACGATATGTTCGCCGACGCCAGGCGGCTCGTTATCGAGGGCGCCGGCCACATGCCGCAGTTCGAGGCCCCGGAGGCGCTCGCCGCCGGCATCGAAGCATTCCTCGCAGAGCACTTGTAAATATAACCAGTACTGTATAAAAATACAGACTTTTGGGGCGGACAAGTGCCAGCGCTGGGAGAGGACATCGTCGACTACCTCGGCTGCCTGAATCCTGAGCAACGTCTCGCCGCGACGCATGGCGAGCCCGGGCCGGAGAAGGGCTTGCGGGCGGGTCCCCTGCTGATCATCGCGGGCGCCGGCACCGGCAAGACGATGACCCTGGCCCACCGCGTGGCCCACCTGGTCATCAACGGGGCCAGGCCCGAGCGCATCCTGCTGCTGACCTTCACGCGCCGCGCGGCGACGGAGATGACCCGGCGGGTGGAGTCGATCGTTCGCGCTGCGACGGCCGGTGCCGGGCTGCCGGCCGGCGCCCTGCCGTGGTCCGGCACTTTTCACTCGGTTGCCAATCGCCTGCTGCGGCGCTATGCGCAAAACCTGGGGCTCGACCCGGGGTTCTCGGTCCTCGACAGGGGCGACGCCGCGGACGTCATCGACGTCGTGCGCCACGAACTGCGGCTGTCCCGCACGTCGAAACGCTTCCCGAAAAAAGATACCTGCCTTGCGATCTACTCGCGCTGCGTCAATGCCGGCGAGCCGCTGGCCGAGGTGCTGCAAAAACAGTACCCGTGGTGCGGCGACTGGCAGACCGAGCTGGCCGACCTGTTCCGCCACTACGTGCTGCGCAAGCAGCAGTGCCAGGCGCTCGATTTTGACGACCTGCTGCTCTACTGGAGCCACCTGGTCGCCGAGCCCGAGTTCGCAGCCGAGATCGGC
>JBFJUJ010000277.1:0-2312 GCA_041624755.1 Woeseia sp. | reverse complement strand
CGGCCTGGCACCACGCCGAGGGCGTGGACAGCGCGCGCCTGCTCCTCGCGCGGCTCGACGACTACGGCTACCGCGAGGCCGGCGACGCCGCCTACCTGCAGTGCTTCGATGCGCGGGAGCTCAGGCGGGTGCGGGAGGAACTGGGCTGCCGGCTCAGGCTGGTGCAACTCGTCGGCGACAACGACTGGCAGGAGTCGGATACCGACTACGACGAGCTCCTGACGGACGCGGGACTGGCGGCCGTCGCCGAATACGCGGACGCGATCGGCCCCTGGCTGCAGCAGCTCTACAGGCTGGACCCGGCCAGCGGCAATCCCGTCGCGACCGGCGTGGCGAGCCGCGCGCACGCGGCGGGCCTCGCCATTCACCCCTACACATTCCGTGCGGACGCGCTCGAGCCGGGCTTCGAGAGCTTCGCGTCGATGGTGCAGTGGTGCGATGCGCAGCTCGGCATCGACGGGCTGTTCAGCGATTTTCCCGACCTCGCGCTGGCGGCGTTGTCGGCTGCCGACCCGACCCGGGGCACGGATCTCAAGTAGTTGATCCGTATCTGATTATTTGCGGAAGCACGGCGGCTCCGCGGCGCAGGGCGGCGGGCGTCGCGCGCGGAATGAGAACTCCGTCCTTTTCTGTCTCGCGGAATTCACTAATCTTATCCGCTGGTTGGGAGCTCTCGGTGGACCGGTGCTCGACGATTCGCCACAGACACTGCTGTTCCTCGTGATCGGCGCCTTCGTGACCGGCTGGCTGGTCGCCAAGGTCAGCGCCTTCTTCGGGCGGCGCTTCACGGCGGTCGAGCGCGACCCGCGCGATGACCGCATCCGCTCGCTCGAGGCCGAGGCCAGGATCGCGCGCTCGGACAAGGCCAAGCTCGACGAGGCGCTGGAAACCAGCCGCAAGGAAGCCGAGGACCTGCAGTCGAAGATCGACGCGCAGGGCGCCTCGCTCAGGGAGCAACTCGGCGAGATCAATCGCCTGCGCGCCGACCTGCGCGAATCCGTGCACAAGACGCACGAATTGCGCGAGGAACTGAGCAATCGCGCGGAGGAGAACCTCCGCTCGACCGTCAAGCTGCAGCAGGTCGAGACCGAGCTGTCGGTGGCGCGCGCCTCCACGGACCTGTTGTCCACCGGCGTGCTCGATTACACGGTCGACGACGACGACGAGGACCCGGCGCGGGCCGTCAAGTCCGGAATCTGATTGCCGCCGGCAGCCTCGCTGCTACACTGTAGACCGCGCCTGCCCCTGCGCCGTCGACTCTGCTGATTCCTGCTTCACCGATGCTTCGCTCAATCCGACTGCTGCCGCTGATCGGCGTCCTGGCTGTGTCCTGCGGACCGCCCGAGCGGCCGCTGTCGATCGTATTCGAAGCCCGCTTCGGCGACGAGCCGCTGGCCTGCGGTGATGACGGCGGCGCCGCGACGCTGAGCGACCTGCGCTTCTTCGTACACGATCTGCGGCTGCTCGCCGCCGACGGACGCGTCGCGCCGGTCGAGTTGACACAGGTGCCCGGCTGGCAGTCGACCGACGTCGCGCTCGTCGACCTCGAGGACGGCAGCGGCGCCTGCCTGAACGGCACGCCGGCGATGCGTGCCGCCGTCACGGGGCGCGCGCCGCCGGGCGACTGGTCGGCGCTGGCGTTCACGCTCGGCGTCCCCGAGCATCTCAACCACGGCGATCCGCTGACGGCCGAGCCGCCGCTGACGAACACGGCGATGCACTGGCACTGGCGCTCGGGCTACAAGTTCCTGCGTGCCGGCGTGATCACCGCCGACGGCGGCTTCTGGCTGCATCTCGGGAGCGCCCGCTGCCGCGGCGTGATCGGCCGCCTCGAAGGCTGCGACGCCGCCAACCGCGCGACCGTCGTGCTCGAGCGCATCTCGCCCGCCGGGGGGCTCGTGGTGCTGGATCTCGCGCAGGTCTTCGCCGGCGTCGACCTCGCGGCCGGCGACGTGCGGAGCTGCCAGGTGGGTCCCGGGGAGGAGGATTGCGCGGCCGTGCTCGCGGCCCTCGGCATCGACCCGGCGAGCGGCGGCAGCATCGCCCCGGCCGCGAGCTTTCGCGTCGCGGAGCCCCGGTGAGGGCAGGCGGGTCCGCTCCGGCCCGCGCCGCGCTGGCGCTGCTGGCTTCGGTGCTGGCCGTCGTGGCCGCCGTCCGCTGGTGGCCCGCTGCGGCGTTCGACTGGGGCCTGCCCGCGGGACAGCCGCCACCCGCGGTGCCGGCCGACAACCCGATGAGCGCCGCGAAGGTGGAACTCGGCCGCCGGCTGTTCTACGACCGCCGCCTGTCGGTCACCGGCAGCCTGTCCTGCG
>JBFJUJ010000276.1:0-2356 GCA_041624755.1 Woeseia sp. | reverse complement strand
TTTTGGGGAAAGGGGACAGTGACTTTTTTGCTGTCGGTCGCGCTAATCCGTACCGGGGCTTGCATGTGCATTCGCCACCAGCGCTTCGACCACGGCGTCGTCGAGGCCCCAATCCGCGAGCGCCTGCCTGACCGTCCCCTCGCCCGCTACCGGGCCGTGGCGGACGCCCGCCACCGTTCTCGAGAATCGCGGTGCCGGCGCGGGTTGCTCGATGCCGTCGACGTTGACGAAGGTCTGCCGCGCGCGGTTGTGCTCGTGCCGCGGCGCCTCATCGATCGACAGCACCGGCGCGACGCAGGCGTCAGTGCCGGCGAACACCCTCTCCCAGTCGTCCCGGCTGCGGGTGCGGAACTTCGCCTCGAGGATCTCGCGGTGCGCCGGCCAGCACTCCGCCCGGTACTGCTCGGCCGGGTCGATCCCGGTCGCGCCGAGGCCGCGCAGCAGCGCACGGAAGAAACGGTTCTCGATGGCACAGACGGCGACGTAGCCGCCGTCGCCGGTCTCGTAGGTTCGCGCGAACGGCGCGCCGCCGTCGAGCAGGTTACTCCCGCGCTGGTCCGTCCACAGGCCAGCAGCACGCAGGCCGAAAAACAAGGTCATCATCGACGCGACACCGTCGACCATCGCCGCGTCGACGACCTGCCCCTTCCCGGAGCGCGCCGATTCCAGTAGCGCCGCCAGCAGGCCGAGCGCGAGGTAAAGCGCCCCGCCGCCAAAGTCTCCGACGAGGTTCAGCGGCAACGGCGGCGGCCTGCCGGCTTCGCCCATTGCGCCGAGGGCCCCCGCCAGCGCGATGTAGTTGGTGTCGTGCCCTGCCGATTCGGCCAGCGGCCCATCCTGTCCCCAGCCCGTCATGCGCCCGTAAACCAGGCGCGGGTTGCGCGCCATGCAGTCGTCGGGACCGAGTCCGAGTTTTTCCATGACGCCCGGCCGAAATCCCTCGAACAGCGCGTCGGCCCGCTCGCAGAGGCAGAGCACGGCATCCGCGCCCGACTCGCTCTTGAGGTCCACCGCGACTGCCGGCCGGCCGCGATTCATCAGGTTGAATTGCGGCGGGATCAGCGGTTCGCTGCCGGGCTCCGGTGACGCGGTCCGCACGATGCGAATCACGTCCGCTCCCATGTCGGCGAGCAGCATGCCGGCAAGCTGCGTCGGCCCTATGCCGGCGATCTCGAGTACCTTAAGTCCCTTCAGCGGTCCCATAGTGACTCCTTGCTGCGCGCGTTCACCGGAGAGGTTACCTCGGGCGGTGCGCATCTGTGCGACAATCATCGTTCCATTGCGCGATTTACAGGATGAGCGTCATGAGTGAACCCGCCATTCAGGGCATCGACAGGAGCGCCGCCTCCCCCGATTGTTCACGACTTTTTGCCGATCTCGGTACGGCATTTCGCAGCGGCCGCACGCGGGATCTCGCCTGGCGAAACGAACAGCTCAAGGCGCTGCAGCGCATGATGGCCGAGCGCGAGGACGACATCGTCGCGGCGTTGAAGAAAGACCTCGGCCGCCACGCGATGGAGACCTGGAACGCCGAGATCGCATACGTCGCGCGCGACGCCGCATACTGCCGCAAGCGGCTGCAGCGCTGGACCAGTCCCCGCCGGGTGCATACGCCGTCGATCGCCAGGCCGGGCAAGAGCTGGCTGCAGCCCGAGCCACTCGGCACCGTCCTGATCATCGGCGCATGGAACTACCCGCTGCAGCTGGTCCTGGCCGGCTGCGCCGCGGCGATCGCGGCCGGCAACTGCGTGGTGATCAAGCCCTCGGAGCTGGCGCCGGCGACGTCTGCGCTGGTCGCCGAGATGGTCGCGGCGTACCTCGACGGTGATTGCATTCGCGTCGTCGAGGGCGGGATCCCGGAGACGACCGCCCTGCTCGAGCTGCCGTTCGACCATATCCTCTATACCGGCAACGGCACCGTCGCCCGCATCGTCATGACGGCCGCCGCGAAGCACCTGACGCCGGTGACGCTGGAACTCGGCGGCAAGAGCCCGTGCGTCGTCCTGCCGGATGCCAACCTAGAGACGACCGCGCGGCGCATCGCCTGGGGCAAGTTCACCAACGCCGGCCAGACCTGCATCGCGCCGGACTACGTATTGACCGATGCGGCGACCGAAGAAGCGCTGCTGCCGCTGCTCCGCCAGGTCGTCACCGAGATGTTCGGCGACGACCCCGAGTCCTCGGAATCCTACGCACGGATCGTCAACGAACGCCACTTCGACCGGCTGAGCGGGCTGCTCGGCTCCGGCAGGGTCGCGATCGGCGGCGGCAAGCGGCGCGAGGCACGGTACATCGAGCCAACAGTGCTCGTGGACGTCGACGCGAACAGCCCCGTGATGCAGGAGGAGATCTTCGG
>JBFJUJ010000275.1:0-2373 GCA_041624755.1 Woeseia sp. | reverse complement strand
CGGCGGCAGCGCGCTGTTCGCGCTCAGTCTCGGCATGGGCGCGCCGCTGCTCGTCGTCGGCGCCTCGGCGGGCAAGCTGTTGCCGAAAGCGGGACCCTGGATGGTGGCCGTGAAGAACGCCTTCGGTTTCATGATGCTGGGGCTCGCGGTCTGGATGCTCGCACGGATCCTGCCCGGCCCGGTCACGCTCGCGCTGTGGGGCGTGCTGGTGTTCATGGCCGGCATCTGGCTGGGCGGCCTGACGACGCTGTCGCAGGACGCCAGCGGCACGCAGAAGCTCGCCAAGGGCAGCGGCCTGCTGGCGTTAATCTACGGCGCAGCGCTGTTCCTCGGCGCGCTCGCCGGCGGGCAGGACCCGCTGAAGCCGCTCGCCGGCCTGCAGCTCGCCGGCGGCGGAAGCGCGGCCGTCGAGGAGCACGGCCTCGAATTCCGGCGCATCAAGACCGTCGCCGAGCTGGACGCGGCCATCGATGCCGCGGCCGCCGCCGGCAAGAGCGCGATGCTCGATTTCTACGCCGACTGGTGCGTATCCTGTATCGAAATGGAGAAATACACGTTCACGGACCCGGTCGTGCAGCAGGCGCTGTCCGACACCGTGCTGCTGCAGGCCGACGTCACGGCCAACGATGCGGCGGACCAGGCGCTCCTGCAGCGCTTCGGTGTTTTCGGTCCGCCGACCATCATCTTCTTCGGCAGTGACGGCGTACAGCGCAGCGGGTTCGAGGTCGTCGGCTACATGAAAGCTGCCGAGTTCGCGAGCCACGTCGAGCGCGCCGTCGGCCCTGCGCCGCTGACCGCCCGATCCGCCCGTTGAAACCGCCAAAGGTACGAAATGATTCGTAATATCCTGATTGCCGTCGCCCTCCTCGCGGCCGTCGGCGCCGGCATGTTGCTGCGGCAGTCGATGCAGCAGGGCGACACGCAGGCTGTCGCCAATGCCGCCCTGCGGACGCAGGAACTGGCACCGCAGCGAATGAGCTTCACACTGCCGGACCTCAGCGGCACGCCGCGCGATTTCGCCGAATGGGACGGCGACGCCCGCATCGTCAATTTCTGGGCGACCTGGTGCGCGCCCTGCCGCCGCGAAATCCCGCTGCTCAAGCAGACGCAGCAGGAGCACGGCGAGAACGGGCTGCAGGTCATCGGCATCGCCGTCGATTTCACCGAGGACGTCATCGCCTACGCCGAGGAAGCCGACTTCAACTACCCGGTGCTGGTCGGCCAGGAGGACGCGATGGCCGTCGCCGAATCCACCGGCGTGGATTTCATCGGCCTGCCGTTCACGCTGGTGGTGTCGGCGGACGGCCGGTTGCTCGCGGCGCACATGGGCGAAATCCACGCGCCGCAGATCGATACGATCGTCGCGGAACTCGGGCGCCTCGAACGCGGCGAATCGGATATCGACGAGGTGCGCGCCGCGCTCGGGAAACTGTAAGCCGTCGCGGGAACGCCCGCGCAAGAAACATTTGCGTCATCTGGCCTGAAAGAGGTTAGAATTGCCGCCATCTTCGGCAATCTCGCGCAGAACGCAGATGGCAAAGCAGTTGCTGCTGACCGGCCCCCTCCTCAAACTGCTCGCCTCGGCCGAGCCCGGGTTGTGTGGCCACAGCGACCTTGCCGACATCGAGGCATCGCTCTCCCCGCAAGCGGGGCGCCGCTGCGGCAGCCTGTCAAGGCTCGAGAGCGACGCCGGACGGGGGCTCACCGAACGCACACGGCGGGCACGCGCCGGCGCCATCGGCCGCCTGCTGCCGAGCCGCGCCGCTTTCCCGCGCACCAGCGGGGCACTGCCTGACGCCCTGCCCGCCGTCGCGCCGTCACTCACCGGGATTCATCTCAGCAATACCTTTGCGCGGGGGGGGTCCGCCAGCGCACTTTTCCGGCGACATCGCCGCCGGCTGCCTGGTCGGCATTGGGGCAAATAGCTACGAACTTGCACGGCAGGCTGCACACCGGCGGCCGGCACGTGCTGAGGGAGACTGATGGACATACGCAAGGTTAAGAAGCTGATCGAGCTGCTCGACGAATCGGGCATCGCGGAGATCGAGATCACGGAAGGCGAGGAATCGGTGCGCATCTCGCGCTACGCGACGGGCGCGCCGGCCGCCCCCGTAGCCGTCCCCGCAGCCGCGGCGGCCCCGGCCGCCGCCCCACCTCCACCCGCGCCGTCGCCGTCGGCGACACCCGAGCCCGAGGCGCCCGCGGAAGCGGAGGAGGTCGGCCACAAGGTGATCGCGCCGATGGTCGGCACGTATTATTCCGCGCCTTCGCCGGGCGCGTCTCCCTTCGTCGAGGTCGGCGACGAGGTCAAGCCGGGCGATACGCTGTGCATCATCGAGGCGATGAAGATGATGAACCAGATCGAAGCGGAGG
>JBFJUJ010000274.1:0-2380 GCA_041624755.1 Woeseia sp. | reverse complement strand
TGGCGTCGACGATGATGTCCGCCGGCAGGCCGTCGCCGGGATCGTGCATCGCGGCCTGTCCGTGGACGAGCCGGTCGCTCGAGGGCTGCGCCCAGCGCCCGGATGCCATCGCCGGCCGGCTGCGCACGTGCCCGCCCTCCAGTTCGTGGAGCACAGCGCCGGCGGCACCGGCGATGCCGCGCTCCTCGACACCGTTGTCGTGCCGGATCTCGACCGCGAGGAATTCCCGCTCGCGCAATTCCTCCCTCACGGGCGCGGCGCGAACGCCGAGTCCGGCAGCCTCCGGGTAGGCCCTGCGCAGCGCATCCAGCAGGACGGCGCGCTTCGGCGGCTCACCGGAGGTATCGTCGAACCTGAGGCCGAGGAACCGCGGCCCGGCAGCGGCGCCCTGCACGACCAGCTCGACGAGGTCGACGACGCGCAGCGGCAGCCCGCCGACGCCGTAGACGGCCGGGGAGCAGGTCACCCGCGCGTCGCCGACGGCGGCGCGGACTTCGCGGGTCAGCGGCGGATCGCCGGACAGCGGCGTGTCGACGCGCTCGAGAATGAAGCACTCGTTGCAGCCGGCCAGCGCCGCGGCGATCGCCGCGGCCGGGAACGGCCGCAGCGCATGGATACCGAGGACCCCGACGCGTCGCTTGTGCTGCCGGCGCAGGTGATCGGCGGCCGCCCGGGCGGTCTCGATCGCGGCGCCCTGGGCGATCAGCACCGTCTGCGCATCCTTGAGCTGGTACGTCGAAACCGTCCCGTGCTGGCGCCCTGTGACCGCCGCGAGGGCGTCGAAGGCCGCGGACAGGGACTCGCCCACGAACGCGTCGAAATACGGCCGCCGTGCCGACGCGCCGAGCGCGAAACCGTCCGCCTCGAACACGGCGCCGCTGAGCAGCGGTTCGTCGAGGTCGTGCCAGGTCGGGACGCGGCGGCGGGTTTCGCCGAACAGGAGTTGCTGCGCGGGCGTCGGGGCGTCGATGTGCTTTGCGGCGGGGCCGAGCAGCCGGGACGCCTGTGCCGGCGCCAGCAGGCGTGCGTCCTGGGCCGCGAGGGCGGTCTGCTCGCCGTCCATGACGACCAGTCCGGGCACCAGTGTTTCCTCGGCAACCCGGCGTCCGATATAAGTGAAATCAATAGCTTCTTGCACATTACTGGCAAATAACATGAAGAAGCCCGAGTCGCCGCTCAAGTGCACGCTGTCGTGGCCGCTGCCGAAGGTCCCGCCGTGGGCAGCGCTCGCCCGCGTCGCGAGGTGCAGCACGAGCGGCGCGTGGCGGCCGGCCGCGGCGACCAGCAGGTCCTGTGCGGCCGCGACGTCCGGCCCGGACAGGAAGGCCGTGGCCCGTCGGCCGGCCATGGCGAGCCCGGTCGCAGCCGCGACGATGCCGCGCGGTCCGGTAGCGCTCTGCGCCGCCAGCGCCTCCCCGAAGAGGTTGCCGCTGCCGCGCTCGATCTCTGCGCGCCAAATTGCGTCGGCGTCCGCTGCCGGGTAAGCGCCGCCGAGTACGGCGTGACCCGAGATGGCGGCTTCCGACAGTGCGACGGCGGTGTTGCCGTCCAGCACCGTGTCGAGCCCCTTCTCGCGGATATCGGAGCCGCCCGGGGCGCCGAACACCCTGCGGTACCAGTCGATCGCGAGATTGCGCAGCGCCGACATCAGCCAGTCTCCACCCGGCGCGGTTCCTGGTCCTCGAACTGCTCCCGCTCGAGCCAGACGATCGCTTTCGTCGGGCAGCGGTAGACGGCTTCCGGACGGGCAGGGCCGCCGGCCGAGTAGTCGACGACCGGCAGGTTGTTTTCCATGCGGATCAGGCCGGGCGCCGCGTCGGCGGCGCAGCGGCCGCAGGCATCGCAGGCGACCGAGCACAGCTGCGTCGCGGCCGCTCCGGCCAGCGGGATACTGCACTGCACCAGCAGGTTCTGGGTGATCGGCATCAGCTCGAACAGGTCGCGCGGGCACGCGGCGACACAGTCCGGGCAGGCCCTGCATTTCTCGGTGTCTACCTGGGGTAATCCATTACTATTCATATGGATAGCATCGAAAGTGCAAGCGACTTCGCAGTCGCCGAGGCCGAGGCATCCCCAGGCACAGCCCTTGCCGCCGCCGGCTACGACGGCCGCGGCCCGGCAGCCCTCGAAGCCGCGGTACTCGGCGATCTGGTGCGCCTGGCCGGCGCCGCCGGCGCAGCGCAGGCGCGCGACCAGCTTCTCCTGCCGCCCGGCGTCGACCTGCAGGAATTCGGCGATCTGCTCGATCGTGTCGTCGGTGCTGACGGTGCACTGGCCGGGATCCACTTCCCCCGCCACCAGCTTCTCGGCAAACGGCAGGCAGCCGGGCTGGCCGCAGGCGCCGCAGTTGGTGCCGGGCAGCATATCGTTGGTCGCCTCG
>JBFJUJ010000273.1:0-2425 GCA_041624755.1 Woeseia sp. | reverse complement strand
GGAGCACGTCAACGGTCGCATGGACGTCCTGATCGGGACGATGAATGCCTACACGCCGCGGGCGGTCCGCTACAGCCGCGAGGCCGAGAGCATCGGCGCCGACGGACTGATGGTCATCCCGCCCTATTACTACACGCCGACCGAGGACGAGATCTTCAACTATTACCGTGCGATCTCGGAAGCCGTGTCGATCCCGATCATGCTGTACAACAATCCCTTCACGTCGAATATCGACATGTCGGCGAAGCTCATCGCCCGGCTGACGAAGGCCTTCGACAACGTCCGTTACATCAAGGAAGCGAGCATGGACGTCGGCCGCGTCTTCGAGATCATCGAGGAGAGCGACGGCGTCATGAACGTGTTCGCCGGCGAGCGCCCCTTCGAGTGTTTCCTGCTCGGTGCCGTCGGCTACGTCAATCCCTTCGGCAACTACATCCCCTATGCCACGACCCGTATGTGGGAGCTGATGGACGCCGGGCGGCTCGACGAGGCGAAGGAAATACAGCGCAGGGCGCACGAGGTCGACCACATCATCGCCGAGGGGCACCCGACCTACGGGCACCAGTGCTATTCCAAGGCGCTCGCCGCCGCGGCCGGCTACCCGATGGGCGACGTGCGGCCGCCGCTGACGACCTTCGAGGCGCTCGGCGACGAGGGGCGCGAGCGCCGCGAGAAGATCGTCGCGCTGATGGACGATCTGAACGACTACATGAGCAGGATCGAAGCGAAAGTGAAGTCGGGATGAGTTCGGGCTCGAGGCCGCAGGACGCCGCGGCTGCCGACGAAACAAGCGCCGCGACGGCGGATCAGCCACCGCCGCTGTTCCGCGCGTTCGCACTGCGCGACGTGACTTTCTCCAACCGCATCTTCGTCACGCCGATGTGCCAGTACATCGCCGAGGACGGCCACGCGGTCCGCTGGCACCGTGCACACCACGGCCGTTTTTCGCTCGCCGGCGTCGGCGGCGCGATGGTCGAGTCCACCGGCGTCACGCGCGAAGGCCGCATCACGCCGGGCTGCCTCGGCATCTACCTCGACAGTCACGTCGACGGACTGCGCGAGATCACCGCGCTGTACCACGAGCAGGGCATACCGGTCGGCATCCAGCTCGCCCACGCCGGCCGCAAGGCGAGCGCCGCGGTGCCGCTCAAAGGCGCGGCGCCGCTCGTCGACGGCTATCCCGACGAGGCCTGGGAGGCGATTGCGCCGAGCGCCATCGCGATGGCCGAGGGCTGGCCGACGCCGCGCGAGATGACCGAAGCGGACATCGAGCAGACGATAGCCGCATTCGCCGAGGCCGCGGAGCGCGCAGTGCGCGCCGGCTTCGACCTGGTCGAGATTCACGGTGCGCACGGCTACCTCGTCAACAGCTTCTTCTCGCCGCTGGCCAACCGCCGCGGTGACCGCTGGGGCGGCGACAAGCTCGAGAATCGCCTGCGCTTCCCGCTCTCCGTCGCCGAGGCGATCCGTGCCGTGCTGCCCGCCGGCATGCCGCTGTTCTTCCGCAACTCGAGCGTCGACGGGCTCACGGGCGGCGCCACGCTCGACGACAGCATCGTGCTCGCCCGCGAGCTCAAGGCCCGCGGCGTAGACTTAGTCGACTGCTCGTCGGGAGGCATCATCGGGCCGTCGGGACGCGCCGACCAGCGCCCGACGCCCGGCTACCTCGTTCCCTACGCGCGCGAGATCCGCCGCGTGGCCGACATACCGACGATGGCGGTCGGGCTGATCATCGAGCCCGGGCAGGCGAACAGCATCATCGCCGACGGCGACGCGGACCTGGTTGCGATGGGGCGCCAGCTCCTCGACGACCCGAACTTTCCGTATCACGCGGCGAAAGCGCTCGGTCACCCGGACCCCGAGTCCGTGCTGCCGGAGTCCTACGCCTTTTTCCTGAGGCGCCGCAAGATCGGTTAGCCAGCGCTAGCCCGCGTCGGCGACACGGTCCGCCGCAGGCCCGGCGCCGTCCGCGGCGTCGGCCGCGACGACGCGATACTGCACGGCCTGCCGGGCGCCGACGCGCACCGGCATGAAGCCCGAGAGTTCCGAATCGAGCACGGCGTCGCCCGTGTCGACGATCAGCGGCCCGCCGCCGAGCGCCGCCAGTTTCCCGAGCGCGGCGACGATGACGATACGCTCGCGGCCAACGGCGCGGATGACGGCGGGGCCGAGCTGCTGGTTACCGCGACCGAACAGGAAGCCCTGCCCGCCGACGATGCTGACGATAATGCGCCCCTGCCGGCCGGCGAGGAGGTCGATGATCTGCCGCTCGCCGAGGTCGGCGGCGAGCAGCCTGCCTTCACATACCGCATCGACGCCGAGCAGCGTGCCGTCGAAACCGAGCCGCGCCTTGACCGCCTGCATCGTAGCGCCCGGGCCGATCAGCGTGACGAGCTCGTCCCGTGCGAGTCGCGCCGCCCACGCG
>JBFJUJ010000272.1:0-2445 GCA_041624755.1 Woeseia sp. | reverse complement strand
CGGCACCTTGACGTTGTAGGCGAGCCCCTCCTTCTGCTCGGCCGGCAGTTCCGGGCACAGGTAGGGAATGGCGCTGTTGTAGCAGGCCAGGATGCAGCGGTCGGCGCGTACCTTGTACGTGTTGCCGCGGTGCACGTAGGTGACGTCGACGGTGTCACCGCGCCCGGCGTGAGCGACATTGACGACGGTGCTGTTCAGGCGGATGCGGGCAGGCTGGCCGTCGCGGTCGAGCTGCGAATAGTCGATACGCGCGGTGACGACGTCCTCCATCGTCGAGCCCGGCACCGCGGCGGGTACCAGCTTGCGGACGAGCAGGCGCGCGACCGATGCATTGCCGTCCGGGAAGTGGAAGATGTAGGGCTCGTCGCCGCGGTGGCCGGTGCGCGGCAGCGTGTGCGTGACGCCGGGCATACCGCCGTCGTAGGACTGCACGGACGTCGCCGGGATCTCGTCGATGCCGACGCACCAGAAGCTCATGCCCCAGCGGCGATACAGCTCGAGCACCTGCTGGTCGACGCCGACCAGGTCCTTGAGGAAATCGTAGTAGCTCATTCTGCTGAGCTTCGCGTATTTTTCCTCGCGACTCAGGCCGGGCAGGTAATCGCGCTCGTCGGTCCATACCCGCACGAGGTCGGCGCGAGCGCGCTCGCTCATCGGCGCCTCGGCGGCGAATTCCTGCCACGGACGCTGCTTGTAGCCGGTGACGAGCTTGCGCTCGCTGAAACTTTTGTCGTCGAACAGGATGCCCTTGCCGAGGCCGAGCGACGAGTAGAGCTCCTGGTCATAGAGCTTGTAGAAGCGCTCGGTGCGGATGCCGACGTCGACCAGCAGGTCGCGGGCGACTTCGCTGTAGGCGGACGGCGTGTCGATCGACTCGGTGCCGCCGTAGCCGATGCGCGTGCGGCCGCCGATCGTGAACTCGTTGCGTTTCGCGTGACCGCCGAAATCGTCGTGATTGTCGAGCAGCAGCACGCGGGCATCCGGGCGCTCGCGCAGGAAGAAGCGCGCGGCCGCCAGGCCACTCAGGCCGGCGCCGACGACGACGAGATCGTACTGGTCTTCGGCCTTGCCGGCCGAGAAGGTCTCGCCGGATACGAGGGCATGCATGGTCTCCCAGGAGCCGTCGTGACTGCCGCGCATGCCGGTCTTCGCCGGCGGGTAGTAGCCGGCGTCGAGCGCGAAAGGATTGCCGCCGTCCGCGAGCAGGGACGACCACGGCGTCAGCAGGGACGCGCCGATCGCGATCGGCGTGCCGTTTAGGAAATCGCGCCGCGTAATGCCGTCTTTCATCGTTCTCCCCCCGGGCCGCCTGCGACGCGGCCTTGCCGTCCCGACAGGGTACGAGATGCGGCGCGACAAAAAAAGCGCGCGGGATCGCAACGCGCCGGCAGGACCGGCCGGCCCGGGCCCCGCCCCGCGGCGCCGGAACTGCGTTGCGGCCGCGAACGATCGGCGGTAGAACAACGGTCAGGCTCGTGTTCGGCAGGATGGGCAGAATGCCATGCAACGGACCCTGATCATCGTCGGAATCGCGCTGCTCCTGGCAGGAGCCCTGTGGCCGTGGCTGTCGCAGATCCCGCTCGGACGCCTTCCGGGCGACATCACGATCGAGCGGCCCGGCTTCACGCTTTACCTGCCGATCACGACCATGCTGCTCGTGAGCCTGCTGCTGTCGCTGATCGCCTGGCTGTTCCGGGGCTGAAAGCCCTGCGCGAGTCTGTCACAATCGCGGGCCGGCGAGACGCCATTGTTCAGACCGACTTCAAGGACTCACGGAAACGCCATGGACCGACAAGCCACGAACCAGTTCGTCAACGGGATGTGGGATGACTCGATCATCCCCGAGCTCAGCGATTACATCGAGATCCCCAACAAGTCGCCGGCCTTCGATCCGGACTGGGCGAAGCACGGCCACATGGAGAAGGCCGTCTCCCAGTTCGAGACCTGGTGCCGCAAGCAGCCGATCGACGGCATGCAGGTCGAAGTGGTGCGGCTCGACGGGCGCACGCCGCTCCTGTTCATCGAGGTGCCGGCCCATGCCGGCGGCAGCGCCGACGACACCGTCCTGCTCTACGGCCATTACGACAAGCAGCCCGAGTTCAGCGGCTGGGCCGAGGATCTTGCGCCGTGGAAGCCGGTGATCAAGGACGGCAAGCTCTACGGGCGCGGCGGCGCCGACGACGGCTACGCGGTGTTCGGCTCGCTGACCGCGATCCGCGCACTGCGCGAACAGGGCATCGCGCATTCCCGCTGCGTCATCGTGATCGAGGGCTGCGAGGAAAGCGGCAGCTTCGACCTGCCGCATTACATCGAGGCGCTCGAAGACCGCATCGGGCAGGTCAGCCTCGTCGTCTGCCTCGACGCCGAGTGCGGCAACTACGACCAGTTCTGGTGCACGACCTCGCTGCGCGGCAACCTCGTCGGCACGCTGACGGTCGACGTGCT
>JBFJUJ010000271.1:0-2479 GCA_041624755.1 Woeseia sp. | reverse complement strand
GACCGTGCCGATACGGTCGGCGGCGAAGCCGCGCTTGCGGATATCCGCGTAGGCGCCGGGTCCCGCCCGGAATACGAGGGCGGCGTTGCCGTTGGTCACGTCGTTCCTGCCTGCTGTCTGCCGGGAAGCCCGGCATTCTGCCCCACCGGCCGGGGCCCCGTCAGCCGTAATGTGACACCGTCGCCGCTGCGCGCCGCCTGGCATTGTAGAATGGCGATCTCGAAGCTCGAGCACTTCCGGGGCACCCGCATGAGCAGATTCGCAGCCGTCGCTGCCGTGGCCGGCCTCGCCGCCTGTGCCGCGCTGTTCGGGACCGCGCCGGCCCGGGCGCATGGCGACACCAGCATCCCGCTGTTCGTCGCCGCCGACGGCGAAAATCGCGGCGACTGCAGCGACGCCGCCGCGCCCTGTCGCAGCATCGGCTACGCGCTGCGCCACGCGGGCAAGGGAACGCTGATCCGCGTCGCAGGCGGGCGCTATGCGCTGGACGACACCGGAGACCTGTTCCTGGTGCTGAGCGGCGTCGTGGAAGTCAGCGGCGGTTACGACCGCGGCAGCGGTTTCGCGCGGCGCTCCGCCGACGCGGTGTCGATCGTGACGGGCGTACCGCGGGAATACCGCGAGGCCCTGCGCGAGCGCGGTTTTCACGTCATCGCCGATGCCAAGGGCCAGCAGCCGGTCAAAGCCGCCGCGCTCGCCAGGAAGACCGGCCAGCTCCTGGAACTCCACGGCAAACTGCAGCAGGGCCTCTCCGCCGGCCCCTGCGTCGGCGGCACGGCGAACGGCCTCGCCTGCGACAGCGTCGACCTGCTGGCGCACGTCCCGCTGACGACGATCAGCGCGCGCCCGAGGGCCGGCAACGACGTCTGGGGCTTCGTCGACCTGAACAGCGGCCGCGAATACGCGATTGCCGGCTACGATCTCGGCACCGCGGTCATCGACATCACGGATCCGGCGGCGCCGCGCGAAGTCGGTTTCGTCGACGGGCAGAGTGCGGTGTGGCGGGACATCAAGGTCTACCAGCATTTCGACACGGACGCCGGGCGCTATCGTGCCTATGCCTACGTGGCGACCGACGGCTCGACGGACGGCCTTTTCGTGATCGACCTCGGCGGACTGCCGCACAGGGTCGCGCGGCTCAACTACCCGAGTCCGTTCAGTAACGCGCACAACGTCTACAGCACGAGCACGGACTTCAGCACCGGCCTGCCGCTGACGGCGACGCCGCACCTGATCGTCGCCGGCTCCAATCTCGGCGCGGGACAGTACCGCGCCTATTCGCTAACCGATCCGGCGGCGCCCCGCTTCGTGCCCGGCAGCAGCGTCGGCAACACCCTCGCCTCGGGTGACCGCAGCTACATGCACGACGCCGCATCGCTGCTGATCGACGACGGCCGCGTCGCGAGCTGCGCGAACGCCACGACCCGTTGCGAGCTGCTGCTCGACTTCAACGAAGAAAAGCTCGAAATCTGGGACATCACCGACATCGCGGATCCGCAGCATCTCAACGCCGGCAGCCCCGAATACGCGGAGCGCGGCTACGTGCATTCCGGGTGGTGGAGCGAGGACCGGCAGTACGCGTTCGTGCACGACGAACTGGACGAACGGAGTTTCGCGTCGCTCAATACGACGCTCCGCGTGTTCTCGCTCGCCAACCTCGCGAATCCGCAGCTCGTCGGGCGCTGGACCGGCCCGACCGACGCGATAGACCACAACGGCTATGTCCGCGGCAACCGCTATTACATGTCGAACTACAGCCGCGGCCTGACCGTGCTGGACATCAGCGACCCGACCGTGCCCCGGGAAGTCGGACGCCTCGACACCTTCCCGTTCTCGGATTCGCAGAACTTCGTCGGCGCATGGGGCGCCTACCCGTTCTTTCCGAGCGGCACGATCGCGGTCAGCGACATCAGCGAGGGCCTGTACCTGACCGCGGACCGCAGCCGTGACGTGCCGGCCGGCAGCTTCGCATTCGGCTCACCGACATTCGGGGTCACCGAGGGCGGAGCGGTGGACATCGTCGTCGCCCGCGAGGGCGGCACGACGGGCAGCGTGAGCGTGGATCTCGAGGTCGTGCATGCAACCGCGGACGAGGAGGACTACCTGCGGGCCACGGCGACGCTTACCGGGGCGGACGGCGAAGCCGCGCCGCGTTCGGCGCTGCTGACCGCAACGCCCGACGGCGTCGGCGAGGGCCTGGAGATGCTGATCGTGCGTCTCGTCAATCCCGGCGGCGGCGCGACGCTCGCCGACGGCGGCCTGGCGCGCGTCTACGTCGGCGATGCCGGCAGCGGATCGACGCTCGGCCTGTTCGAGGATGCCATCAACGTCAGCGAGCGCGGTTTCGGCAAGGCGATCGTCGTGGTCGTGCGCGGCGGCAGCGCTATCGGCGCGGCCAGCGTCGACTATTCGATGACGGCGGGCAGCGCGCAGGCAGGCGCCGACTTCAACGGTACGGTCAGCGGGACCCTGACCTGGG
>JBFJUJ010000270.1:0-2508 GCA_041624755.1 Woeseia sp. | reverse complement strand
GCGACTGGTACGAAAAAATGCAGGAGGTGCCCTCGTCGACACTCACCAAACTGATGCGGCTGGGCGCCGGCATCACGAAATACGTCAGGTAGGCGCGGCGGAGGGCCGGGCCGTCACCGTGAGCGGCGAAGCCGACATCCTGCTCGTCTACGACCGGCAGTGCCCGGCCTGTGACCTGTATTGCCGCCTCACGCGAATCCGCGAGGACTGCGGCCGCCTCGAACTCGTCGATGCGCGCGACGGTGGCGAGGTGCTCCGCCGCATCACGGATGCCGGTCTCGACATCGACGAGGGTATGGTGCTGATCGTCGGCGACGCGATGTACTACGGCGACGAGGCGATCCATCGCCTTGCCCTGATGAGCACGCGTGCCGGGCTGTTCAACCGAATCGCCTTCGCGGCGTTCCGCAGCGAACGCCGTTCCCGCCGGCTCTACCCGCTCCTGAAAGCCGCGCGCAACCTGCTGCTCAGGCTCCTCGGTCGGCGTCGGATCAACAACCTCGGCACCCCCGGCAACGAGCGTTTCTGAAGCCGCCTAGCCGGGCGGCAGGCAGGCGTCGGCCGTCGTGATCGAACTCTCGCCGTGCTCGCGCAGCAACCAGACGGACGTCTCGAGCGCCTTTTCGTCCGGGCCGCCGTGGACGGCGCCGGGCGGCCGCAGAAAATAGCCGCCCGCGCGGTACTCGCCGGGTACCGGCCGGCCGGCGACGCATTCGACGCCGCGGTAGCGGCCGGAGACCAGGTAGGCCTCGAGGCTCCGCGTCCGGCTCTGCCAGCGCGTCGTGGCCTCCGGCGTCACCCTGAGCAGCCAGGTGCGTGCGCCGCTGCCCGGGTCGCGCCGCAGCTCTTTTTCCGCGAGGCCGCGATCGGCGTCGCGCGACGACAGCGGCCGCCAGCCGAGGGAGTCACTGCTCGCGATCAACGGCGTGCCGATGACGCTCGCGACGTTCGCGTCGTCGACGAAATAGAGGATTTCTGCGCCCTTCCCGGTCTTGAAGTTGGCCCCGCGGTAACCGGCCGGGAAAAAAGCGTAGGCGCCGGGCCGCAGGGTCAGGTCGCCGATGCGCAATTCGCCGCGCAGCACGTACAGCTCGAGACTCTTGTCGGGCGACCCGCCGGTCGTGCCCGACCAGTCCGCCGGCAGCACGATACGGTTGCTGGAGCGGCGCGTCTGCGGGTTGCCGGCGAACTGCTTCGCGCGCACGCCGGGCAGCGCGGCGACGAACACGTCCGGCAGTTCGTCCGCCTGGATGAACGCCGGATACGGCGGCTGCGCGCGGTTCCCGGCGCAGGCATGGAAAAGAACAAGCAACGGCAGCCACGTCACCGCGCGCCTGGCGACGCGCCACAATCTGTCAGAATATCGCCACGCAGCCGACCACCCGGGAGTGCCAGGCTCGCTGTCGGAGCCGATGCAGGGGATACGCATGCGCAAGCCGTTCGTCAACCGTTCGTTTTCCGTCATGACTGCCGCTCTCGCCGTAATGCTCGCGCCGGCAGCCTGCCTTCCCGAAACCGCGACCACCTCCTTCCGCGACCATCTCTCCGCGATGGAAGCAGAGATCGGCGGTGTCATCGGCGTCTACGCGACGAACATCGCCACCGGCGAGGCGCTGGGCCACCGCGCCGACGAGCGCTTCGCCTTCGCCTCCACCTTCAAGCCGCTGCTGGTGGCCGCGGTGCTGGCCGAAGCCGACGCCGCCCGCCTGTCGCTCGAGCGGCGGCTCGGTCTCGAGGGTATCGAGATACAGCCGCATTCGCCAATCGTCGGCGCGCTCGGGAGCGGGGAGATGCCGCGGGTCGCAACGCTGTGCGAAGCCGCGATCACGGTCAGCGACAACACGGCGACGAACCTGCTGCTCGATCTCGTCGGCGGCCCCGCGGGCCTGACTCGCTTCCTCCGGGCCCACGGCGACGACGTCACGCGGCTCGACCGCTACGAGGTGGCGCTGAACACCAACCTCGATGGCGACCTGCGCGACACGAGCACCCCGCGCGCGATGACCGCAAGCTATGCACGCTTCGTTTTCGGCGACGCGCTGAGCGCGGCGTCGCGGCAGCTGCTGGAGCAATGGCTGGTCTCGAGCCGGACCGGCGGCAAGCGGCTGCGCGCCGGGCTGCCGGCCGCGTGGCGGGCGGGCGACAAGACCGGCTACGGCGCGAACGGTGCGGTCAACGACGTCGCGGTCGCGTGGCCCGCGGGCGGCGGACCGCTCGTCATCACCGTGTTCATGTCGGGTTCCGGCGAAGACGTCGCCACGCTGAACGCCGTGCATGCACGCATCGCCGGCCTCGTCGCGGAACGCCTGGCCGGCAGCTAGCTTAAGCTAGCGCCGCACGAGATGGACGAAGCCGGCGATCAGGAAGCCGAAGGCCAGCAGGCCTGCGAACTGGGCGACACCGGGATCGCCGAGCCAGTCCGTGCCGAAGCCGGCAGGCTTGCCGCCCTGCACGAAGGCGACCGCGGCGATACCGACGCCGAGCAGGCCCTCGCCGCCGACGAAGCCG
>JBFJUJ010000269.1:0-2511 GCA_041624755.1 Woeseia sp. | reverse complement strand
GGGCACCTCGGAGCTGCCGTATCTCGGCCGCGTCGCGGCCTCGCTCAACCGTAACCGCGCTGACGGCGTTAACTACCCGCAGGCCGTGCGCGAACTGGGCGGCCCGCATCTCGCGGCGCTCGGCGAGGACTACCTGCGCCTCGCCGGCCTGCACCGGCAGGAGGGCACGCCGCGCTTCATCGACAAGATGCCGAACAACTTCCCGAATATCGGCCTGCTGCACCTCATCCTGCCGCGGGCGAAGATCATCGACGCCCGCCGCCATCCGCTCGACAGCTGCCTTAGCTGCTTCCGCCAGCTTTTCGCGAAGGGCCAGACCTTCACCTACGACCTGGCCGACATCGGCGAGTATTTCCTCGAATACCAGCGCATGATGGACTACTGGCACGAGGTTCTGCCCGGCCGCGTGCTGACCGTGCAGTACGAAGAACTCGTCACGGACTTCGATGCCCAGCTCGAGCGCCTGCTCGACTACTGCGAGCTTTCCCCGGAAGACGCCTGCCGCCGCTTTTTCGAGACGGAGCGGCCCGTGCGCACGGCCAGCTCGGAGCAGGTGCGGCAGCCGCTCTACACCGGTTCCATCGGCTTCTTCCGGAACTACGAGGAACATCTCGGCGATCTCATCGAGGTGCTCGGGCCGGTGCTGGACCGCTACGCGGCCTGCCTGCCGCCGCGCTGAGCGGCCGTCAGTCGAACGGCCAGACCTCGAGGCCGTGGATCGCGTTGCGGATGTCCTTCGACAGCGTGACCGTCAGCGTCGTCTTGAGCGTGTCGAGGTTATGTAAAGCGATGGTCGACGGCGACGAGCCGCCGGCGACGACGCCGTCACCCAGCACGCAGAGGCCGCGCGCGAAGGCCTGGCGCGCAATCCGCGAGTCGTCGAGATCGGTATGCGTGAGTTCCCCGGGGCCGTAGCGCGGCACCGGGAACGCGCATTCGCCGCCGGCGGCCGCGAAGCGCAGCAGGTCCTGCTCGCTGTCGTTGAACAGCACGCCGCCGCGATAGGGCTGCGCGTTGTGCGCGCCGTTCGGCAGGTTGCAGAACGGCGCGATGCGCCGGCCGTCGTACTTGAGCAGCGCCTCGGTGCGCAGCCCGGCGACGAACATGCCCGTCGGCTCGCAGTACACGCTGTTCAGGTGCAGCAGGTTGCCGGGCGGCGGTCCGCCGTCCGTCGACGGGTCGAAGGGCCGCGCCTGCCAGCCCGTTTCCGATCGCTTGAGGTGCAGGCCGTAGCTGAAGCGGTGGCTGTCGAGGTCGAAGCCGAGGATCGAGTCGAAGCCGGTCGAGGTCAGGAACAGGCGCCGTTCGTAGCGGCTGATCTCGTGGCAGTGCTTCAGGTAGGGGCAGCGGTAGGAGCCGATGAGCCTGAACTGCGGATCGTAGACGAACAGCTCGTCGCTCGCCGCGATGAGGACCCGCTCGCCGTCGAAGTCGATGCCGCGCAGGCCGCGATCCCAGCCGCGGCCCTGCCAGTCGATGTCGGCGGTGTTCCAGTCGATCGGCTGCGCGACCCGCTGCTTGTCGAGATCGACCAGGTAAACTCCGCCGTGGCTCTCACCCTGCCTGGAGCCGCGCACGACGGAGGTCGCGACGAGCTTCGTCATGCAGTTCGGCGATGCCCCGGGGGACCCGGCAGCATGTGAGACAGTGCTGGCATTGCGCTGCTGGCCCGCTGTAACATCAGTGGCTTAGAGGTGCGTCATCTTAGTCGAGAAGATCGACCGGCGACATACCGGCGGTTTCCCGACAGGTCCGACGACAGGCTGCCGAAGGGGGAGAACACATGGCCGGCCAGACCGCTCTACCCACCGTAAAACCCAGCGCTATCGCGATCGCCGTCTCCGCCGCCTGCGCGGGCGGGCAGCAGGCCAACGCCCAGGACACGCTCGAGGAAATCGTCGTAACCGCCACGAAGCGGACGGCCAACCTGCAGGACGTGCCGCTCGCCATCACGGCCTTCAGCAGCGACGACATCATCCGCCAGGGCCTGAAGAAGCTCGACGACTACGTCGGCCAGATCCCGGGGCTGTCGTTCAGCCGGCGCGAGCCCGCCGGCACGACGGTCCTGATGCGCGGCTGCGCGGTGTCCGGCCTGTCTTTCAGCGACACCACGACGACGTCGGTCTATCTCGACGAGCAGCCGATCACGGTCGCCGGGCGCAACCCCGACCCGCGGCTCATCGACATCGAGCGCGTCGAGGCGCTCAGCGGACCGCAGGGCACGCTGTTCGGCGATGCCTCGCAGTGCGGCTCGCTGCGCATCATCACGAACAAGCCCGATACGACCAAACAGTCGAGCTGGATAGACCTCGAGGCCAACACGATCTCGGACGGCGACACCGGCTACAACGTCTCCGCGATGGCCAACATCCCGCTGGTCGAGGGTCGCGTCGCGCTGCGCCTCGTCGGGTTCCTCGAAGAAGAAGCGGGCTACATCGACAACGTGCTGGCCTCAAGCCCGGGCGGCACGTTCGACAACGCGGGCTTCGTCGAGGAGAACATCAATTCGGC
>JBFJUJ010000268.1:0-2556 GCA_041624755.1 Woeseia sp. | reverse complement strand
AGCATCTGTGGCGAAGCCGTACCGCTGCTGATGCTGTTCGTCGGCGCAGGGTTATTCGCGTTCTACCAGCACCACGGCCTGCCCGGCGAGCTGGCCGGCCTCGTCGCCGAGCGTGGCGACCGGATCTTCCCGGCGTTCATCATCTCGGAACTGCCGACCGGCGTCCGCGGGCTGATGATCGCCGGGATATTGTCCGCCGCGATCTCGAGCCTGGATTCGATCCTCGCGGCCCTGTCGCAGACTTCGCTGACGATGTTCTACAAGCCGCTCGTCGAACCGGATGCCAGCGAAGCGCGCATGCTGAAACTGTCGCGACTGTTCGTGCTGATCTGGGGCGCCGTGCTCGCTGTCATGGCGTGGCAGTTTTCTGCGAGTCGGCTGGACCTGGTGACGCTGGCATTCACCATGACGTCGTACACCTACGGCCCGATGCTCGGCATATTCCTGCTGTCCATCATCGCGCCGCGCTACCGCATCGCGCACCTGGGACCGAGCGTCGCGGTAAGCGTCATCGTCGTCCTGCTGCTCAACGAACCGGAGATCCTGAACACGCTCCTCGGCACCCGCTTCGACGGCCCACTGCTCGCCTGGCCGTGGCTGTTCCCGATCGGCACGCTCTGCTGCATGCTCGGCGCATTCCGCGGCCGTCGGACCGAGGCCGGCATCGCGTCGTGAATCCCCTGCGCGATATCGCCGGCGTCAGCCCGGCATCGATTCGACGGTGAGCGAAAACTCGACATCCTGCAGGTAATAGCGCTCGCGCTCGAGGTCGGCAAGCGTCAGCGGGTTGTCGTCGAGCCATGAGCTCGGGAACTCCAGCGTGATCGACTTCTTGCCGACGCGCAGGCGGACCTCCGGCAGCGGCTCCTCGCTGCGATTGCGGTTCAGCACGACGGCGAGCCTGAGCAACAGCGCGAGCCTCAGTCCCTTGCGGCGCCAGCCCGCGGGCAGCTTGTCGAGGTACCTCGAGTTCAGGTGGCGGCGCTGGCTCGCGACCAGCGAGGCGAGCAGCGCCTGTTCCGTCCACGGGAAGCCCGGCATGTCGGCATTGGCGGCGATGTAGGCGCCGTGCCGCTGGTAGCCGTCGTGCGAGATGTCGAGCCCGATCTCGTGCAGCCGCGCCGCCCAGTCCAGCATGTCCCCGACGAGCGACGAGTCCAGCTCCCAGGCGTCGCGGCACTGCGCGAGCAGCGCGGCGGCCGTTTGCGCGACGCGCGCCGCCTGGGCCTCGTCGACGTGGTAGCGGCGGGCCATCGCCTCGACCGAGCGCCGCCGCGCGTCCTCGTGTCGCAGCCGGCCGATGAGTTCGTACAGCAGCCCTTCCCGCAGGGCGCCATCCGAGACCTGCAGCTGCGGGATGCGCAGCACGTGCAGCAGCTCGACCAGGATCGCCAGCCCGCCGGGCCATACCTGCGCACGGCGCTCCGAAAGTCCCGGCAGCGACAGCTTGCGGATCTTGCGGAATTCGATGACGCGGGCGATCAGCGCCTCGACCGCGGCGGGCGTCAGCCCGGCCGACTCGACGATGCCGGTCGCGCGGGCCACGCGCTCGGTAGACAGGATCGTACCCGAGGTGCCGATCGCCTCTATCTCCGGAATGCCGCGGAAGAATGACTTGATCGGCCTGAGCTCCAGGCGCGCGGCGATGCGCGCCCGGTCGAAAGCGTCGCGGCTCAGGGTGCCGTCACCGAAATAGCGCTCGGTCATGGCGACGCAGCCGAGGTGCAGGCTGTCCAGGCGCCGCGGCTGTTCGGCTTCGCCCAGGATCAGCTCGGTGCTGCCGCCGCCGATATCGAGGACCAGCCTGTGGCCGTCGTGCGGCGGCAGGCTGTGCAGCACGCCGGTGTAGATCAGCCGCGCCTCCTCGACGCCCGAGATGACTTCGATCGGGTGTCCGAGGGCGCGCTCTGCGCGGTGGCGAAAAGCACGGCTGTCGCTCGCCCGCCGCAGCGTGCTGGTGCCGGCGGCGCGCACGCTCGAGGCGTGCATGGCGCGCAGGCGCTCGCCGAAACGCGACAGGCAGTCGAGCGCGCGCGCGCGGGCAGCGTTGGAGAGTTTCCCGGTGGTCTCGAGGCCCTCGGAGAGCCGCACGGTCTCGCGCAGCCGGTCGATGATGATGAGCTGGCCGTGACGCAGCTCGCCGACGATCATGTGAAAGCTGTTGGACCCGAGGTCTACGGCGGCGATGACTTCGGGGGCGCCGCTGTCCTCGGTCTGCCCGGCAGTGGTCGTTTTATCGGCGACGACGCTGATGTATGTGTCCCGCGGCAAACCTTGCCTCGGAAGCTTACCTCATACGTTGAAAGACTGCCCGCATCCGCAGGTGGTCTGCGCGTTCGGGTTGCGAATGACGAACTGCGCCCCCTGCAGGTCTTCCTTGTAGTCGATCTCCGCGCCCATGAGGTACTGGACGCTCATCGGGTCCACGAGCAGCGTCACGCCGCGGTTGCTGACCGAGCTGTCCCCTTCCTCGGCCTTCTCGTCGAACGTAAAGCCGTACTGGAAACCGGAGCAGCCGCCGCCCGAAACGAACACGCGAAGCTTGAGGTCGGGGTT
>JBFJUJ010000267.1:0-2561 GCA_041624755.1 Woeseia sp. | reverse complement strand
CGCGTCCGCCGGCCGCCGGCTGAAGCGGAACGCCAGCGCGGCGAGCGTCAGCGCCATCGTGTCCGTCAGCATGTGGCCGGCATCGGCGAGCAGCGCGAGCGAACCGGTGAGGACGCCCGCGACCGCCTCGACCACCGTGAATACGGCGGTCAGCGCCAGCGCGATCAGCACGCGTCGGCTGTCACCATGGTCGTGCGCGTGGCTCATGTCATCCTGTCCCAGGCGCGCCGTCCGTCCTGCCCCGTGCGCCTTCTAGGAAGCGCGCGGCACGCGGATCTCCTCGACGAGGTGCTGGATATGTTCGGGCGGCGGGCTGGTGAAGCGGCTGACCGTGAGCGCCACGGCGAAGTTCAGCAGCATGCCGACGACGCCGATGCCTTCCGGCGAGATGCCGAACAGCCAGTGCTCGGCGGTATTCGTGCCCCACGGCGAGCCGGCCCACTTCAGGAACAGCCCTTTGAAAAACTCGATGTAGCCGTAGGTGAAGAACAGGCCTGTCAGCATGCCGGCGATCGCGCCGTGCACGTTGACGCGCTTGACGAAGATGCCGAGCAGGATCGCGGGGAACAGCGAGGCCGCGGCCAGGCCGAAGGCGAAGGCGACCACCTGGGCGACCCAGCCGGGCGGATCGTAGCCCAGGTAGCCGGAGATCAGGATCGCAACCGCGGCGGCCAGGCGACCGGCCAGCAGCTCGCCCTTGTCGGAGATGCCGGGCAGGAATATGCCCTTGACGAGGTCGTGCGAGACCGCCGCCGAGATCACGAGCAGCAGCCCCGCCGCGGTGGACAGCGCCGCCGCGATGCCGCCGGCCGCCACCAGCGCGATGACCCAGTCCGGCAGGCCGGCGATCTCGGGATTGGCGAGGACCATGATGTCCCGGTCGACCGTCAGCTCGTTGCCGCGCCAGCCGAAGGCCTCCGCTTGCGCAGCAAACGCCGGGTTCGTGTCGTCATAGTACTGCACCCGCCCGTCGCCGTTCTTGTCGTCGAAAGCGACGAGGCCCGTCTGCTGCCAGGTATTCATCCACGTCGGCCGCTCCTCGTAGCGGAGATTGCCGTCGGCCGCGCCGATCTCCCCGGACTGCACCGTGTTGATCAGGTTGTAGCGCGCCATGGCGCCGACCGCGGGCGCCGTCGTGTACAGGATGGCGATGAACAGCAGCGCGAAACCGGCGGAGCGCCGCGCGTCCCGCACCTTCGGCACCGTGAAGAAGCGCACGATGACGTGCGGCAGCCCGGCCGTGCCCACCATCAGCGCAAGCGTAATGCAGAAGACGTCGATCCTGCTCTTCGTGCCGCTCGTATACTCATTGAAGCCGAGGTCGGTCACGATCTGGTCCAGGCGCTGCAGCAGGCCGGTATCGGTACCGGCAACGTCGGCGCCGAAGGCGAGCTGCGGGATCGGGTTGCCGGTGATCTGCAGCGCGATGAACACCGCCGGCACCGTGTAGGCGAAAATCAGCACGCAGTACTGCGCGACCTGCGTGTAGGTGATGCCCTTCATGCCGCCGAGCACGGCGTAAGTGAACACGATGCCCATGCCGACGACCAGGCCCACGGTAACCTCGACTTCGAGGAAGCGTGAGAACACGATACCGACGCCGCGCATCTGTCCCGCGACGTAGGTGAACGAGACGAAGATCAGGCAGATGACCGCGACGATGCGGGCGGTCTTCGAATAATAGCGCTCGGCGATGAACTCCGGCACCGTGAACTTGCCGAACTTGCGCAGGTAGGGAGCGAGAAACAGCGCGAGCAGCACGTAGCCGCCGGTCCAGCCCATCAGGTACACCGAGCCGTCATAGCCGAGGAACGCGATCAGCCCGGCCATGGAGATGAAGGACGCCGCGCTCATCCAGTCCGCCGCGGTCGCCATGCCGTTGGCCACCGGCGACACGCCCTTGCCCGCGATGTAGAAATCGCCGGTGCTGCGGGCCCGCGACCAGACGGCGATGCCGATGTACAACGCGAAGGTCGCGCCGACGACGATGTAGGTGAGCGTCTTGAGATCCATCAGCCCGGCATGCCAGCGACAGGGTCGGGCCGCGACATGCGCGTCGGGCTCGCCGTCCCCACCTCAGTCCTCGTGGACATCGTATTTCTGGTCGATGCGGTTCATGCGCCAGGCGTAGAAGAAGATCAGCAAGACGAACACGTAGATGGAGCCCTGCTGGGCGAACCAGAAGCCAAGCGGAAAACCGCCGATGACGATGCGGTTGAGCGGCTCGACCAGCAGGATGCCGAAACCGTAGGAGCACAGGAACCAGACGGCCATGCAGCCGGCGAGGATGCGCAGGTTCGCGCGCCAGTAGGCCGCCCGCTGGGCGGGCTTCATCGTTCGTCTCTCATGGACTCAGGTCTCAGTGGGTGTCGCCGCGGGTTCGTTGTTATAGTCGGGTCTCCAATCTAGCAAAGCGGCGTCGAATATTCACGGAGACGCGCGTTACGGTGACCGGGGCCACGGCAGCGCAGCGTAGCCTCGACGGAGCCGGTACCGATAATCTCAAGCATGGCGAATCGCAGCCCGGAGCGGCGTTACATCGAGGTCAACGGCAAGCGCAT
>JBFJUJ010000266.1:0-2646 GCA_041624755.1 Woeseia sp. | reverse complement strand
TTCCTCGACATCGAGGACCGCGTCGATCCCGAGAGCAGCATCATGGGCGGCGCGCGCTATTTCGCGCTGCAGCACGAGCGGCTCGGCGACTCCGTTCCGGAACCCGACCGCACGTGGATGGCGCTCGCCGCCTACAACGTCGGCTATAACCACCTCCGTGACGCGCAACGGATCGTCGAGTGGCAGGGCGGCGACCCGGACACCTGGATCGACGTCAGCAAGGCGCTGCCGCTGCTCGCGCAGAAGAAATGGTACTCGCGCCTGGAGTACGGCTACGCGCGCGGCTGGGAGCCGGTTCTGTACGTCGACAACATCCGCCGCTATTACAACATCATGCGCTGGCTGACCGAGGGCGAGCCGCCCGAAGAAGACGGCGGCGCCGACGACGACTCCTTCGAGGTCGCCAGCAGCGAATGCACCGCGCCGCCGGAAGGGAGCGATTCGACTACCTGCTGACCGGCCCTGTCGTCCTGCGGCGAGCAATACGAAACGCATGACCTGCCGCACCGCTGCCCGGGTCATCCGTCGTGGCTCGGTCAGCCTGCAATCTGGCGTCGTTAGCTGGCCGGTCCGGCCGGATTCGGAAATAATCCCCTCGACGTCCCACCGGCGGAGTCCGCATGCTCGACCAGGTCCTGATCATCATCGGCGTGACGCTGCTCATCATGGTGAGCCCCGGACCCGACATGGTGCTCGTGCTGCGCAATACGCTGGTCGGCGGCCGCGGTGGCGGCATGTCGACATCGCTCGGCATACTCAGCGGCAATCTCGTGCACATCAGCTACTGCGTCGCCGGCATCGGCTGGCTGATCTCGCAGAGCATCCTGGCGTTCAACGTGCTGAAGTATGCCGGCGCCGCCTACCTGCTGTGGCTCGGCATTGCGAGCTTCCGCGCCGGCACCGAACGCCTCGATCCCGGGGTGGCAACGTCACGACGGACGGAGCGGGGCTGGTTCCTGCAGGGCTTCGTGAACAACCTGCTCAACCCGAAAGGCACGCTGTTCTACTTAGGCCTGTTCACGGTCATCATCGAGCCGGGCACGTCGGCCGCTGGCATGCTGTTGCTGATCGCGACCACCGTAACCGTCAGCGCGCTGTTCTGGATCGTGTTCGTCTTCACGCTGGACCGACCGGGACTCAAGCGCTTCATCGAGCGCTGGCAGATCGCCGTTCACCGGATGTTCGGCGGGCTGCTCGTGTTCCTCGGCGTCCGCGTCGCCTTCATGGAGCGCTAGCCCGCATCCGTCACCGATTGCGCGGGCTAGCGGCGAGCGGCGAAGAAGTCGGCCAGCAGCGCGGCGCACTCCTCCGCCAGCAGGCCGCCCGTCACCTCGAGGCGATGATTGAGGCGACGCTCGGCGGTCAGGTCGAGCACGCTGCCGGCGGCGCCGGCCTTGTCGTCGTAGGCGCCGAATACGAGGCGCCGGATGCGCGCGTGCAGCATCGCGCCGACGCACATCGCACAGGGCTCGAGGGTGACGAAGAGCTCGCAGTCGGTCAGCCGGTAGTTGCCGGCGTGGCGGCCGGCCTCGCGGAGCGCGTTGATCTCCGCATGCGCGCTCGGGTCACTGTCGGCCAGCGGGCTGTTCGCGCCGCGGCCGATTACTTCGCCTGCGCGGACGACGACGGCGCCGACCGGCACCTCGCCCTCTTCCGCTGCCTCGCGGGCCAGCTCGAGCGCGGTGCGCATGTACGCCCGCTCGATGTCGGTCCAGGCGCTCATTGACGCTGTCCGCGGGAGACACCGGCCTGCCCCGCCATCCCTTTCTGGCGAGAAATCCGGGAAGCGGCACCGTCGGGGTGCTGCACTATTCCCACTCGATGGTCGCGGGCGGCTTGCCGGAGATGTCGTAGGCGACGCGCGAGATGCCGTCGACCTCGTTGATGATGCGCAGGGAGACGAGCTCGAGGAACTCGTAGGGCAGCCGCGCCCAGCGCGCGGTCATGAAGTCGATCGTCTCGACCGCGCGCAGCGCGATGACGTAGTCGTAGCGGCGGCCGTCGCCCATGACGCCGACCGAGCGCACCGGCAGGAACACCGCGAACGCCTGGCTCACCTTGTCGTACAGCCCGTGCTTCCTGAGTTCCTGGATGAAGATGTCGTCGGCGAGCTGCAGCTTGTGCACGAATGCGGGCGTCACCTCGCCGAGCACGCGCACGCCGAGGCCCGGGCCGGGGAACGGGTGCCGGTACACCATCGCCGGCGGCAGGCCGAGCTCGACGCCGATCTTGCGCACCTCGTCCTTGAACAGCTCGCGCAGCGGCTCGACGAGCTGCATGCGCATCTGCTCGGGCAGTCCGCCGACGTTGTGATGCGACTTGATGACGTGCGCCTTGCCGGTGCTCGCGCCCGCCGATTCGATCACGTCCGGGTAGATCGTGCCCTGCGCCAGCCAGTCCGTGTCCGTGAGCTTGTGCGCCTCCTCGTCGAACACCGCGATGAACTCGCGGCCGATGATCTTGCGCTTCTCCTCCGGGTCGCTGACGCCCTCGAGCGCCGCGAAGAAGCGCTCGGCCGCGTTGACGCGGATGACATTGACGCCGAGGTGCCGTGCGAAGGTCTCCATGACCTGGTCGCCCTCGTCCAGCCGCAGCAGGCCGTGATCGACGAACACGCAGGTGAGCTGGTCGCCGATGGCCTCGTGC
>JBFJUJ010000265.1:0-2665 GCA_041624755.1 Woeseia sp. | reverse complement strand
GGCAAGGAGGGCATGGGCTACGGCGACTTCAAGCTGCTGGCGGCGCTCGGCGCCTGGCTGGGCTATCAGTACCTGTTCACGATTGTGATCCTGTCGGCCGTCGTCGGCGCCGCCGTCGGTATTGCCCTGATCGTGTTCCGCGGCCGGGACCGCCAGGTGCCGATCCCGTTCGGTCCGTTCCTGGCCGCGGCGGGATGGCTGGCGCTGATCGCCGGTGACCCCATCAAGTCGCTCCTGAAGCTGCCTTTCTGACATGAGTACGCCGCACGACAGGCCGCCAGGCCCCCTGCGCATCGGCCTCACCGGCGGGATCGCCAGCGGCAAATCGACCGTGGCCGATATGTTTGCCGGCCTCGGCGGAGTGATCATCGATACGGATGTGATCGCGCGCGAGGTGGTCGAACCCGGGCAGCCTGCGCTGGACGAGATACGGCATGAGTTCGGGGATGCCGTCATCGCCGAGAACGGCCGCCTCGACCGTGCCGCGATGCGCCGCATCGTATTCGCCGACGAAGATGCCCGGACCCGTCTGGAACGCATCCTGCACCCCTGTATCCGGGATGCGACCAGACGCGCGGCCGCGTCGGCGGGCGGCGACTATCAGGTCATCGTCGTGCCGCTGCTCGTGGAGTCTCCGATGCGCGGCTTTGTCGACCGCGTCGTCGTCGTGGACTGTGACGAAAAAACCCAGATACAGCGCCTTATGGCGCGCGACGCCGAGACCGAAGGCCAGGCGCGACGCATGCTCGCGGCGCAGGCCAGCCGCGAGGAACGGCTCGCCATCGCGGACGACGTCGTCAGAAACGATGGCGACCTGAACGATACGCTCTCGCAGGTCGAATCGCTGCACCGCCGCTACCTGGCGCTTGCCAGGGCCGGCGCATGAGCTACATCCTCGCCGAACACTCTGTCGCCGATTGGCGACGGTAGCGCCGATTTGCCCCGCTCCGGTCGGAGGCGCAAAATATAACGATGGCGAAACCCGCGGGAAACGTGCTGGTCGATACGGCCAGCGACACGGCCTTCTACGAACAGCCGCTCAGCGAACGCATGCGCACTTTCCTGCGCCTCGAGTTTCTCTATCAGCAGCTCACCTACAACTGTGAGCTCGAGACCGACTGGGCCACCCGCGCCACGATATCGACGCTTCTCGAGATCGTCGCGATCCTGTCCCGCGGCGACGTCCGCAGCGAAGTGCACAAGGAGCTCGACTTCCAGCTCGTCGCGCTGCAGAAGTACGTCAGCCAGCCGGGCGTCGACCGGCGGCGGCTCGACGCGCTCGTCTCGAACCTCGTGGCCAACCGCGATCAGCTCACGGCGATCGGCACCGGCTTCCTGCAGACGATCAGGGACAGCGAGTTCCTGAGCGCGATCAAACACCGCAGCGCAATCCCCGGCGGCACCTGCGAGTTCGACCTTCCGGAATACAGCCACTGGCTGCGGCAGCCCTACGAGCGCCGCCGGCTCGATCTGGATCGCTGGCTCGAGGACATCCGGCCGCTGTGCGATGCCGTCGTCGAGATACTGTGGCTGACGCGGGAGAGCGCACAGCCGACGGACAAGGTCGCGATCAACGGCATGTATCAGCACAACATGCAGAAGGACGCGAGCTGCCGGCTGCTGCGCGTCAGTCTGCCCGCCAGCTCGAATCTGTTTCCGGAGATCAGCGGCAGCCAGCATCGCTTCACGCTGCGCTTCCTCGAGTGGTCGTCGATCGAGCGCCGCGCCGTGCAGACCGGTCACGACGTGCCGTTTCAGCTGAGTATTTGCTAAGCCCGCCGGGGGGGTGCCCGGGCAGCGGCCGGGGGCCCGGCACGGGCTAGAGCGCTTTCAGGGCCTCGATCACCGGCAGGTCCGCCGGCAGCAGCGCTTCGCCGTCGAGCGCATCCTTCAATACCCATTTCAGGGCCTGCCCCTCGAGGCCCGCCGGTTCGTTGCGCCACTCCCGCACGAGATGGAACTCGATATCAACGTGACGATCGGGATAGGTGTGCGCCAGCGCCAGAAAACGTTCGCTCTTCACGATCTCGACGCCGATCTCCTCGACGAGTTCGCGCTCCAGCGCCGCGTCGGCCGCCTCGCTGTCGCGGATCTTGCCGCCCGGGAATTCCCACAGGCCGTGGAACGGGCCGTCGTCGACGCGCTCGCTGATCAGTACACGGCCGGACGAATCCAGCAGGATGCCGGCGACGACATTGAAGCGAATCAGGTCAACTTGCCGTGACACTGCTTGTATTTTTTGCCCGATCCGCACGGACAGGGCTCATTGCGCCCGACCTTGCGCGTCGGACGCTTGAACGGCGTGACGACGGGTGCGGCCGCCGCCTGTTGGGCCGCACCCGGAGGCGGGGCCGCGCTCGCCGGCGCCTGTCCGAGGGCCGACGCCTGCGGGTGCTGGAACTGCATCGCCTCACGGCGGCGGCGCTGCTCGGCCATCTCGGCGAGCTCCTGTTCGCTCTGGATGCGAATCCGCGCCAGGATGCTGATCGTGTCGTGTTTGACCTGCTCCAGCATCGCGCCGAACATCTCGAATGCTTCGCGCTTGTATTCCTGCTTCGGGTTTTTCTGCGCGTAGCTCCTGAGGCCGATGCCCTGCCGCAGGTGGTCCATCGCCGCAAGATGCTCTTTCCAGTGGTAATCGAGCTGCCGCAGCATGACCTGTTTC
>JBFJUJ010000264.1:0-2710 GCA_041624755.1 Woeseia sp. | reverse complement strand
GCTGGCGGCCGCCCACGCACGCGGCATCGCCGTCATCATCGACTACGTGATGAATCACGCGAGCAGCACGAACCCGCTGTTCCTCGATGCGTCGACCGGCGCCGGCAACGACAAGCGTGACTGGTTCGTCTGGCGGGACAATCGGCCGCAGGGCTGGAACACCTTCGCCGGCGACCCGTGGCGCAACAACGGCAACGGCTGGTACTACGGCATCTTTTCGCCGCTGATGCCCGATTTCGACCTCACGAACCCGGAGGTCGTCGAGTTCCACAGGAACAACCTGAGATTCTGGCTCAACAAGGGCGTCGACGGCTTCCGCTTCGACGCCGTCGGCGTGCTGTTCGAGGACGGTCCCGCCGCGTGGGAGGATTCGCCGCGGAATCACGCCCTGCTCGCCGATGTCCGCGCCCTCATCGAACAATACGGCAAGCGCTACGCCGTCTGCGAGGCGCCGTCGGCGCCGGCCGACTACGCCGCCGATGCGTCATGCGGCCGCGCCTTCGCGTTCGGCGTGCAGGGCGCGATCCTGCAATCGGCCCGCGGCGACAGCGTCGACGGAGGATTCGTCGGCCAGCTCCGGCTCGCGGCGGCGGATCGCATGCCGCTTTTCCTCGCCAATCACGACAGCTTCGCCGGCGCCCGGGTATTCGACCAGCTTGGCGGCAACGAGGAGCAGTACCGCATGGCTGCCGCGAGTTACCTGCTCGCGGCGCAGAACCCCTTCGTCTACTACGGCGAGGAGGTCGGCATGGCCAGCGCGGCCGGGCTGAGCGGAGATCATGCGCTGCGCGCGCCGATGAGCTGGACCGACGACCCGCTGACCGCCGGCTTCTCGACGGCCGGGCCGTTTCGCGCGCTCGCCGGCAACTCGCAGACCCACAACGTCGCGCGGCATTCGGCCGACCCGGCCTCCCTGCTCGCCCACTACCGCGCCCTGCTCGACGCACGCAGGCGCTATCCCGTCATCGGCGGCGGTGCGCTCGAGGTCCAGGCAGACGGCGGCGACGCGGTGCTCGTTCTCACGCGCACGGACGAATCGGCCTGCGCAGTCGTCGCCATCAACTACGGCGCCGTCTCGGAGATCGTCAGCGCCGCGAGCGCCTGCCCGTCGTCGACTTTTTCCGCCGTGTTCGGCGCCGCGCAGGCGGCCTCGTCCGACCCGGCGGGGAGCGTCACGCTGTCCGTTCCCGCGCGGACCGCCGTCGTTTACGTCGCGGCCCGATAGCGGGCTGCGGCGCGGCCGGCCGCGCCTATTCGGTGCGCGCCTTGCGCAGGCGGATGCCGGCCTCCTTCAGCTGCTCCGCGGAGACTTCGCCCGGGGCGTTCGTCAGCGGGCAGTGGGCGGTCTGCGTCTTCGGGAAGGCGATGACGTCGCGGATGCTGTCGGCGCCGGCCATCAGCATGACCAGGCGGTCGAGACCGAACGCGATGCCGCCGTGCGGCGGGCAGCCGTATTTCAGCGCGCGCAGCAGGAAGCCGAACTTCTCCTCGGCCTCGTCGGGCCCGATCGACAGGAGCTCGAACACCGCCGACTGCATCGCCTGGTCGTGGATACGGATCGAGCCGCCGCCGACCTCGGAGCCGTTCAGCACCATGTCGTAGGCGCGCGACAGCACGCGGTCCGGCGCTGCCCGGAGCTCCGCGGGATCGTCCGTGGCCGGCGACGTGAACGGATGATGCAGCGAGGTCCAGCGGCCGGTCGTGCGGTCCTTCTCGAACATCGGGAAGTCCACGACCCACAGCGGCGCCCAGCCGTCGGCGACCAGGCCGCGGTCCCGGCCGATCGCCACGCGCAGCGCGCCCAGGGCATCGTTGACGACCTGCGCCTTGTCCGCACCGAAGAACAGGATGTCGCCGTCCGCGGCGCCCGTGCGCTCGAGTATGCCGCTGACCGCCTCATCGGGCAGGAACTTGAGGATCGGCGACTGCAGCCCGTCGCGCCCGGCGCCCGCGTCGTTGACCTTGACGTAGGCTAAGCCCTTCGCGCCGTAGCGCGCGACATAGGCCGTGTAGTCGTCGATCTCCTTGCGCGTCAGCGCCCCGCCGCCCGGCACCCTGAGCGCCGCGACGCGGCCTTCCGGGTCGCTCGCCGGCCCGGCGAACACCTTGAAATCCACGCCCTGCATCAGGTCCGCGACCTCGACGAGTTCGAGGTCGATACGCAGGTCCGGCTTGTCGGAGCCGAAGCGCTCGATCGCCTCCGCGTAGGACATGCGCGGGAACGGCGACGGCAGCTCGGCGTCCATCACCGTCTTGAACAGGTGGCGGACGAGCTCCTCCATCAGGCCGGTCACGTCGTCCTCGTCGACGAACGAGAGCTCGATATCGAGCTGCGTGAATTCAGGCTGGCGGTCGGCGCGCAGGTCCTCGTCGCGGAAGCAGCGCACGATCTGGTAGTAGCGGTCGAGCCCGGACATCATCAGGAGCTGCTTGAAGATCTGCGGCGACTGCGGCAGCGCGAAGAACTTGCCGGGATGCGTGCGGCTCGGGACGATGTAGTCGCGCGCGCCCTCGGGCGTCGCGCGCGTCAGCATCGGCGTCTCGACGTCGACGAAACCGTTGTCGTCGAGGAAACTGCGCATCGCGCGGGTGACGCGATGGCGCAGCCTCAGGTTTTCCAGCATCGATTCGCGACGCAGGTCGAGATAGCGGTGCTTGAGCCTGAGCTCCTCGTTGGCGTGCTCGTCGTGATGGAACGGCGGCGTCTCGG
>JBFJUJ010000263.1:0-2710 GCA_041624755.1 Woeseia sp. | reverse complement strand
CCCGAGGACGTCGGCGGCGGCCGCATGATCCCGTCGACCTCCGCCGACCAGTACGCGGCGACGCTGGCGCGCTGGTTCGGCGTCGACGACGCCGATCTGGATGTCGTCGCGCCGCATCTCGGCAACTTCGCGGTGCGCGACCTCGGGTTCCTCGCCTGAGGGGCGAAAACGCGGCCGCTACAGGTAGTACCAGGTCAGCAGCGCCGACAGCGCGATCCAGAGCAGGATCTGCAGGGGCAAGCCGCCGCGGAAGAAGTCGCTGAAACGGTAGCCCCCGGCGCTCATGACCAGGATGTTGGTCTGGTAGCCGATCGGCGTCAGGTAGCTCATGTTGGCGCCGAACAGGATCGCGAGGACGAACGGGGCTGGCGGCAGCCCGAGCTCCGTGGCGACGCTGAATGCGATCGGGGTTGCGATCACCGCGACCGCGTTATTGGTGACCACCTCGGTCAGCAGCGCCGTTACCAGCAGCAGCACGCTCAGGATCAGCGGCGGCGGCAGCCCGGCGATGATCCCGAGGAGGGAATGCGCCACCCAGGCGGCGGCGCCGGTTTGCTCGAGCGCCGTCCCGAGTGCGAGGCTCGCCGCGATCACCAGCGCGAGGCGCGTGTCGATGGCGGCGAAGGCCTCGTTCCAGGTGAGGCAGCGCGTGACCAGCATGAGTCCGACGCCGCACAGGGCTCCCGCGGAGATCGGCAGCACGCCGAGCGCGGCGAACAGCACGACGCCCGCCATTATCGCGAGCGACAGCGGCGCCTTCGAGAGTCTCGGCACGTGAATGGTGCGCGCGAGGATCAGGATCCGCGACGTCTCCATCAGGGCCTGCACGTCCTGTCGCGGGCCCTGCATCAGCAGCACGTCGCCGGTGCGCAAGAGCGGGTCCGTGAACTGTTCGAGCCGCTTGCCGGACCGCTGGCCCGGCCGGAACCAGCCGATCGGCGCGAGTCCGCGCAGCGTGTCGGGCTGCAGCTGGCTCAGGCGCTTGTTGTGCAGCGGCGAATCGGCCGTCACGACGATCTCGACGAGGCGCTCGTCCCCCGCCGGCTGCAGGTGGCCGGCCGTCGGCGTGCTGCCGGCCTGGTCGTGCGCGAAGCGGATCTTCTCCGGCGTGCCCCGGATACACACGCGGTCGCCGGCCTCCAGCGTCAGCGTCGGCAGGCGCGCGAGCTCGAGCCCGGCGCCGCGCTCGACCTTGGTGATGCGCACGCCCTGTCCGAGCAGGCTCATGGCCTGCGGCAGGCTGCGGCCGGCTAGCGCGCTGCCGCTCGCTATAGTCAGCGAAGAATCGAAGATGCGCGGCTCCGCGTCCTCCAGCAGCGTACTGCGCTCGGGCAACAGCGGCGGCAGTGCGAGCCACAGGTACAGGATGCCGAGCATGCCGGCCAGGACGGCGGGCAGCGCGAAATCGAACATGCCGAAGCGCGGCATGCCGAGGTCCGCCGCGATCGACACGACCAGCAGGTTGGTCGACGTGCCGATCGTCGTGCTCATGCCGCCGACGATCGTCGCGAAGCCCACCGGCATCAACATCTTCGACGGTGGCAGGCCGGTTCGGTGCGCGACGCCGACGAGGATCGGCAGCAGCATCACGACGATCGGCGTGTTGTTCGCGAACGCGCTGATGAACGCGGCGACAATCAGCGTGGCGAGCAGCGCCAGCGAGCGGTTCCTGAGCCACAGCGCCGTCAGCAGGCGCCCGAGAGGGCGCAGCGCGCCGCTCGCCTCGACGCCACGGGCCATGATCAGCAGCAGGCAAACCGTGATCAGGGCCTCGTTGCCGAAGCCTGCGAGGAAATGGGCGCCGCGCAGGGGCTCCGGCGCGCTGACCGGGAACAGTTCGAAGACGGCGACCATGACGACCAGGATCGCGACGCTCGCGTGCTCGAGACGCACGCTGTCGCGTGACATGAGCACCAGTGCGGCGATCGTCAGCAGGATCGCCAGGATTGCGTGCGGCGTCAGCATCATCGGTACCCACGCGCGAAGCCGGATTGGCCTGTAAGAGCCAACAATGAAAGTACAGCCGGACCGGCCTCGCCGCGCAAGCGGTGTGCGACCGATTAGAGCAGATGGTCAACTTTCGTGCGGCAGGTGCCAGCCGGTGCAATCGATGATGGCTGCGGCTACTCCGCGACCTAATCCGTCGCGCCGCCGACAACGGTGCGCAGCATGCGCATGTCGCCGATCTTCGCAGGCCCGATGGTCAATTCCGCGCGGCGCACGAGGCCGCAATTCGGTTGATGGATGACCATTAACAAGTCATCGCCGTCGAGGGGAGCCGAACCTCGGTCAGCCAGGACGGGCTCGTCTATAATCGGCCCGGGATCCTGTTGATCGCGACTGACATGAAACGACTCGATGATGGTGCCGCAGTCGCCTGCTCGTTGAACGACGCGGAATTTCACGAGCGGCGGGCCTTGGCGCGCCGGACCTTGCTGCCGAAGATTACAGCCGCGAGACGCGACGAAAACGGCCTGGTATTGACACTCGATGGCGGCCGCTCACTGCGAGCTGATCTCGAGAATTTCATCAGCCTGGAACGGCAGTGCTGCGAGTTCCTGGCGTTTACGGTCATGCAGGTTGTCGACGGACCGAAGTCAGTGATTGAGCTTCGCATTACCGGGGAACCGGAGGCCGCAGCCACAATCGACATATTTGCTGAAGCCGTCAGCGATTTATTGTGACGTCCGCAGCGGGTCGTAAGCAGCGT
>JBFJUJ010000262.1:0-2732 GCA_041624755.1 Woeseia sp. | reverse complement strand
TCACGTGAGGCCGGTCGGGCCTCGTCAGCCGGGATGATCACGGGGGTACTCACGAAGCGTTCTCCTGCAGTTCGTCGAGGCGGTGGTCGATCAGCGCGTCGACATGGGCGCGCAGCGCATCGATCGGAAGTCTGGCCGACACCCGTGCCGCGAAGGCCCGCGTGAGCAGCCACGCCGCCTGCTCGCGCCCGAGCCCGCGCGTGCGCAGGTAATGTAGCGCCGTCTTGTCGAGCTGGCCGACGGTCGCCCCGTGACTGCACTTGACGTCCTCGGCATAGATCTCGAGTTCCGGCTTGGTGTCGACTTCCGCTTTGTCCGACAGCAGCAGGTTGTGGTTCGCCTGCTCGGCGTCGGTGCCGTCGGCGCCTTCGTGCACGATGGCTTTGCCGTTCCAGACGCAGCGGGCGCGGCCGTTGAGAATGCCGCGGTATTCCTCGCGGCTCGCCGCGGGCCCGACGCGGTGATCGATGCGCGTGTGATTGTCGATGTGCTGGTCACCGTCGGCGAGGTAGAGGCCGTGCAGGTGCACGGCAGCGCCGGCACCGGTGATGTCAGCGAACACATCCTGGCGCACGAGACGGCCTCCCAGGTCGAACGAGGCGTAGTCGAGCGTCGCGTCGCGCTCGAGCGTCGCAGCGAGCTTGCCGACCTGCACGTGGCTGCCGGGCCGCGCCTGGATGCGCAGGTACGCCGCATGGGCGCCGGCGCCGACGGCGAGCTGGGTCACGCCGTTGGCGAAATGGCGATCGCCGCCGCCCGCGGCGTGGTATTCCACCAGCTCGAGCGAGGCGCCGGGTTCGATTTCAATCACCACGCGCGACTGGCTGGCCGCCGCGGCGCCATCGGCGTAGACGATAGCGAGCGGCCGGTCCAGCCTGAGTCCTGCGGGTACCACGATGTGCAGCCCGTCCTGCAGCAGGGCCGCGTTCAGGGCGTCGAGCGGCCCGTCCGCGCTGACCGACGCGGCCCGGTCGCGCAGCCTCGAGAGTCGAAGCGCGTCGCCGGCTTCCTCCGCGACGCGCCGCAGCGCCAGCTCGTCGACGAGGCCGTCGGCCAGCACCAGCAGGTGAGCATCGATATCCGGCAGCGCAGCCGGCGTCGCCGCCGAGCTCGGTGCGTCGCCGGCGGCGAGGCTCGCCAGCCAGTCGTTGCTCAATTCGACCGCCGGCGCGAGATTGGTGTACTTCCAGTCCTCGTCGCGCGTGGACGGGAACGCCTGCTCGGGCAGGGCGGCCAGAGCGCGCTGTCGCACCGCCTGCAGGCCGTCCGCGGGCAGTCGTGCCTCGGCGGCTTCCAGCAGCGTCGTCCTGAGCTCGGCCCTGCTCATGCGTTCGCGGCCTCGCGCACCCAGTCGTAGCCCTGCTCCTCGAGCTTCAGGGCCAGCGACTTGTCGCCGGACCGGGCAATACGTCCCTCCGACAGCACGTGGACGTAATCCGGTTCGATGTAGTTGAGCAGGCGCTGGTAGTGGGTGACGAGCACGATGGCGCGCTCCGGGCCGCGCAGCGCGTTGACGCCGCCCGCGACGGCCTTCAGCGCATCGATGTCCAGTCCGGAGTCGGTCTCGTCGAGTACGGCGAGCTTCGGCTCCAGCACCGCCATCTGCAGGATCTCGTTGCGCTTCTTCTCGCCGCCGGAGAAACCTTCGTTGACGCCGCGGTTCAGGAATCCCGGATCCATGTCGAGGAGCTTCATCTTCGCCTTCGCGAGCTGCATGAACTCGAAGGCGTCGATCTCGTCCTCGCCGGCAGCCTTGCGGCGCGCATTCAGCGCCGCCTTCAGCAGGTAGGCGTTGTTGACGCCGGGGATCTCCACCGGGTACTGGAATCCGAGGAAGACGCCGTCGCGCGCACGCTCCTCGGGTTCCATGTCCAGCAGATTGTTGCCGAGGTAGGTGATGCTGCCTCCGGTCACTTCGTAGTCCGGGTGGCCGGCGATGACCTGCGCGAGCGTGCTCTTGCCGGAGCCGTTCGGCCCCATGATGGCGTGCACCTCGCCCGGCTTCACCTCCAGGGTAATGCCCTTCAGGATTTCCGTATCGCCGATACGGGCCTTGAGATTCTCGATCTTCAGCATTGCGTGACCTTTCCTGTCTAGCCCACCGCGCCTTCGAGGCTCACGTTGAGCAGTGCCTGTGCCTCGACGGCGAACTCCATGGGCAGTTCGCGGAATACTTCCTTGCAGAAGCCGTTGACGATCATGTTGACGGCGTCTTCCTCGCAAATGCCGCGCTGGCGGCAATAGAAAAGCTGGTCCTCGGAGATCTTCGACGTCGTCGCTTCGTGCTCGACCCTGGCGCTCGGGTTGCGGATCTCCATGTACGGAAAGGTGTGCGCGCCGCACTCCTTGCCGATCAGCAGCGAGTCGCACTGCGTGTGGTTGCGCGCGTTCTCCGCCTGCGGCATCACCCGCACCAGGCCGCGGTAGGCCTGCTGCGCGCGGCCCGCCGAGATGCCCTTGGAGACGATCGTCGAGCGGCTGTTTCGGCCGATGTGGATCATCTTCGTGCCGGTGTCCGCCTGCTGCATGTTGTTGGCAACAGCGACCGAGTAGAACTCGCCGACGGAATTCTCGCCGCGCAGGATGCAGCTCGGGTACTTCCAGGTGATCGCCGAGCCGGTCTCGACCTGCGTCCAGGAGATCTTCGAGTTGGCGCCGCGGCAGTCACCGCGCTTGGTGACGAAGTTGTAGATGCCGCCGCGGCCTTCCTCGTCGCCCGGGTACCAGTTCTG
>JBFJUJ010000261.1:0-2743 GCA_041624755.1 Woeseia sp. | reverse complement strand
GTCATCGTCTCGGCACTGAAGCACGCGGCGCCCTACATCCGGCTGTTCAAGGGCAAGGAGTTGGTGCTGAAGGCCGGCGGCGAAATTTTCGCCGACGCGGTGTCGACGCGCGCTCTGATGGAGCAGGTCGGTATCCTGTACCAGGTCTGCATCCTCGTCGTGCTGGTGCACGGCGGCTGTCCGCAGTCGACAGAACTCGCCGCGGCGCTCGGTCTCGATACGCGCTTCATCGACGGCCGCCGCGTCACCGACGCGCCATCCCTGGACGTCGCCACGATGGTCCTCAACGGCCAGATCAACACCCGCGTGCTCGCCGCCTGCCGCGACCTCGAGATCCCGGCCGTCGGCATCAGCGGCGTCGATGCCGGGCTGATCCGCGCGCACCGGCGTCCGCCGGTCGCGACGGAAGGCGGCGAGTCGGTCGACTACGGTTTCGTCGGCGACATCGACGCGGTAGACGCCGACGTGCTGCGCAAGCAACTCGACAACGGGCTGATGCCGGTCGTGAGCCCGCTGTCCTGCGACGCTGCGGGCACCCTGCTGAACATCAACGCGGATACCGTCGCAGCGGCGATCGCGGCGGAACTCGGCGCGGAGAAGCTCATCCTGGCGACCGGCGCACCCGGGATACTCGGTGACCGCGACGATCCGCAGTCGCTGATCTCCTACATCGACCGCGCCGGCCTCGCGCGGTTGCGCAACGACGGCAAACTGGCGGACGGCATGCTGCCGAAGGCGGCCGCGATCGACGCGGCGATCGCCGACGGCGTAAAACGCGTGCACATCATCTCCTGGAAGCTGCCCGACAGCCTGCTCCTCGAGGTGTTCACGAACGAGGGCACCGGCACCCTGGTCGTCGCCGACATCGCCGCGCTGACGCCGGCCGAACAGCAGGTCGGCGGGGAGGCGTCGTGAGCCGGCTGTGGGAGAAGGGCCTGCCGCTCGACCAGAGAGTGCTGCGCTACACGGCGGGCGAGGATCACCTGCTCGACGGCCGCCTCGTCGACTACGACGTCCGCGGCTCGATCGCGCACGCGCGGATGCTCGAAGACCAGCGGCTGCTCGGCAAGGCGGACTGCGACGCCATCTGTAACGGCCTCGAGGAACTCGCCAGGCAGTTTGCCGCGGGCGGCTGGCGGATCGAGCTCGAGGACGAGGACGTACACACCGCGCTCGAGTCGCGCCTGACGGCGCTGATCGGCGCCGCCGGCGGGCGCCTGCATCTCGGGCGCTCGCGCAACGACCAGGTGCTGACGGCGCTGCGGCTCTACCTGCGCGACGCCGTCGGCGCGGTGCAGGCGAGCGTCCAGGGTCTGAACGAGGCCCTCGCCGGGCTCGTGGACCGGCAGGGCGACGTCGCGCTGCCCGGCTATACGCACATGCAGCCGGCGATGCCCTCGTCGGTCGGCTGGTGGGCAGGCGGCTTCGCCGAGGCTTTCGACGACGCGTTCGCGGGTCTCGCGGCCTGCCTGCGACGCATCGACAAGAACCCGCTCGGCAGCGCGGCCGGCTACGGCACGCCCGGACTCGATCTCGATCGCGAAGCGACGACCGCGGCGCTCGGCTTCGAGGTCACGCAGGCGCCGGTCACCGCGGTGCAGCTCTCGCGCGGCAAGGCCGAAGCCGGCCTGCTGTTCGAGCTCACGCTTCTTATGCAGGACCTGGGACGCATGGCCTCCGACCTGCTGCTCTTCTACACGCAGGAGTTCGGCTTCGTCGCGCTCGCCGACGAAGTGACCACCGGCTCGTCGATCATGCCGCAGAAGCGCAACCCGGACGTACTGGAACTCGTGCGCGGCGCGACGGCGACAGTGCAGGCCTGCCTGCAGGAATGCCTGATGCTGACCGCCAAGCTGCCGTCCGGCTTCCAGCGCGACGCCCAGCGCATCAAGGCGCCGCTGTTCCGCGGCATCGACCTGACGATCGAAAGCTGCGACATCATGGCCTACCTCGTGACGCGCATGGAGTTCCGTCCCGAGAACATCCGTCTCGACGAGAGCCTCGACGCGACGGAGGCTGCCTACCGGCTGGTCACGGACGAAGGCATCCCGTTTCGCGAGGCCTATCGGCGCGTTGCCGCGCGTTACGCGGGCAGCGGGCAGGCCTGACGCTGCTGCCCGGCTCCGCCGTCTGGTATACCATGCGGCTGTCCCGTCCCCGGTAGACCGCCATGACCCAGTCCCGACGCCTGTTTGCCGCCCTGCTGTGCGTGCTGCCGATCGCCGGCTGCGGGCAGAAGGGCCCGCTGTACCTGCCCGGCAATCCCAGCGAAGTCAAGAGCGAGGTGCCGAGCACGAACGCGTCCACGGTGCCCGACGATGAGGACGAGGACGAGCGGGACGAGAAGAAACAGCGCTGACGGATTCCCGGCATGAGCGACCGCAAACTCGTCCTCGTGGACGGCTCGTCGTACCTGTTCCGCGCTTTCCACGCGCTGCCCCCGCTGACGACGGCGAAGGGCGAGCCGACCGGTGCGCTGCACGGCGTGCTCAACATGCTGAACAAGCTGCTGCGGGAGCAGCCGGCGGACCACGTGGCCGTCGTGTTCGATGCCTCGGGCAAGACCTTCCGCGACGAATTGTTCGAGGAATACAAGTCCAACCGCCCGCCGATGCCGGACGAACTGCGCGAGCAGCTCGCGCCGCTGCTCGAGGCCGTGGAAGCCATGGGCCTGCCGCTGTTGCGCGTTGCGGGCGTCGAAGCCGACGACGTGATCGGCACGCTCTGCCGGCAGGCCACCGCG
>JBFJUJ010000260.1:0-2752 GCA_041624755.1 Woeseia sp. | reverse complement strand
GGGCCCCTTCTTTTTTTTGGCTGGGGGACCAGGATTCGAACCTGGGTTGGCGGAGTCAGAGTCCGCAGTCCTACCGCTAGACGATCCCCCAAGACCCTGCGGGCACGCGGGTGCCCGACGATTCTTGCCGGCTTACCGCTTCGAGAACTGCGTGGCCCGGCGCGCTTTGCGCAGGCCGACTTTCTTGCGCTCGACCTCGCGCGCATCGCGGGTCACGAAGCCCGCCTTGCGCAGGCCGGGCCGCAGCGACTCGTCGTACGCCAAGAGCGCGCGCGTCAGCCCGTGCCGGATGGCGCCGGCCTGGCCGGTGGTGCCACCGCCGGATACCGTCACCCTGACGTCGAAGTTGTCGCGCAGGTTCGTCAGTTCGAGCGGCTGGCGCACGATCATGCGAGCGGTCTGGCGTCCGAAAAAGCGGTCGAGCGGCCGGTCGTTGACCGTGATCTCGCCCTTGCCGGGCACGAGGTAGACCCTCGCCGTCGACGTCTTGCGCCGCCCGGTGCCGTAAAAGTGTGTAGTGCTCATCGATTCTGGTCTCTGTCAGTTCCGGTCATGGCTCGGTTCGCGTGGCGAACGACCTCAGGCGTTGATGTCCAGTGGCTGCGGCTGCTGGGCCTGGTGGGTGTGCTCCGGCCCGGCGAACACGCGCAGCTTCGACAGCATCTTGCGGCCGAGAGGGTTGCGCGGCAGCATGCCCTTCACGGCGAACTCGATGGCCCGTTCGGGCGCCTGCGCCATCAGCTTCTCGAGCGGCATCGATTTCAGGTTGCCGATGTAGCCGGTGTAGCGGTGGTACATCTTGTCCTTCATCTTGTTACCGGTTACGCGGATCTTGTCGGCGTTCACGACGACGATGTAGTCGCCGGTGTCGACGTGCGGCGTGTACTCCGGCTTGTGCTTGCCTCGCAGCCGGCGGGCGATCTCCGTCGACAGCCGCCCGAGCGTCTTGCCCGTCGCATCGACGACATACCAGTCGCGCCGTACGTCTTCCGGCTTGGCGGAAAAGGTTTTCATCTCAATCTTTCCAGTTGGATTGTCGCTGCAGGCTGTGTGCCGGCCGCGACGCCCGGGCAGGGCCAGGCGCGCGCCGCGCGCTGCCTCGGCGAAAGGCGCGAAAGTGTACTCGACGGGCCGGCGCAATGCAAACCCCGGGACACGCCGCGGCAGCGCCCGCGCGGGCTCCGGCGGCGCTTCCTTTTGCCCCGGAAATCAGTGGCTTGGAGCTCGAGTCGCGAAGCCGGCGAGGTCACCGGCCACGGGCGACATGGCTCAGAACACGTACTCGATCGACACGGCGGTGTAGGTATCCCGCTTCTCGGTACCTACGGGCACGTCGCTGTTGTTCTTGATCGTGTAGGACGCAACGAGCGCGAGATCGTTCAGCAGGCGGGTGCGCAGCGCGGTCACGGACTCGATGTAGACGTTCGTCGAGCCGGATTCGACCGACAGGTCCTGGGTGAACTGCGAGGTCTCGGTGAGCTGCCAGCGGTAATCCAGGCCGCCCCGCAGGATCGTGTCGTTCTCGGTGGTGCCGTCGCGCAGCTCGGACTGCCGCGCACCGGCGCCGATCTCCGCGTTCAGGCGGTGCCTCTCGGTGTCGATGAGGCGTCGCCCGTAACCGATCGTCTGCGAGAATTGCTGATCGTAGCCGCTGAAACGGTCCTTGCGCCAGATCGCCCGTCCGAACAGGAAGTCGGACTCGGAGAAGTTGTACTCGGATTTCCAGCCGACCTTGTAGGCTTCGGCGGTCGTCGTGTTCTCCTCCTCGGCGCCGATCGCGGTGGCATCGAGCGTATGCACCCAGGCGCCGCTCGTGTAGCCGATCTGCGCCGCGGTATTGAGGCTCGCGCTCTCGGTATTGCCGCTCGTGGCGAGATAGCCGAGCGCGAACTTGCCGGACCAGGGCCCGTCGTCCCCGGCAGCGGTTTCCTGCGCCAGCGCGGGCGCGGGAGCGAGGGCGGCACACAGCAGCAGGCCGGACAGTCGGACGTTCATGCTTTACTCCAGGTTTGAAAAAGGATCAGGCAGGCCGGCGCGGCAGCCTGCGGCGCGGCAAGCCGCCCGCCGCAGTCCGCGGCGGGGCGGGCCGGCCGTTTAGCGAAGGGCGGGAGTATAAAGCCGGATTTGCCGGGTCGCGAGCACCTGTAACGGTTTGTTACAGTCCGCCGCTGCCGTTCCAGACCAGCGAACCCTCGCTGCCTTCCGGGTATACTTTACGGATGCGTTCCCGTTCCCTGACTCCGGTCGACCGCCTGCTCGGCGTTATCGACAACGCCCTGCGCACGGTCGCCGGCGCCGGCGGTCACGCGGGTCGCCCGAACCCTGCTCGAGACGTCGCGGACTGCGATCTCGGAGACCGCGAGCGGCGCCATGCCGCCGGGCTGATGCGCATCAACCACGCGGGCGAGGTGGCGGCGCAGGCGCTCTACCTCGGACATGCAGCCGTCGCCCGCGACCCGGAAACCGCCCGGCACCTGCGCGACGCCGCCGGCGAGGAGCGCGATCATCTCGAATGGTGCGGGCAGCGCCTCGACGAACTCGGTGCATTGCCGAGCCGGCTCGCGCCCGTCTGGTACGCCGGCGCGTTCGCGATCGGCGCGGCGAGCGGCGTGCTCGGCGATCGCTGGTCGCTGGGTTTCGTCGCCGAGACCGAGCGCCAGGTCGCCGATCACCTGCGCGACCACCTCGAACGCCTGCCTGCCGAAGACCGCCGCAGCCGGGCGATCGTCGAAAGGATGCGCGCCGAGGAGGC
>JBFJUJ010000259.1:0-2793 GCA_041624755.1 Woeseia sp. | reverse complement strand
CCCGCGAACGCATTCGCCGCCGCCTTCATCGAGCAGCTCGCGGCCGACGGCATCACCGGCGGCTGCGGCGGCGGCAATTACTGCCCGAACAACCTCGTGACGCGCGCGCAGATGGCCGTGTTCCTGCTGCGGGCGGCGAACGGCGCGGGTTTCGTGCCGCCGCCGGCGACCGGCGTTTTCGCGGACGTACCGCCGGGCAGCTTCGCCGCGAACTTCATCGAGCAGCTCGCGGCCGACGGCATCACCGGCGGCTGCGGCGGCGGCAACTTCTGCCCCGGTGCCCCGGTGACGCGCGCGCAGATGGCCGTATTCCTCGTGCGGACCTTCGACATTGTGTTCCTGCCCGGCTCGCTGACTACCGCCTTCGATTCCAACAACGGCGGCACGGGCAACATGTTCGACGTCGCGACCGGCAGCCGCCCGATCGTCGTGACGTCAGTCGACGTCAACCTGTCGTTCCCGGCAGGCACGGACTTCAGCATCGACGTCTACACCGCGCCCGGCGGCTACGAAGCGACCATCACCGCCGCGCCGGGCTGCACGTTCAACTGTACGTTCGACCTGTCGGACTGGACGCTGGTCGCGAGTGGCAGCGGAGTCAGCAGCGGGCAGGACCTGCCGTCATTCGTCAACGTCGGCGATTTCACGCTGCCGGCGAATACGACGACCGGAGTCTGGGTCTTCCTGGCGAGCGGCCCGGGGCTCGTCGACCAGTTCCGCTATACCAACGGCAACGTCGCCGCGTCGAATGCGGACATCACGATCACGCCGAGCGCGGGCATCGTCGGCACGACGCCGGCCACGGCCCGCATTGCGACGGACCGGCAGTGGAACGGGACGCTCTACTACCTGGCCCGGTGACGTTGCGCCAAGCGGGCCGCCGTTACGGTCAGGACGGCTTTTTTGCTAGCGTTGCCCGGTGGTCTACGTCTACGCCTCCATCCTGACGCTGCTCAACCTGGTCTTCTGGGTCGCCATCCTGTTCAACCTGCCGGGAACCTGGCTGATGGTGCTATCCGCGGCGGTTCTCGACTGGCTTACGCAAGGCGAGCCGATGTTCAGCGCAACGGCGCTCGTCGGCAGCGCAGCGCTCGCGCTGCTCGGCGAAATCCTCGAGTTCTTCTTCGGCGCCGCGGGCAGCCGACGGGCCGGCGGCTCGCGGCGTGCCGCGGCGCTCGCGATCGTCGGCGGCATCGTCGGGGCCGTGCTCGGCACCGCCCTGCCGGTGCCGATCCTCGGCACGCTGGTCGGCGCCTGCGCGGGCGCGTTCGCCGGCTCCCTGCTCGGCGACGCGATGGCCGGGCGGGCGCTCGGCGACAGCGTCGACGCCGGCCGCGGCGCCGCGATCGGACGGCTGTGGGGGACGGTCGCGAAGATGGCGATCGGCGGCGCCATCGTGCTGATCCTCGCGGTTTCGGCCTACACCTGACGGCAGTCCGGACCCGGATCGAGGTCGCTCGATTCCGCAGTCTGCCGGCGGGCCAACCCTCGAGGCATACGGTATCCTGCCGGCATGGTCGATACTCCCGGACAACGGCCGGGGCGCCACCTGGTGTTCGGCGCGAGCGGCTACATCGGCAGCAACCTCGTGCCGCGCCTGCTGGCGGAGGGCATCCCGGTGCGCGCTGCGGCCCGTCGCGTCGAGGCACTCGAAGCGCGCAGCTGGCAGGGCATCGAGATCCGCGCCGCCGACGCACTGGATCCCGGGTCGCTCGACGCCGTGCTCGAGGACATCGACACGGCCTATTATCTCGTGCACTCGATGGCGGCCGGCAGTGACTTCGGCCGGCTCGACCTCGAGGCGGCCCGCAATTTCGCCGCGGCGGCGGAGCAAGCCGGCGTCAGGCGCATCGTCTACCTCGGCGGCCTCGTCCCGGACGACGCCGACTCCGAACACATCATCTCGCGGCGCGACACCGGCGCCGTACTTCGCGAAGGCAGAACGCCGGTCACCGAGCTGCGTGCCGGCATCATCGTCGGTCCGGGGTCGGCCGCCTTCGAGGTCATGCGCGACCTGGTCTTCCACCTGCCGGTCATGATCACGCCGCGCTGGGTGCGGGCCAAGTCGCCGCCGATCGCGCTCGAGAACCTGCTCGACTACCTGGTGCGAGTGCCGCAGTTCGACGCATCCGCCGGCCGGATCTTCGATGCCGTCGGTCCGGAGACGCTGACCTACGAGGAAATGATGCGCGTGGTGGCCGACGTCGCCGGCATTCGCGGCCCGCGCATCCTGCCCGTCCCCGTACTGACGCCGAGGCTGTCGTCCTACTGGCTCAAGTTCGTGACGTCTGTCCCGACGAACGTCGCCCGGGCGCTGATCGGGGGGCTGAAGCACGACTTCAGCGGCGACGTCGCCGCGCTGCAGTGGCTCGTGCCGCTCGAGCTGCTCGATTTCCGCGAGAGCGTCGAGGCAGCGTTCGCCGCGGAGCGCGACAGCCGCGTCGAGGCGCGCTGGGTCGAGGGCGCTTTCTCCGTGCGCAAGGGTCGCGTCGACTACGCGTTCTACGCCAAGCGCGCCAGCGGCAGCGCCGTGACGGCGGCGTCGGCTGCCAGCGTATGGCGCGTGGTCTCGGCCATCGGCGGCAGCAATCGCTACTATTATCTCGACTGGCTGTGGACGCTGCGCGAGGTGCTCGACTGGCTCGTGGGCGGCCCGGGGCTGAAACGTGGCCGACGCGATAGAGAGCGGCTGCGCATCGGCGACCACGTCGACTCCTGGGAGGTCATCGGTGTCGAACCGGAGCGTCGCCTGACGCTCGCCTTCGGCATGCGCGCGCCCGGCGCCGGCGTGCT
>JBFJUJ010000258.1:0-2865 GCA_041624755.1 Woeseia sp. | reverse complement strand
CGCTCAGTCCCATTCCCAGTCGACGTCTATCACCCGGTTTTCGAGATCGACGCCGAGAACGTAGCGTCCCATCACGAACGGGACCAGGACTTCCCTCTCACCCTGAACGACCAGCACGTCGTGCTCGCCGGTCGCCAGCAGATACGCCACATGCCCGAGCAGGCGACCGTCGCGATGCCGCACCGCGAGACCCTCGAGGTCGGCCCAGTAATAATGGCCTTCCTCCGGCTCCGGCAAGGACTCGCGGGGCACGCCGATCTCCGCACCGCGCAGCGCGATCGCCGCGTCGCGATCGTCGGTGCCCGCGAAGCGTGCGACCAGCGACTTGCCCTGCTTCCTGCCCTCCTCGATTCGCGCCGCTTCCCAGCCTTCACCACGCCGGAGCCGGCACTCTGCATACGCCAGCAGCGCCTCGCGCGGCTCCGTGAAGGACTCCAGCCGGACCCAGCCACGGACGCCCCAGGGAGCGCCGACGCGGCCCAATACGATCAGCCGCGGCCCGTGCGTATTGCCGGCTGCCCCGGCCCTGTCGTCCTGCACGGCTTCACGCCCGGCGCTACTCGCCCGGCCGGCCGCGCTAGCTCGCGGCCGCTGCCTTGCGGGTCGCCTTAAGCAAAGCGGCGACGCGCTCGGACGGCTGCGCGCCCTGGCTCAGCCAGTAGTCGATGCGCTCGATGTCGACGCGCAGGTTCTCCTCACGCTCGGTGCCGACCGGATTGAAATATCCGACGCGCTCGATGTATCGGCCGTCACGGCGGTTACGGCTGTCCGTAACGACGAGATGATAGAAAGGCCGTTTCTTCGCACCAGCGCGCGAAAGACGAATGCTTACCATTGCAGTTCCAGTTGTGGTTCGGGGCAGGCGGACACGCCAACACCCGGGCCGGGCCCGGGTAAACGGCGCATTTTACGCATTTCCCCGCGAAAGTGAAGCGTGGCGCGGCCTGGCGCGATGCCGCCCGCGACGCCGCCCGCGGCCGCGGCCGGCGGAGGGAATTCCTTGCCCGTCAGTGACTTGTCAGCGCCCCGGCCGCATCCCGGGGGGCAGCCCGGCGCCGCCCAGGCCGCGCATCATCTTCTTCATGCCGCCGCGCGCCATCTTTTTCATCATCCGTTCCATCTGCTGGTGCTGTTTCAGCAGGCGGTTGACATCCTGCACCTGGAGGCCCGAGCCCCTCGCGATGCGCCGCTTGCGGGAGCCGTTGATGGTCTTTGGGAAGCGCCGCTCGCCCGGGGTCATCGAATTGATGATGGCCACCTGCCGCCTGAGCTCACGCTCGTTGGTCTTGTCCTTGAGCGCCGTCGGGTCGAGATTGCCCGGCAGCGGCAGCTTCTCGAGCATCGCCGCCATGCCGCCCATGTTCATCATCTGCTCGAGCTGGTCGCGCAGGTCGCCGAGGTCGAAACCGCGCCCTTTCTTGAGCTTGCCGGCGAGCTTTTCCGCCTTGTCCCGGTTGACCTTGTCCTCGATCTCCTCGACCAGCGTCAGCACGTCGCCCATGCCGAGAATCCGCGACGCCATGCGCTCCGGATGAAAGACCTCGAGCGCGTCGGTCTTCTCGCCGACGCCGAGAAAGCGAATCGGTTTGCCGGTCACCTCGCTGACCGACAGCGCGGCACCGCCCTTCGCATCGCCGTCCGCCTTGGTGAGGACGATGCCGGTCAGCGGCAGCCGCTCGCCGAAGGCCCGCGCCGCGTTGACCGCGTCCTGCCCGGCCATGCTGTCGATAACGAACAGGGTCTCGTGCGGCTGGGCGCGCTCGTGCACCTCCACGACCTCGTCCATCATGTCGGCATCGACGTGCAGGCGGCCCGCCGTGTCGACGAGCAGCACGTCGACGTGCAATCGACGAGCCTCGTCCAGCGCGCGATCGACGATGCGGCGCGGATCCTCGCCGGCCTCGCTGTCGATGAACGTGGCCCCGACCTCCGCGGCCAGGGTCCCGAGCTGCAGGATCGCCGCCGGACGGTGCACGTCGACGCTGACCATGGCGACGCGCTTCCTGTCCTTCTCGATCAGCCGACGCGCCAGCTTCGCGGCCGTGGTCGTCTTGCCCGCGCCCTGCAGGCCGGCGAGCAGCAGCACGACCGGGGGCTGCGCGCGCAGCTCGAGCGGCGCGGTCTCGCGGCCCAGCAGCGTCACGAGCTCGGCGTGGATGATCTTCACGAGGGCCTGCCCCGGCGTCAGGCTGCGGGCGACCTCTTCGCCGACAGCGCGCTCGCGCAACCGCTCGACAAACGACTTGACCACGGGCAACGCGACGTCGGCCTCGAGCAGCGCGAGTCGCACCTGGCGCAGCGTGCCCTTGATGTTGGCTTCGGTGAGCCGGCCCTTGCCGGTGATGTTGCGAGCCGCCTGCGACAGGCGGCCGGAGAGATTGTCGAACATGGGGCTGGACGCTCGATTGCGGACGGGGCAGGCGGCGCGCCGGAGAGCGCCGCAGGCTCAAGTGTAGCGCGTTTTCCCGGCCGCTCTCCACGGCCGCCGGGCGGACCCTGTCGCTGCCCTCGTTACAGGCAGATCTTGACGCCGCGGGTGAGCATGTTGATCTCGCGCTCGGGCAGCGACTCGCGGACCTGCCGGTAGATCGTGTCTTCTTCGCCGGGTTTCATCCCGGTCAGCCAGATTTCCGGCTGGTGGTCGAGCTTTTCCAGGTCCTCGACCAGCGTCAGTGGGCAATAGTGCCCGGAGACGTCCGCCAGCTCGCGCTGCTCGTCCGGGAAGGATACCTCGATGACCAGCGCGCGCAGGTCGTCGCAGGCGTTCAGCACCGGCCACAGGGTCTGGTTCGTGCGCGTATCACCGCTCACCGCGAAGGCCCCCGCGGAATTCTTTACCGTGAAGCCGATCGAGGGCACCGTGTG
>JBFJUJ010000257.1:0-2992 GCA_041624755.1 Woeseia sp. | reverse complement strand
GGATGCGCAGGTTGTCCGAGCCGCGCACGCCGGCGCGCCTGACCTCGAACGTCAGGTTGCCGCTGCCCTGCGCGCCGTCGTACTCGCCGTCCACGGTCAGGAGGGCGCTCGACCCCGAGGTCCAGTCGGGGCCGAACGGGGTGTACGAGGTCGGCGAGGCGTTGATCTCGTCCGCGGACGCGAGGGTCGCGGCTGTCGTCGTCAGGTCGAGATTGAGCGCCGGGTTCGAGCGCGCGTCCGGCAGGTCGAGCCGGAAATTCGACGGCACGTCCATCAGGCGCGCGAGTTCCTGCAGGGATGCATAGACGGCCAGCAGTTCCGTACGCGCCGTCTGCAGGTCCTGCCGGCTGTTGTTCTGCGGCACCGCGGCAGGCTGCGCAACGGACGCGACTGCCGACGTGCGGATGCGCGCGAACTGCGTGTACGAAACCGGGTTGATGGTCATGCGGCGTCCCTGCGGGCGTCCCCCGGACAATCCGGGAGCGTAACCACCCGAGGGGTATATCGGCCGCCAGCCGGAAAACTTTAGCGCAGCGGCCCTGAACGCCGCGGCGCCGGGGCGGCTCAGTCCTCGTCCACCTCCAGCTGGCCCGTCAGGCGCCGCCACAGGTGAGACCCGGACACGCCGATCGTCAGCAGCGCCGCGAGGCAGACCAGGATGATCCAGGTCAGCGAGGTCAGCGAGTCGGCTGCCAGCAGCCCGAAATCGACCAGCAGCCAGATCAGCGTGGCGAAGAACAGCGCACCGAGCACCATGCCCAGCGTGCCGAGGGAGCGGATGCTGGCGACGACGTAGACGGTCCAGCCGATGATCAGCAGCACGACCACGAAGAAGTGGATCGGGCCCAGCTCGCTGGCGGAGATAGCCTCGCGGATCCAGGTGAAGCTCGAATAGCGGGTCGGGTTGTAGGTCGCCAGCACGAGGACCATCGCCGCGACGAAGCGCAGCAGGAAACCGCCCGGGGTCAGGTCGCGCGACGAGCGCCTGACGTCGTTCCTGTTCTTGTCACCCATGCGTCAATTTCCCCCTGGCGAAATCGGTGTCGCTACCACGACGTCTGCCGGCCGTCCGGCTGGCGGGACGCCGCCGGCTCGTAGCGCAGCGACAGCCCGAACGTGACGTCCGGCGCGGTGTTGACCGCTACATCTTCCCCGACGGCGATTGCGAGGTGCAAGTGCTCACCGAGTCGAATGGTCCCGCCGACGTTGAGCAGGAGCGACGGCTCGCCGATCAGTTCGAGCTCGGAATCGTAGGCCGCGCTGCGCAGCAGTCCCTGCACCGCCAGCTCGAGCCGCTCCCCGACCTCGACGCTCAAGCCGCCGGCCAGCGTGCCGATCAGCCGCTCGGCGCGCTCCGGCAGGCGGTCGGGACGGCCGACCGCGGTCACGCCGGCGCGATAGAAGCCCACTGTTCCCGGCCAGCCGAACGGCTCCCGGTAGTCCCCGGCCAGCCCGACGCCGAGATCGAAACCGCCACTGCCGGTGAGGCGGTCGGGGTCGCCGGTCGGGAGCTTCAGCGAGGCGCGCAGCGCGGTCGCCGAGCGCGCGCCGCGACCGAGCTGCCAGGCCGCGAGCAGCCGGAGATCGCCCGGACCGCGTTGATTTCGCGACAGGGCGAGCGCGCTCGCGCCGTCGTCCTCGTAGCGGAAATCGAGCCGGTCATCGTCGACCATGGCGCGCAGGCCGTCAGGAAAACCGAACCAGTCGTGCCAGCGCTCGACGACCGAGTCGAGACCGCCGCTCTCGTGGAGCAGGTAGGGCAGCTCGATACCGAGCTGAAGCCGGTCGGTGACGGCCATCTCCGCGGCAAATGCGAGGCGCGTCGTCTCACCGTCGAACAGCAGGCTCTCGCCGCCGGCCGTGTCCCGGATCGAGTGACTGGCCGCGGCAACCGACCAGCGCCAGCGCAGCTCGCCGCGCGGTGCGAGCCGGGCACCTTCGTCGGCGCGCGGCAGGCCGATGGTGGCGATCAGCGGGCTCAGGTCGGGGTCGGGCAGCGCGGCAGCCACCGCCGCGCGCGCCGTTACGACCGGCGGGGCCGAGGCCAGCAGCAGCGCAGCGAGGCGCACGGCGGCGCCCCGCCTCGTCCGGATGCGGGCGATGGGAGCGATCCTCAGTGGCGTTTCTGGTGGTCTTCGAGCACCTGCGCGACGCAGCAGGTGAGGCGCTTGCCCGTCTCGATGTGCAGGAACTCGTTCGGTCCGTGGGCATTGGAATTCGGTCCGAGCAGGCCGGTCACGAGGAACTGCGCGTCGGGGAATTTCTCGCCCAGCATGCCCATGAACGGGATGCTGCCGCCGGTGCCCATGTACATCGACGGCTTGCCGAAGTAGTCCTCGGAGGCGCGCTGCATCGAACGCTCCAGCCATTCGGCGACGGCCGGCGCGTTCCATCCACCCATCGCCGATTCGACCTCGAAGCTCACCCGGCTGAACGGCGGCGGCTCTTTTTCGAGCGCCGCGCGCACCGCCTCGGCGGCATCCTCGGGCGAGGACGTCGGCGGCAGCCGGAACGACAGCTTGAGCGTCGTGCCCGGCAGCAGCGTGTTGCCGGCATTGCGCACGGCCGGCAGGCCGTCTGCGCCGGTGATGCTGAGCGTCGGCCGCCAGGTGTTGTTTAGCAGCAGTTCCTGCGGCGACTCGGCGGGCGCGCCGTTCACCCTGACCCAGGGGAACTTCAGGTACACCGAATCGCCGAGCACCTCGGCGGCGCGCCGCGCCTGCTCCAGCCGTGCCTCGGGTATGTCGCTGTGGAGCCCGTCGACCGTGATCCTGCCGCTGTCTTCGTCCTCGATGCGCGAGAGCAGCCGGCGCAGGATGCGGAAGCTGGACGGCACGATGCCGCCGGCGCCCCCGGAGTGCACGCCCTCGGTGAGCACGTCGACCGTCAGCGTGCCGACGAGGTTGCCGCGCAGCGAGGTCGTGCACCAGAACTGGTCGTAGTTGCCGCACTCGGCGTCGAGGCAGACGACGAGGCTGACCTGCCCGATGCG
>JBFJUJ010000256.1:0-3031 GCA_041624755.1 Woeseia sp. | reverse complement strand
GACCAGCTCCGGGCTGCCGCCCGAATCCGTGACAACGGCCGGCACGCGATAGGCCATGGCCTCGATGACCGAGCGCGGCAGTCCCTCGCGTTTCGTCGAGGCCAGGCAGAACACGTCGCTCGCGGCGCTTAAGCGCGGTGCATCCGGGCGATAGCCCGGCCGGTGGATGCGGTCGCGCGCCGGGCTCTCCGCGATCTGCCGGTCCAGCTTTTTAGCCGACATGTTGCCGACGAGCACGAGATGCGCCGGCATGTCCTCCGGCAGGTGGCGCATCGCATCGACCAGCACCTCGACGCCCTTGCGCGGCCGGTAGTTCGCGACGCAGGTGATGACGAACGCGCCGTCGGGGATGCCGAGCGATGCGAGATTGGCCGGCTTCTCGTCGTACCACTCGAGGCGATGGCCCTTGTGGATCGTCACCGGCCGCTCCTCCGGCATGCGCAGGAACTCAGGCTTCATCGACAGGAAGTGACGCCGTATCGCCTCGCAGACGCAGATGATGCGGTCGATGCGCGGATTCAGGTAACGCATCCACGACATCGGGTCGAGGAAGCTGACCGCGCCGACGATGCCGCGATAGGCGACGATGCGGATGTCGCGGCCGCGCGCGGCGAGGATCACGTTGCTGATGGCCTTGTTGTTGAACGTGTGGACGATGTGATAGCCGCCGCGATCGAATTCCTCGCGCAGGCGGCGGATGCCGTCGAAGTCGATGTTCTTGCGGAGCGGCAGGTCGATCGTCGGCACGCCGGCCTCGGCCAGGTAGCGGAAATTCCTGCTCTCCGACTGGCAGCTCACCGTCACGGCGATGCCGGCATTGTGCATGCCGATAAAGGTCTCGACCGTGGGGCGATCGCTGTCGTCGACGATGCACAGCACGCGGATCGCGTCGCCGGTGCTCATGCGAGCCACGCGGGCGGTTTTTCCGCCATAGGGAGTTCCCCGGGAAAAGCTATAGGTTCCGGACTGTTGGCGCGGATTCTACGCGATCGCCGCGGCCCGGTCGCGTCGCTTGCCGGGCAGCGGCCCGTGCTACCATTTCATTCTTCCGCCTGCGACGGAGGCGACCCGTGATCGACCAGTGCCGGCTCTGCGGCAGCCCGAATCTTCGCCTGTGCATGAGCGACGGGCGCTACAGCGACCTCAATTACTACCGCTGCGAGAACTGCTCGCTGTGGAACTACGACATCGACCTCGGCCTCGACCAGACCCAGTACACCGAGCGCTACGTGAGCCCGCTGGACCCGGACTACAAGTCCAACCTCGAGGTGGCCGAAAGCTGGAAGTTCCTCGATCAGCACGTGCCGCGGCCCGGCAGCATCATGGACATCGGCTGCGGCAACGGTTGCCTGCTGCACCACGCCCGCGAGGCCGGCTGGCAGGTGCGCGGCATGGAGCTTTCGGCGGCGGCCGCCGAGGCGATCCGCGAAGACCAGGGCATCGAGGTCGACGTGGCCAATTTCCTCGAGTACGACAACGAAAGCGGCGAGCGCTACGACGTCGTCGTGCTGCGCCACGTGCTGGAGCACCTGCCGGACCCGATCCTCGCGATGCAGAAGATCGCGGCGCTCCTGAAACCCGGCGGCCTCGCGCTGCTCGAGTTCCCGAACACGCGCTCGGTCAGCTACGCCGTCAAGCGCTTCCTGAAGAACCGCGGCCTCAAGAACAAGAAATACGACGCGGACTGGCGGCCGGGGCACTGCAACGAGTACTGCCGCCGGTCCTTCGAGGTGCTGCTCGACAAGACCGGCTTCGAGCTCGTCATCTGGGAGACCTATTCCAACAAACCGTTCGCGAACGCGTTTTACCGGCTGTTCCCGATCGCGAGCAAGGCGCGCGCGCTGGTCAGGCTGAAGGACTGACGGGCCCGTCGGGCCGAGCCTGGCCCCGTGCGGGGCTCCGCGGCCGTCCCGGTGTGGCAATACGCCCGCGGCTTCCCTAAGGTACGCGATTCGGAACGCGCTTCGATCCGCCGCCGCGGACGGGCACTGAGACGAGGCATCGCCAGCACACCATGATTTACTTCCACCGCGCCGCCGTGCGCCAGTTTCCTCTCCTGCCGCTCGCGCTCGCGCTCTTGTCGCTCGCGGCCCCGCGGCCCGCGCCCGGACAGGACACGCAGATTCCGGCCGACGACAGGCTCGACGAGATCGTCGTCTCGGCGACACGCCTCGAGACCAGCGTGCGCGACATGGCGCGTTCCGTGTCGCTGATCGACAAGGAACGCATCCAGAACGGCACGCAGCAGCTCGGCCTCGACGAGGCGCTCGCCGCGGTGCCGGGCCTGTACATGCAGAATCGCTACAATTTCGCGCAGGACCTGCGCATCGCGCTGCGCGGCTTCGGCGCGCGCTCGAGCTTCGGCGTGCGCGGCGTCAAGCTGGTCGTCGACGGCATCCCGGAGACCCTGCCGGACGGGCAGGCGCAGGTCGACAGCATCGATCTCGGCTCCGCGCGCCGCATCGAGGTGCTGCGCGGCCCGGCCTCGTCGCTGTACGGCAACGCGGCCGGCGGAGTCATCGCGGTCGAGAGCGAACTCGGCGCAGCGGCGCCCGTCGTCGAGGCGAGCCTCGCCGCCGGCGAGCTGGGATTCTCGCGCTACGGGCTTAAAGCCGTCGGCACGGCCGACGGCGTCGACTACCTGCTGAACCTGTCCCACCAGGAGGTCGACGGCTATCGCGACCATGCGTCCGCGCGCGGCAGCCTGCTGAACGCGAAGGTCGGCCTGCCGCTCGCGGGCGGCGCGGACCGGCTGATCGCGACCGTGAACTGGAGCGACCAGCCGCAGGCCCGCGACCCGGGAGGCATCAACGCCGCGCAGGCGGCGGCCGCGCCGCGCTCGGCGCGCGATGCCAACCTGCAGTTCGACGCCGGCGAGGCGCTGGACCAGCAGCGCGCCGGCGTCGTCTACGAGCGGCCGCGCGATGCGGGCACGCTGACGCTGCGGAGCTACGTCACCTGGCGCGACTTCGCCAACCGGCTGCCGTTCAATTCGGGCGGCATCGTCGAGTTCGACCGCTTCGTCTACGGT
>JBFJUJ010000255.1:0-3058 GCA_041624755.1 Woeseia sp. | reverse complement strand
GATGTGGTTCTCGCCGTCGAATCCGTAGCGCACGTGGCGCAGGCCGACCGCGCCGGCCATGTCCTGCAGCTCGCAGTCGCCGTTGGCCGAGCACGTCAGGCAGTCGAGCGGATGGTCCGAGATGTAGAGCTCCATGACGTTCTTCCGCAGCGTCGCCAGCCGGTCCGTCTCCGTCCGGATCTTCATGCCGGCCTCTACCGGGGTCGTGCACGACGCCGGGTAGCCCTTGCGGCCGTCGATCTCCACCAGGCAGAGCCGGCAGGAGCCGAACGGCTTCAGGCTGTCCGTGGCGCACAGCTTGGGGATGTCGATGCCGGCCTCGCGCGCGGCCCTTAAGACGGTGCTGCCGGCCGGCACGGTGACCGGCTGGCCGTTGATCTCGATGCCGACCGTGTCCTCGCGGGGGCTCGGGGGGGTGCCGAGATCGCGCTCTCGTGTCGGGTTCATGGCTGGCCTCCGGTTCGGGGCTCGAAGTCTTCAGGGAAATAGTTTAACGCACTCCGCACGGGGTACGGAGTCAGGCCGCCCATCGCGCACAGCGAGCCGTGGATCATCGTATCGCACAATTCGTCCAGTAGTACGAGATTGGCGTCGCGGTCTTCGTCGGCCAGTATCCTGTCGATGACCTCGACGCCGCGTACCGAGCCGATGCGGCACGGCGTGCATTTGCCGCAGGACTCCACGGCGCAGAACTCCATCGCGAAGCGGGCCTGCGCCGCCATGTCGACCGTGTCGTCGAAGACCACGATGCCGCCGTGCCCGAGCATCGCGCCGATGTCGGCGAACGCCTCGTAGTCGAGCGGTGTATCCAGCCGGGATGCCGGCAGGTAGGCGCCGAGCGGCCCGCCGATCTGCACGGCGCGCACCGGCCGGCCGGAGCGCGTGCCGCCGCCGAACTCGTCGATCAGCGCAGCAAGCGTCATGCCGAACGGAATCTCGACCAGGCCGCCCTGCCGCACGTTGCCGGCGAGCTGGAACGCGAGCGTGCCCTTCGAGCGGTTCATGCCGAGGGAGGCGTAGGCTTCGCCGCCGCGCGCGACGATGTCGGGCACCGACCCCAGGGTCACGACGTTGTTCACGACGGTCGGTTTGCCGAACAGGCCCTCGATTGCCGGCAGCGGTGGCTTGAAGCGGACGAGCCCGGCCTTGCCCTCGAGGCTCTCGAGCATCGCGGTTTCCTCGCCGCACACGTAGGAGCCGGCGCCGAGGTGCAGGTCGATGTCGAAGTCGAAGCCGCTGCCCCGGACGTCGCCGCCCAGCCAGCCCGCGTCGCGGGCCCGCGCGAGTGCCTCGTCGAGGATCCTGTGCGCGAGCGGATATTCCGATCGCAGGTAGATGTAGCCGCGGGTCGCGCCGACCGCGTAGCCCGCAATGAGCATTCCCTCGATCAGCGTGTAAGGGTCGCACTCCATCAGGATGCGGTCGGAAAACGTGCCGCTGTCGCCCTCGTCGGCATTGCAGGCGATGTACTTCCGGTCCGCCGCCGCCTTCGCGACGGTGCGCCACTTGATGCCGGTCGGGAACGCGGCGCCGCCGCGGCCGCGCAGCCCGGAGGCCTCGACTTCGTCGAGCACGGCGGCGGGGCCGATCTCGACGGCGCGCTCGAAGCCCGAGAAGCCGCCGTTGGCCCGGAATTCATCGAGCGACAGCGGCTCGATCAGCCCGGCCCGGCGGAACGTCCAGCGTTGCTGCCGGGCAAGGTACGGGATATCGGCGGTCCGGCCGAGCGCGAGCGCGTGGGCGGCGCCCTCGAACAGCCCGGCGTCGATCAGCGAATCGACGTCCTCCGGGCACACGGGACCGTAGGCGTACCGGTCGCCGCCGGTTTCGACCTCGACCAGCGGCTCCAGCCAGCTCATGCCCCAGGAGCCGTTGCGCAGCAACTCGACGCCGTCCCCGGCGCGCGCGGCGATCGCATCGGCGACCTCGTCGGCGCCGAGCGAAAGCGCGGCGGTTTCGCGCGGCACGAACACGCGCACGGATCCGGCCATGACTACTTCTCCTCCAGCGCGGCGACGATCGCGTCGAAGCGCGCCGGATCGACGCGGCCGTACACGCGACCGTCGACCATCACCGCCGGTGAACACGCGCAGTTGCCGAGGCAGTAGACGGGCTCCAGCGTGTAGCGTCCGTCGGCGCGGGTCTCGTGCAGGGCGGTCCCGAGCGTCTCTTCGGCATGCGCCGTCAGCGCGCGGCTGCCCACGGCCTGGCAGGATTCCGCCTGGCACACCTTGATGACGGTCCGGCCGGCAGGCTCGGACCGGAAGTCATGGTAGTAGCTCGCGACGCCGTGGACGTCGGCGCGCGTCAGGTTCAGTTCGTCCGCGATCTGCCGGACGGCGTCCTTGCTGACGTGGCCGTAGCGCGCCACGAAGGCGTTCAGGATCTGCACGAGCAACTCCGGCTTCGCGCCGAAGCCCGCGATGATCTCCGAGGCGATCGCGGGGTCGTGTCGCGTAGCCCGGTTCATGAGTCGACGCGCTCCGCGCCCGAGTAGATGTTGAAGCGGTCGTCGCGAAGAAAGCCGATCAGCGTCATGTCGAATTCCCTCGCGAGGCGCACCGCGAGGCTCGACGGCGCGCTGACCGCCGCCAGCATCGGCATGCCGGCCACGAGCGCTTTCTGGGTCAGCTCGAAGCTGGCCCGCCCGGAGACGACCAGGCCGAGCTCGGCCGCCGGAAGCGCGCCGTCCATGAACAGCGCGCCGATGACCTTGTCGACGGCGTTGTGGCGACCCACGTCCTCCCGGACGACGACGAGTTCGCCGTCTGCCCGGAATGCCGCGGCGGCGTGCAGGCCCCCGGTGAGCTCGAACACCCGCTGCCGCCGACGCAGCTTCGCGGGCAGCGCGGCGAGTACCGCGCGAGAGACGGAGAGCGAGCCAGACGGGGCTTCGCAGCCGGCCACCCGCAGCGCGTCGACCGACGCCTTGCCGCACACGCCGCAGCTCGACGTCGTATAGAAATGCCGCGTGAGCCGGTCGAGGTCGAGCGTCACGTCCGCAGCGAGCTCGACTCGCACCGCGTTCTGCTCGCCGGAATCCGGGTCGGGGGCGCCG
>JBFJUJ010000254.1:0-3125 GCA_041624755.1 Woeseia sp. | reverse complement strand
TTGTTCTTCCTGCTGATCGTCGGCTTCTTCATCACGTTCTGCCGCAACATCTTCACGGTCCCCGCCTTCGCGAACAACCGGCTGGACCTGGTGTTCGCCAGCCAGGGGCTGGAGATCGTCGCGCGGGTGGCGGCCATCGTCCTCATGTTCCGGCTGCTCTCGCCGAACGTCCGGCTGGTCGGCATCGCCATCGTCATCGGCGCAATCGTCGCGATCTTGTACGGGCTGTACCTGTGGCGGAGCCAGTCGCCGTACCTCGGGCTCGACCGCAAGGCGTTCCGCATCGAGCGCTTCTCCGAGATGTTCTCGATGAGCGGCTGGATGACGATCAACCAGACCGGCGCGATCCTGTTCCTGAACGTGGACCTCCTCGTCGCCAACCTGCTGCTCGGCGCCGCCGCGGTGGGCTACTACGGCGCGATCCTGCAGATCTCGGTCGCGCTGCGCTCGCTGTCGGGACTGCTCGCGGGCGTCGTCACGCCGCTGATCTTCGCGCGCTATGCGAAAGAGGACACGGTCGGGCTCGTGTCCGTCGCCCGCAGCGGCGTCAAGTACCTCGGCCTCGCGGTCGCGCTGCCGGTCGGGATCGTCTGCGCCGCCGCGGACCCGATCCTGACGCTGTGGCTGGGGCCGGAATTCGCGGTATTCGTGCCGCTCGTCTGGGTCATGATGTTCCATCTCTCCGCGAACGTGGCCTGCCGCCCGCTGTTCGCCGTGCAGCTCGCGGCGAGCCGCGTGAAGATGCCGGCGGTCGTGACGCTGCTCCTGGGCGTCGCGCACGTGCTGCTGTCGGTGGCCCTCGTCAGGCTGCTCGACTGGGGCCTGTACGGCATCGCGGCGTCCGGCGCGATCACGCTGACGCTGAAGAACAGCGTCTACACGCTGATTCACGCCGCGAAGATCCTCGACCGGCCACTCGCGACGTTCGCGATCCCGATCGCGCTCGCCGTCCTCGGCGCCGCCGTGGCCGCCGTGACGACCCGGGGCGCGCTGCTCGTTACCGGCGCGACGAGCTGGTTCGGCCTGCTGGCCGCGGCCGCGCTGACGACGCTGGTCTACGGCGCAATCGCGTGGGGCATGATGCTCGACCGCAGAGAAAGGCGTTTCCTGTTGGACGGCCTGCTGGGCCGGGCGTAGGCGCATGGACATCCTCATTGTCGGTGAAGCGGACAGCGCCAACCTCGGGGACCGGGCGATACACGTGACGTTGCGCCGGCTGTTCGAGTCCCGTGGCCACCGGGTCCGCGGATGGGACCTGAGCCGGGGTCGCTACGCGCGCCTCGACGCCGAAGCGGCCGCCGACGGCGACGCGGGGCAGCCACGGCGCAGGCTCCGGACGCGGCTCTTTGCCTTGCTCGACCGCGCGCCGGATGCCGTGCAGCGCGCGGCCGTGTACGTCGGCCGCCGGCGTCGTTTCCTGCTGCACCGCCGTGCCTGGGCGGACGAGGTTCGCCGCCACGACCTGGTCGTGTTCGGCGGCGGCGCCCTCCTGATGGACAACAACTGGAGTTTCCCGCTGGGCCTGGCCCTGTTCGCGCGCGCGGTGCGGGACGCCGGGCGGCCGTACGTGTGCGTCGGCTGCAGCACCGGCGCGAGCTTCAGCCGCCCGGGCGCGCGCTGGCTGAAGGAGTTCCTCGACGGCTGCCGGTTCGTCGCGCTGCGCGACGAGCGCTCGCTGGAGGGGCTCGCGAGAATCGGCGATTTCGACGCCTCCGTCTACGTCGATTCGGCGCTGACGCTCGGCAGGATCTGCCCGCAGTCGCCTGCGCGCGGCGCCGGCAGGCTGGGGGTGAACGTCATCTCGCAGGTGCGCGCCGCGCGTCTCGGCAGGCAGGTCCACGAACGCTACATGGACGAGCTCGCGAGTTTCGTCCGCCAGCTCGGCGACGGGCGCGCGTCAGGCATCGGCGAGGTCGTGCTGTTCAGCACCGGCGAGGAGCGCGATCAGCAGGCCGCCCGGCAGTTCCTGGCGCGGCCCGAGCTGGCAGGCGCCCGCATCCCGCTCAGCGTGGCGCCGAAAGCGGCGAATCTCGAGGCGCTGGCGGCGACGATTGCCGGCTTCGACCTGGTCATCTCGACGCGCATGCACGCCGGCATCATCGCTAAGAGCTACCGCGTCCCGCTGATCGCCGTCGGCTGGGACCGGAAGATCCGCGGTTTCTGTGAAATGATCGGCATCGAGGCGGACTGCTTCGATATCGAGGAATGCCGGGCGGCGGACCTGCTCGGGGCCGTCCTGCGCCTTTCGCAGGCGGGATTCGAGCAACCCGACCGGGTCGATGAGCGGCTCGCCGAGCTTGCCGGGTTGCCCGACAGGATCGCGCAACTGATCGAGGGGAACGAGGAGTCATAGCGACGTGGACAAGAACAGACGCAATTTCATGAAGACCCACCTGGTGCTCCCGGTGGTCGCACCGGGCATTGCGCTCGCGGCGCCGGCATTCGCGCAGGGCTGCGCGCCGCAGGCCGCTCCGGCGCAGCCCGGCGGACCCTTCGACGTGACGAAGGCCGAGGAAACCTCCGGCGTCAAGGTCGAGGACTTCGCGTATGCGCCGGGCAACGTCAGGCGCTACGGCGCCGTGGGCGACGGCGCGAACGACGACACCCAGGCGCTGCAGGCCTGCCTCGATGCCGCGCAGGCCGCGAACTTCTCCTTCCCCGTCTACCTGCCCACGGGCGACTACGTGATCAACAGGCCGCTGACGATCCGCGGCGCGTCGCCGAAGTCCGTGGTCATGCTCGGCGACGGCGGCGCCTTCGGCATCCGCAATTCGAAGATCACGGTCGGCCGCTCGTGGTCGGGCGACGCGATGGTGCAGAGCGACCGCACCCGCAAGAACGGCTGGACGATCTCCGACATCTGGTTCGACGCCGGCGGGCGCGCGAAGTGCATCCTGAACCTCGAGGAGTTCAACCACGTGACCGTCCGCGGCTGTCGCCTGGCGGACGCGACCGGCACCGTGGACCGCGACGGCGTCGGCGCGCTGACGCTGAAGAACAGCTGGGTCAGCCGCGTCGAGAACTGCGTCATCGCCGCCTGCGGGGACGGCGTGTACTGCGGCGAGAACACGAACAACGTCAATTTCTGGGGCTGCAGCATGGTGCTCAACAAGGGCATCGGCCTG
>JBFJUJ010000253.1:0-3137 GCA_041624755.1 Woeseia sp. | reverse complement strand
GCTGGCCGGCAGCGTGGATTCCTGCGCGGTCGACAGGGCGGGGAGAAGGAGCAGCAACAGGGAATGTCGTTTCACGGTGTTTCTCCTTGCATGTGACTTCAATCGGTCCGGGCCGCTGGCCGCTGCGGTACCGGCCGCGGTTTCAGGCCCCGGGCCAGGTATCGTTGAGGCGGTAACCCTGCGGCCACGGGTCACGCGGATCGCGCCTGAGCGAGCCGGAGCCGGTGATGAACGCGGTGCCGGTGATCGTCGGGCGTATCGCCTTCCGCCCGCCGACGTCGGTTTCGCTGCCGATGCGGCCGACGAACTCCGAGCCGACGATCGATCGCGTCAGCAGGCGATCGCCGAGGACGAGCTCGCCGCGGGCATGGAGCAGGGCGAGGCGCGCGGAGATGCCGGTGCCGGTCGGCGAGCGGTCGATCTTGCCGGGACGGATCGCGACCGCCTGGCGCGTCTCGAACTGCCCGTCGCCGCCGTGCAGAGGATCGGCGAACAGGCAGAACGAGATGTGTCGCAGTTCCTCGATCGCCGGGTGCCTGAAGCCGAGCTGCTCCGTCGCGGCGCGGCTGATCGTCACGCCGAGTTCCGCGAGCTGGCGCGCATTGCCCGGCGCGATGTCGACGCCCAGCTCGGCCGTGTCGACGATGGCAAAACTGTCCCCGCCGTAGGCGATATCGACGCGGATCTCGCCCAGCCCGGCCACGTCGATGCGCTGGTCGAGCCGGTCGGCGAAAGACGGCAGGTTCTCCACGGTGATATCGCGAACAAGACCGTCGCGGCAGCGCGCCGTGACCTGCACCAGGCCGCCGGGCGCCTCGAGGACGAGGCGGGTCTCCGGCTCGATCATCGGCACGAGCCCGGTCTCCAGCACGACCTGCGCGACGCAGATGGAGTTGGAACCCGACATCGGCGGCGTGTCGGCCGGCTCCATGATGATGAAGCCGAGCGCCGCGGCGGGGTCGACGGCCGGCACGAGCAGGTTCACGTGGCGGAAAACGCCGCCCCGCGGTTCGTTGAGCAGGAAGTTGCGCAGCGTCCCGTCGTTCGCGATGAAGCGGGACTGCTCCCACAGCGTGTCGCCGGGCGGCGGCGCCACGCCGCCGACGACCACGTCGCCGACTTCTCCACCGGCGTGGCAGTAGACGATCTTGACGTCCGCGGTGTCTCTCATCGCTTCGCTCCTCGCGTCGACGCCGTCTCAGCCGCCGCCCAGGAAGCGGTCGCTGCGGAAGGCGTCGATGTCCACCGACGGTTCCCGGCCGCCGACCAGGTCGGCGACGATCTCGGCGGTAATGCCGGCCAGGGTCAGGCCGAGGTGCTGGTGGCCGAAGGCCAGGAAAGCGTCCGGATCCAGGTGGCTGCGGCCGATCACCGGCAGGTGGTCCGGCAGCGACGGCCGGAAGCCCATCCAGCGTTCGAGCGGCGGGAATTCGGCCTCCGGCAGGAGCGCCTCGAGGTGGCCCCGCAGGCGCTCGAAGTGCGCATCCTCCGGCGCGAGTTCGAGGCCGCCGAACTCGACGAAGCCGGTGATGCGCAGGCCGCCCGCCAGCGGCGTCATGATCGTCTTGCGCTCCCAGGATGCGATCGGGATCGAGAAATCGCCGTGCCAGCCGCCGGCTTCCAGGTGGTAGCCGCGCTCGGTGTCCAGCGGCAGGTGGTGCCCGAGCTCAGCCGCCAGCGGCGCCGACCAGGCGCCCGCGGCGATGACGACGCGGCGGCAGCGCAGGGTCCCTGCGTCCCCGGTCAGTTCGAAGCCGCCCGAGGTGCCGGCGCGGATGCGGTTGATGCGATTGCGCAGCAGGCGCCCGCCGCGCGCGAGGACGTCGTCGAGCAGCCCGCGGCAGATTCCGTAGGGATCGGTGACATGCCCGGTATCCGGGAAGTGCAGGGCTCCCGCGAGGGTCGGCGGCAGGCCGCCGGCGATCTCGGCCACCTCGCCGGGCTCGAGCCACTGCGAGCGCACGCCGCAGTCGGCCAGCGGTTGCTGGTCCGCCAGCAGGGCCTTGCGGCCGGCGGCGGTCTCCGCCAGCAGCAGGTTGCCGTCCGTCCGCAGCATGTCCTCGATAGCCGCGAGTTCGACCAGGCGCCGGAAGGCCGGGATGGCCGCGGCCTGCAGGCTCGACAGGGCTTCCGTCCCGCGGCGGAATCCGGCCGGGCGGGCGGCCCAGGCGAAGCGCGCCAGCCACGGCAGGATCTGCAGCGCGTACGCCGGGCGTATGCGCAGGGGGCTGTCGCGGGTGCAGAGGTAGCGCGGCGCATTGAGCAGCGTCGTCGGCGACGCGAGCGGCATGACCTGCTCGGTCGCGAGATGGCCGGCATTGCCGAAGGAGCAGCCGTGGCCGGGGTCATCCTCGTCGATGAGCAGGACGTCCCGGCCATCGTGCGCGAGACGGCAGGCGATCGCCAGCCCGATGACGCCCGCGCCGACGATCGCCGTCGTATCGCCGCTGCCACTCATGCCGAATCGTCGCCGCGAACGCGGGCCGGCCGCGCTTCGTGCAGGTGCATCGAGCTGCCGTTGCCGGGCGCCGCGACCGACGGGGAGAGCAGGGCCGAAATCATTCGCGTACCGCCAGGCCGAAGCGGAACGTGTCGTCCGGGTCGAGCATGAGCCTGGCTTCGGCGGTCACGAAGGCCTCGCCGGTGATGGTCGGTTTCACCCCGTTTGCATCTTTCCCGCCGTCGGGCCGGACCGTCGCCTCGAACACGCTGCCTGTGATGCCCTGCTGCCGCCAGACCTGGCCGGGCGCGAGCCTGCCGTCGGCAAAGAGGCAGGCGACCTTGGCGCTGGTGCCGGTCCCGCAGGGCGAGCGGTCATAGGCTTTGCCCGGGCAGAGCACGAAATTGCGGCTGTCGGCGACCGCCGCGTCCTCCGGCTCGGCGAACAGCTCGACATGGTCGATGAGTTCTCCCTGCGGGCCGCGGACTCCCTGCGCGTCTAGCGCCTGCCGGATCTGCCAGGTGTAGTCCGTCAAGGTGTCGGCGTTGCGATAGCGGATGTCCTGGCCGTGACCGCCGACGAGGAAGAACCAGTTGCCGCCCCAGGCGATGTCGCCGCGTACACGGCCGATGCCGGGAACGTCGAGCTCGAAATCCTTGTGCAGCCGGTAGCTGGGAACGTTCTCGACGCTGACGCG
>JBFJUJ010000252.1:0-3211 GCA_041624755.1 Woeseia sp. | reverse complement strand
ACGAACAGCGGCATTTGCAGCAACGTCATATTCGGTGCGCGCAGGTTCAGGATGGTGACGATGATGTTGATTGCGCCCATGATCGACGAGATGCCGAGCAAGTGGATCGAGAAAATTGCGAACGGCAGCGCATTTCCGGTCTGCAGCGATAGCGGCGGATACAGCGTCCAGCCGCTGGCCGGACCGCCGCCGTCCATGAACAGCGTGGACAGCAGCATGAAGCCCGCGAACGGCAGGATCCAGAACGACCAGTTGTTCATGCGCGGCAGCGCCATGTCGGGCGCGCCGATCATCATCGGGATCATCCAGTTGGCGAGGCCGACGAATGCCGGCATGACGGCGCCGAAGATCATGATCAGCGCATGCATCGTCGTCATCTGGTTGAAGAATTCCGGGTGCACGAACTGCAGCCCGGGCTGGAACAGCTCCGAACGGATGACCAGCGCCATCGCCCCGCCGACGAAGAACATCAGGAGACTGAACAGCAGGTACAGCGTGCCGATGTCCTTGTGATTGGTCGTGAACAGCCAGCGCTTCAGGCCGGTTGCGGGCCCGTGGTCGTGGTCCTCGTGGCTGGCGGTTGTTACGTCCGTCGCGATCGTGCTCATTATTCGGCTTCTCCGGCGGCGCGCCCCGCGCGGGGTGCGCGCTCGTGTTCCAGTCAGTTGGCGGCAGCTACGGTGGCTTTGTTTCCGGTCTGCCTCGCGGCGACCCAGCTATCGAAGTCGTCGGGCTCGACGACCTCGACGACGACCGGCATGAAGCCGTGGTCCTTGCCGCAGAGCTCGGCGCAGCGGCCGAAGTAGGTGCCCGTCTCCTCGGCGCGGAACCAGACCTCGTTGACGAAACCCGGGATCGCGTCCTTCTTGATGGCGAGCTCCGGCACCCACCACGCGTGCAGCACGTCGTTCGAGGTGATCAGCACGCGCACCTTGGCGCCCCTCGGTACGACGACGCGATTGTCGACGTCCATCAGGTAATTCTCGACGCTGAACGGATCGACGCCGGAACCGAGGCGTCGCGCATTGTCGCTGTCGCGCTTGAGGTTCGAGTAGAACTCCACGCCCTCGTCCTGGTAGCGGTAGTGCCACTTCCACTGGTAGCCCGTGACGACCAGCGTCATGTCCGGGTCGCGGCTGTCCTCGAGCTTGACCAGCGTCTCGGCGGCGGGCACCGCCATCAGCAGCAGGATGACGATCGGGATCACGGTCCAGATGACTTCCGCCTTCATGCTGTGCGTGAACTGCGCCGGCTCGGCGCCTTTCGATTTGCGGTGGGCGAACAGCGAATAGATCATGGCGCCGAAAGTCACGACGGCGATGGCGACGCACCACCAGAACACCATCATGTGCAGGTCGTAGGTTTCGGCGCTGAGCTCCGTGACCCCGCGGGTCATGTTCAGCGCCCATTCCGCGTTGGCGGTGCCGAATACACCGAGGCCGGCAAGGCCGAGGCACAGTTTTCGCATCATCTGCTATTCATCCATCGGCCTTGCGGCCGTTCCGTCGAAGACGGCCTCGTGGCCGACCCTCACTCACATCCGCTGGTTCGGGACGCTACGCCCGCGTCCGGCGCTCCCCGCCCGCTCTTTATCAACTGCGGGCAAGAGCGCGAGTCTCAAGCCCGGCAAGCGCAGCGTCGCCCGGCGACCGGCCGCGCAACCGGCCCGGCGATTCCGGCACCTGGGCCGCAATCTCGGATCGGTATCGGGGTGGCATGCAGAGCAACTCCGGGCGCGTTGCGGGCATCGTTCCGGATGATCGGGCAGATGCCAGCGCCCGGCACTTCCGCTGGCCGGCGGCCGAATCGCGGCCAGCCGGTCAAAAAGCCAGCGAAGTTTACTCAAAGGCCGAAGGCCATGCAAACCGTCACCCGGCGCGGCGCCCAGGAAAATAGCAGGAATAACAGGTGCTTGAGGCGGTGAGCTGGAAACGGCAGGGCAATTGTTACACTTGCGCCGGCGTCACCGACGACGTCGGCCGAGGTTGCCGAGCGGTACGCGGAATTCGCCGGCCCGGCCGTCGGCCGCGGCCGCCTGGCCACCCCAGGCGTGGCCGTAGGTCAGCTCGAGCGTCACCTCGAGACGGCCGTCGCGCGCGCGCCTCCCGAGCGCCCTGTCCGCCCGCCGAAATCGCGCCCTGCCCGTCAGCGTGCCGCGGCGCCCGGCGAGCGTGTTGCGGGCGCCGCAGGCGGTCAGGTCGCGGTACAGCGCGGCCGTGTCGCGATAGCTGAGCCGCAGGCGGTCGACGTCCAGTACCGGGTCCCGCAGCCCGGCACGCAGCATCGCGTCGCCGACGTCGTGCATGTCGGTGAATTCGAAGACGTGCAGCTCGCCGTCCGCGGCGAATGCGTCGCGCAGCTCGACGAGGCTGTCCGGGCCGAGCGCCGCAAACGCGAACAGCCCGTCCGGGCGCAGCACGCGCGCGACTTCGGCCAGCAGGCGCTCCGGCTCGCCGATGAACGGCAGCAGCAGGTTGGCGACGATGGCGTCGACGCTGTGCGCGGGCAACGGCAGTGCGTCGGCGCTCGCCTGCAGCTCGGAGATGCGCGCGAAACGCCACCGCTTGCGTCGCGCCCGCGCCAGCATCGCGTGCGACAGGTCGAGGCTCAGTACCTGGCAACGCCGGAAGCGCTTCGCGAGCTGCCGGCTCAGCGTGCCGGTGGCCGAACCCAGTTCCAGCACCCTGCCCGCCTCGAGCCGGACAGGCGCGAGCCTCTCGAGCAGGCCCTCGCCGGTCACACGGTGCACGAAATCGGCCTCGTCGAAGCCGGCCGCGGCGCGATCGAAGCGCCGCCTGACGTCACGCCGGCGCGGCGCCGCCGGCCGCTGCTGATCGGTCTCGCTCATGGCCAGCAAGCATACGAACATCGGCGCAAGCCCGCTAATCCGGCCGCTGTACCGCGAAAGGGGCGCGGCGGCAGGTCCCGTCGCCCGGCAGGATCGGCCCATGAGCCTGCTGGACCGTTTACTGCCGCCCCGCTGCGTGTTCTGCCTGCAGCCGGCCGACGGCCCGCGCATCTGCGCCGGTTGCCGCGCCGACCTGCCCGCGCTCGGCCGTGCCTGCCCCGGCTGCGCCGAGCCCCTGCCGTCCGCATCCGCAGGACAGGTCTGCTGTGCGCACTGCCAGCGCCGTCCGCCGCCCTGGTCTGCCTGCCGGGCCGCGCTGCCGTACGCGTGGCCGGTCGACAGCGCCCTGATCCGGCTCAAGTT
>JBFJUJ010000251.1:0-3214 GCA_041624755.1 Woeseia sp. | reverse complement strand
TGGATCGCGATGCGGTGCACGCAGTGGCCGATCTCGGCCGTCGGGTCCGGGATGTACTCGGAGTGCAGGCCCTTGTTGATCGGCTTCCAGGTCAGGCCGCCGTCCTCGCTGCGGAACGTGCCGGCCGCGGAGATCGCGCAGAAGATGCGGTTCCTGTCCTTCGGGTCGAGCACGATCGTGTGCAGGCACATGCCGCCGGCGCCGGGCGACCAGTTCGCGCCGGACTCGTGGCCGCGCAGCCCGGCGAGCTCGTGCCAGGTCTTGCCGCCGTCGGTGGTCTTGAACAGCGCCGCGTCCTCGACGCCGGCGTAGCAGGTGTCCGGGTCGTCGAGCGACGGCTCGAGGTGCCAGACGCGCGCGAACTCCCAGGGATGCTGCGTGCCGTCGTACCACTGGTGGGTCGTCAGCGGCTTGCCGGTCTTCTCCGACGTGTCGTAGACGAACATGTTGCTCTTGCCCTGCGGCATGCCCTCGGCGGCGGCCTTTTCGGCGCCGTCGTCGGAGCCCGGCTGGTGCCAGGTTTCGCCGCCGTCGTCCGAGCGCTGGATGACCTGGCCGAACCAGCTCGATGTCTGCGACGCGTAGATGCGGTCGGGATCCATCGGCGAGCCCTTCATGTGGTAGATCTCCCAGCCCGCGAAATGCGGTCCGTCCACCGACCACTTCTTGCGCTTGCCGTTCGAGGTGAGGATGAAGGCACCTTTGCGGGTGCCGACCAGGATGCGGATGGCGGTCACGGCGAGTCTCCTTTTTCTTCTGGTCTCGTTGTTGCCCTGATCGTATGACGTGCAGCGCCCCGAAAAAACGCTGACCCGGCCTGTCGCGGGCCGTTTCGGGCGCGCGGTCAGCCGGGCATGGACTTCATCTCCGCCACCTCGATCGTGCCGATCTCGAGGTGCGGGCAGTCCTTCGCCAGCGCGAGCGCGGCGTCCATGCTGTCCGCCGCCACGACGGAGAACCCGGACAGGGGATTCGGTCCACCGCCGTCCTCGACGCCGTCGGCGCTCACGGTCTTAGACAGGCCGACCGGCGTTCCCGGGTCGACGGCCGCGTCGCCCAAGCCTTCAATCCAGGCCTGCCAGCGTGCCATGAGCGCCTGGCCCTCTTCCGGTGAATCGGGTTTCCGGCCGCCGTGATAGGCGAAAATGAAGTTGGGCATCGGATGTCTCCTGTTCAGGCCCCGACGTACCTAGCATAGACGCCGCGGGCGACGCTGGCGTCGTCGGTGCCCTTGATGATCGCGCGCCCGTCCGGGAACAGCGTGATCTCCCAGCGCTTATCGCTTTCCGTTATGTCGGCGCGCAGCATGAACTCGTTCGCGGCGACGCGCCCGTGGGCGCTGAGCTTTTCGCCGATGCCGCGGAGGTCGATCGCGCCGGCCTGCTGCCGGTGCCTGAGCTGCACGGCGTTGCGCCCGCAGAGCGTCGCCGCGCGAGAGCCGGCCCGGCCCTCGAGGTACTCGAAGCGCCGGCCCTTGCAGCAGGGGCAGTCTCCGGCCTCGTACGCCTTGCCGACCTTGAGCTGCAGTATCGAGTTCGCCCACAGGTCGAGGTTCAGCATCGTCGGGCAGACACGGTCCAGGTTGCCGCTCAGGATCTTCAGCGCCTCGGCCGCCTCGAAATTGGCGACCATGCCGACGACCGGCCCGATCACGCCGACGGTGTCGCAGGTCGCGCTCATGCCGGGCGGCGGCGCCTCGTCGAACAGGCAGCGGAAGCACGGCGTCGCGCGGCTGCCGCCTTCGAGCGTCTCCCAGGCCGCATCGCCGTCCGGCGTGTGCGGCAGTATCGGGAACGCCATGCCCGTGGTGCCGACCGCGCCGCCGTAGACGTAGGGCAGGCCGCGCCTGACGGCGAGATCGTTCGCGAGGTAGCGGGTCTCGAAGTTGTCGAGCCCGTCGACCAGCAGATCTGCGCCGGCGGCGAATCGCTCGATGTTCGTGTGGTTGATGTCGTCGACGATGGCGGTCACCTCGACCTGCGAGTTGATCGTCGCGAGCTTGCGCTTCGCCGCCTCCGCTTTCGGGATCGCGTCGGCCACGTCGCGCTCGTCGAACAGCACCTGCCGCTGCAGGTTCGTGAGCTCGATGAAGTCGCGGTCGACGATGACGAGGTGACCGACGCCGGCCCGCGCCAGCATGTCCGCGACGACGGTGCCGAGCGCGCCGCAGCCGAGCACCAGCGCGGTCGACTCGCGCAGCCTGCGCTGCCCCTCCTCGCCGAAACCGGGCAACAGCATCTGCCGCTGGTAGCGCTCGAGGCTCACGTCCATTGCCGCTCCGCTTCCACCCGACGAGACAGTAGCACGATCGCTGGCAGGGCCTCGCTCGCGCGCTGCATCGCCGGCGCGCGAGCGGTCTCAGGGCCTCGTCTGCCCGCTGCCGTGAACGCGGTACTTGTAGCTCGTCAGCTCGGCGGCGCCGACCGGCCCGCGCGCGTGGATGCGGCCGGTGGCGATGCCGATCTCGGCGCCCATGCCGAACTCGCCGCCGTCCGCGAACTGCGTGGAGGCGTTGTGCAGCACGATGGCGGAGTCGACCTGTTCGAGGAAATGCCGCGCCGCCGCCTCGTCGCCCGCGACGATGCTCTCGGTGTGGCCGGAGCCGTAGGTCGCAATGTGTGCGATAGCCGCGTCGACGCCGTCGACGACGCGCATCGATAGGATCGCGTCGAGGTACTCGGTACCCCAGTCCTCCTCGGTCGCCGGCGTGACCTGCAAGCACAGCGCGCGCACGGTTTCGTCGCCGCGCACCTCGCAGCCGGCGTTCGCCAGGGCCGCCACGAGATCCGGCACGACGGTATCGGCCACGGCGCGGTCGACGAGCACCGTCTCGGCCGCGCCGCAGATGCCGGTGCGGCGCATCTTGGCGTTGACGACGATGTCCCGGGCCATCGCCGGGTTGGCCGATGCGTGGACGTAGACGTGGCAGATGCCTTCGAGGTGCCCGATGACCGGCACGCGCGCATCCTGCTGCACGCGACGGATCAGGTTCTTGCCGCCACGCGGGACGACGACGTCGACGTAGGCCGCCATCGACGACAGCAGGAAGCCGACCGCCGCGCGGTTGCGGGTGGCGACGAACTGCACGGCCCGGTCGTCGAGGCCGGCCGCGCGGATGCCCGCGCACAGGCAGCGATGGATCGCGGCGTTCGACCGGAAGCTCTCGGAGCCGCCGCGCAGGATGACGGCGTTGCCGGATTTCAGGCACAGCCCG
>JBFJUJ010000250.1:0-3260 GCA_041624755.1 Woeseia sp. | reverse complement strand
GGAAGGCGAGGAGCTTTCGGCGCTCGAGCTCGCCGAGTACCTGTTGCGCTATTCCGAGCGCGGACGGGCTTACATCGAAGAGATCCGGAAGATGATCCTGCAGAACGGGCTGGAGCAACACTAGCCATGCGTTCGCTGCTTCCCGCGCTCCTGCTGGCGGTGCTGCTCGCCAGCGCCGCGCGCGCCGACGACCACGCCGTCATCCTCATCTATCATCACGTCGCGGACGACACGCCCGCGAGCACCAGCGTCACCCCCGAACGCTTCGCTGCGCACCTCGATTTTCTCGCCGACAACGACTTCCGGGTCCTGCCGCTCGAGGAGCTGCTGCGCTCACTCGACGCCCGGCGGCCGCTCCCGGAGAACAGCGTCGCCATCACCTTCGACGACGCCTACCTGTCCGTCTACAACATCGCCCGGCCGATGCTCGAGGCGCGCGGCTGGCCTTACACCGTATTCGTCAGCACCGAGTTCATCGACAAGGGTTACGGCAACTACGTCACCTGGGAGCAGCTCCGGCGTATGGCGGAGAACGGGGCGACGATCGGCAATCACGGCGTCAGTCACCAGTCGGCGCTGACCCGAAAGCGGGGTGAATCCCGCGAGGCGTGGCTCGAGCGCTTCCGGCTCGACGCCGTGCAGGCGCAGGAACGCATCAGCGCGGAGACGCGCACGGTGCCGCACGTCTACGCCTGGCCCTACGGCGAATACAACGAGGACGTCGAGGCCGTGCTGGCAAAGCTCGGCTGGTACGGCCTCGGCCAGCAGTCCGGCGCCGCCGGCTACGATGATTCGATGACCGCCGTACCGCGATTCCCGATCGCGACGAACTTCGCGGACGACGACGACTTCGCGCTCAGGGTCCGCGCGGAACCCCTGCCGGTGCGCATCACGGTGGCGCCCGGGCGGCTGCTGCCAAGCGGCGACCCGGCGCCGAAGCTCGAATTCCGCTTGGCCGACGGGCCGTTCGCGCTGGCGGCGGTCAACTGCTACAACAGCCGCGGCGAGCGCCTCGTCGTCTCGGACACCGGCGCGGGCGCGCTGGCGATCCGGTCGCCGACGCCGCTGGCCCGCGGCCGCAGCAAGTACACCTGCACCGCGCCGCACCGCGGCAAGCGCGGCGTGTTCGGCTGGTACAGCCACCTGTGGATCGTCGAGTGACGCGGGTGGTGGCGGGCAGCGCCGGTCCCTGAGCCGCGTTGCCTGCACGGCGGCCCCTGTCTATGCTCGGACATGATCCGGGAATACGCCCGGCGGAGGCTCTCGTGACCGGAGACGGCAAGGTACGCCGCTTCTTCACCGACCGCGACTGGCGCATCTGGTTCGGCCTGGTCGTGACGATCGTCTGGATCGCCGGCGGCACCTGGTACGTGCTCGCCGCGAGCGGCGGCGACGTCGGCAGCCTGTCTCTCGAGGCCGTCGGCAATTTCCTCGAAGGTGCGTTCGCGCCGCTCGCGTTCCTGTGGCTCGTGCTCGGGCTGTTCATCCAGCAGCGCGAGCTGGCACGCAACACCGAGGCAATCCACCGCACCTCGGAGCAGTCGGAGAAGCAGACCCAGGCGATCGCCGCGACCGAGATGAACGCGCGCCAGGAGACGTTCTTCACGATCGCCGAGGGCGTCAAGCAGCAGCTCGGCGGCATCTCGGGGATGCTGTTCATCTCCGGGCTCGGCCCCGTCGGCAGCCAGCGCTACGGCCGCGAGCAGACGGACGACATGTTCTCCAGGGCCGCCCGCGGCGATACGGAGATCTTCGCGCGCCAGTTCATCAGCCAGGACTACACGGAGGAGGGCGGGCTGGCCGAGCTGCTTTACGGCACGAAGATCCGCCGCCGCCACAGCCGCAACTTCCAGCGGGTGTTCGAACGGCTGCTGAGACTGTCGGAGAACTGTGACGTCGACGGCATCATCCGCGACTCGCTGACGCAGTCGGCTTTCGGCCTGCTGTACGAGCGCATGCGCCGGCTCGACCCGGGGCCGGCAGCGGATGCGTCAGCCGCCGAGCCGCGCTAGCCGGGCCTCGATCTCCCGCAGTCGCTCCGCGTCGCCTTCCGCGTCGCGCGCCGCCAGCACGTCCCGGAGCATCGTCAGCGCGCGCGTCATGCGGCCCTCGTCCTCCGGCGCCGCGCGCTCGACGAGGCGCAATACCCTTTGGCTGAGCTCCTCGGCGTCGGCGTAGCGGCCGTCTCGCAAGTCCACGGCCGACGTGTCGCCGCGCCGCAGCTGGACGCTGCCGCGGGTGAACAGCGCATCCGACGTCATCGAGTGTTCCTCGCCGTTCGCGGCGACCATGACGGCAAAGCAGCGGTCGGCGGTCTCGAGCGCCGCATTGTCGCCCGCCTGCCACTCCCGCAGGAGCCTGGTGATCGGTGCCTCCCTGGACATCTATCGCAATCCGTTCTTTCCTGTTATTCGGTGACTCGCCGCCGTGCGGAGCGGGCCGCGCGCGATTCGTGCGAGTATAAATAACACGTACGCGCCGGCGTGCTGCTGCGCTGTCGCGTAACCGGCCGGGCGGAGCTGGATCCTGCCTCACAGTCAGCGGCGACGGAGCGACGCCATGGATTTGAACCAGGTCACCCTGCCGTGCCTCGACTACGCGGCGTCCGTCGATTTCTACCGCCGCCTGGGCCTGACGCAGATCGTCGACAGCCCGCCGCGCTACGCGCGCTTCGAGACGCCCGGCGGCAGCACGCTGTCGCTGCACGCGACCGGGGCGGACGCGATCGCCGACGGCGTGACGATCTATTTCGAAGTGGAAGACGTCGATACGACGGTCGCAGCGCTCAAAGAGCAGGGGATCGTCTTCGACAGCGAGCCGACCGACGAGCGCTGGCTGTGGCGCGAGGCGCGCCTGAGCGACCCGGCCGGCAATTCCCTGTGTATCTATCACGCCGGCGAGAACCGGCGGAACCCGCCGTGGCGGATCGGCTGACGTAGCCCGTCCGGAGACAGCCGACGACCGCGCTGCCTAACCCCCGGATATCGCCCCGACGATCATGAACGGCTCGCGCCCGCTCGCGATGGCCTCCGGCAGCACCGCGTCCGGCGGCTCGAAGGTCACGTCCTCGCCGTCGGCGTAAAAGCGCACGCGCGGCCGGCGCTTCAGCGTGACGTGTTCCCGCACGGTGCCGCAGAGCATCGGGTAACGCGCCTCGAGCGCGTCGAGGATCGCGCGCTGCGTTACCTTGCCGTTTACGTCCAGTTCGACCTCGCCGTCCACCTTCGCGAGCGTGCGCAGGTGGAGCGGCAGCACGACGC
>JBFJUJ010000249.1:0-3276 GCA_041624755.1 Woeseia sp. | reverse complement strand
GAGGGCCCCCCCGGCAAAGCCGGGGGGGCCCTCATAATTGGTGCCGACGGCCGGACTCGAACCGGCACAGCTCGCGCTACTGCCCCCTCAAGACAGCGTGTCTACCAATTCCACCACGTCGGCGATGTCTCTTTCACCGGCTGCAGCCACAGCCGCAAATCTTACTGCGATTCGTCGTCCTCCGCGCGCTCGGCGCCGCCGGCATCCAGCGCCGGCATGTCCTCGACGGCATCGGTGGCCGCCTCCGGGACCGCCGTTCCGTCGAGCTCCGGCAGCTCGGACAGCGCGTCATCCTCCGGCGGCGCTTCGTCGACGGCATCGGGCGCCGATTCTATCAGGCTCTCCGGAGCCTCGGCGCGCTGGCTGCTCATGAAGGCCAGCCCGAGGCTGGTCGCGAAAAACACGGTCGCGAGGACCGCCGTCATTCGCGAAAAGAAGCTCGACGAGCCGCGCGCGCCGAATACGGTCCCGGATGCGCCGGCGCCGAAAGCCGCGCCGGCATCGGCGCCCTTCCCTCGCTGCAGCAGTACCAGGACGATGATCAGCAGCGCGATCAGCGTATGGCCCATCAGTAGAACCGTCTGCATACTAGTCATGTCTTCCTCAATTCCTGCTTTGAGCGAGCGCCGCGTCGGCGATCGCCAAAAAATCTCCGGGCTTCAGCGATGCACCGCCGATCAGCCCGCCATCGATGTCCTCCATGGAGAAGAGGCCGGCGGCGTTATCGCCCTTGACGCTGCCCCCGTAGAGCAAGCGCAGACCCTTCGCCACACCGGCGTCGTGCGACGCGAAGCGCGCGCGGATATGTGCATGCACGTCCTGCGCCTGCTGCGGGCTCGCCGTGCGGCCCGTGCCGATCGCCCATACCGGCTCGTAGGCGACGACCGCCCCGGCGAAGGCGGCGGCACCTGCCGCCTCGATGACGGCATCGAGCTGCTCGTCCACGACCGCCTCGGTCCGCCCGTCCTCCCGCTCCTCGAGCGTCTCACCGACGCACAGGATCGGCTTCAGGCCCTGCGCCAGCGCGGCGAGGAACTTCGCCGCCACGACGTCGCTGCTCTCCCCCATCAGTGCGCGCCGCTCGGAGTGCCCGACGATGACGTAATCACAGCCGATGTCCTTCAGCATCGTGGCGGCGACCTCGCCCGTGAATGCGCCGGACTCGTGCTGCGACACGTTCTGGGCGCCGGTCGCGATGCCGCTTCCCGCGAGGGCTTCCGTCACCTCGGCGAGATAGGGGAACGGCGGGCAGACCAGCAGCTCGACCCCGTCGGATGCCCGGAAGCCCGAACGCAGCTCGTCTAGCAGCGCCGCGTTCGCAGCCCTGCTGCCGTTCATCTTCCAGTTTCCGGCCACCAGGAATCGTCGCATAGCTGCCTCGCCCCTGAGGGGCCGCGCTCAAAAGGCGCGCAAGGATACCCGTCGGTCGGGTCTAAATCAACGCACGCTCCGGCGCTGGCCGGACAGCGGCGGCGTATGCCTCAGGCGGCCGTTTCCGCCACCACGGCCGCCAGCCGCTCGGCGAGCGCCAGCACCTGGCCCTCGTTGCGGCCTTCGACCATCACGCGGATCACCGGTTCGGTCCCGGAGGCGCGCAGCACCACCCGGCCCGACTCGCGGAGCTCGCTCTCGGCCTGGCTGACCGCGTCGCGGATCTGGCTCGACGACTGCGGGTCGACGCGCTTTTCCATGCGCACGTTGACGAGCTTCTGCGGATACTTCGGCATTCCGGCCGCCAGCTCCGAGAGGCGCCGGCCGCTGCGCTTGACGATTGCCAGGACCTGCAGGGCGCTGATCAGCCCGTCGCCGGTCGTGGTCTGGTCGAGACAGATCATGTGCCCGGAGGTCTCGCCGCCGATGATGCCACCGGTCTCGCGCAGCGTCTCGAGCACGTAGCGGTCGCCCACTTTCGCGCGCAGGAAAGGGATGTCGAGCTGCCGCAGCGCGTGTTCCAGGCCGAGATTGCTCATGACGGTGCCGACGACCGGGCCTTTGAGCAGCCCCGCCTGCTTGCGCGCGTTCGCGAGGATGAACAGCAGCTGGTCGCCGTCGATAGCGATGCCGACGTCGGCCCGCACTGCCGGCACGGTCTGCTGCAGCAGGTCCGGCTGCGTCGAGCCGCAACCGTCGTTGATGTTCTTGCCGTTCGGCGAGCAGCCTATCGGAATGACCTCGGCCCCGAGCTCGTTGAGGGTGCGCGGTCCCACTTTGTAGCCGGCGCCGTTGGCACCGTCGAACACGATCTTGACGCCATCGAGATTCAAGTCTTTCGGGAACGTCGAGGCGCAGAATTCCTGGTAGCGGATTCGCGCCGAGTCGATACGCTTCGCCTTGCCGAGCTCGTGTGACTCGAGCGTAATCGCGGCCTTGTCGAGGTAGGCCTCGATAGCCTCCTCGTTCGCATCGGTCAGCTTGGCGCCGTTGCCGTCGAAGAACTTGATGCCATTGTCGACATAGAGGTTGTGCGAGGCGCTGATCACGACGCCGAGGTCCGCCTCGAACTGCTGTGTGAGCACGGCGATGCCGGGTGTGGGCAGCGGGCCCAGGAGCAGGACGTTGGCGCCGGCGGCCACAAAGCCTGCTTCGAGCGCCGATTCGAACATGTAACCCGACAGCCGGGTGTCCTTGCCGATCAGCACCGTGCCACCCGGCGGCACGAGCGCCTGCGCGGCGGCGCTGGCAAGTCGCAGCGCGAAATCCGCGCTCATCGGGTCCCGGCCCACGCGGCCGCGCACCCCGTCGGTTCCGAAATATTGTTTGGTCATGGACTATCTGCCCGTTGTGGTAGTGGGGGCCTAGCTCTGTACGGCGACCGCGCTGGCGGAGGCGCTGACGACCTTGAGGGCGTCCGCGGTCGCGGCGACATCGTGAGTGCGCACTATATGCGCACCGCGCTCTACAGCCAAGACCGCTGCGGCGATGCCGGCGGCAACGCGTGCCTTCGGCGGACGGCCGGTCAGATTGCCGAGCGTGCGCTTGCGAGACAGGCCGACCAGCAGCGGCACGCCGAGGCGCCTGAAGGCATCCAGCCGCCGCAGCAGCACGAGGTTGTGCACATCCGTCTTGCCGAATCCGAAGCCGGGGTCGGCGATCAGGCGCTCCCGGGCGATGCCGGCCGCCTCGCAGGCAGCGATGCGCTCGTCGAGGAACTTGACAATTTCCCCGGGGAAGCGGGCATAGGCTGGGCCCTGCTGCATCGTGCGCGGCGTGCCGAGCATGTGCATCAGGCAGATCCCGGCCGGCAGGTCGCGCGCCGCCTCGAGGGCACCGTCTCGG
>JBFJUJ010000248.1:0-3376 GCA_041624755.1 Woeseia sp. | reverse complement strand
CGCCCGCGAGGCCGCTCTCGCGGATGACGCGTTCGAGCGCGTCGTCGTCGCGCACCCGGAACGTCGCCGAGGCTCCTGCCCCGGCCGGCGGCTTGACGATCAGCGGATAGCCGACCGCGGCGGCGAAGTCCCGCGCTTCCTGCGGGTTGCGGGCCCGCGTCGACTGGGCGCATGCCACCCCGGCCTCGCGCAGCGCCTCCTTCATGGCCGGCTTGTCGCGACACAGGTAGGCGGTTCGCACGGATGTGCCGGGGATACCGGTGGCCTCGCGCACGGCTGCCGCCGCCATGATGTGCGCCTCCACCGTCGCCTCCATGCGGTCGACCCACATCGCCTTCTGCACCCGGCGCACGGCGTCCAGCAGGGACGGTTCGTGCACGACCGAGCGGACCTGCACGTAGTCACCGAGCCAGCCCTTGACGTCGTCCGCGAGATACGAGGCGGGGCGCTCGCCGATGCCGATGACGTGCGCGCCGGCCGCGTGCAGTGCGCGTACGAACTCGCGCTGGTTATACGGGAACGAGGGTTCGATAAAGATCACATTCATAGATGCTCACCTGAGCGCACGGAACAGTTCCACGTAGCGCTCGGTCTGTGTTTCCCAGGAGAAATCCTTCGCCATGCCGTTCAGCATGATCTGCCGCCACAGCGGCTTGTTTTTATACAGTTCCAGCCCGGTCGCCATCGCCCAGGCGAGGCCCGTCGCGTCGTAATCGCGGAACAGGATGCCGGTGCCGGTACCTGCCCGCGGGTCCACGAGCTCGACCGAGTCCGCGAGCCCGCCGGTCTCGCGCACGATCGGCACGGTGCCGTACTTCAGGCTGTACATCTGGTTCAGGCCGCAGGGCTCGTACAGGGACGGCATCAGGAACATGTCCGCGCCGGCCTCGATGCGGTGCGCGAGCTTGTTGTTGTAGCCGCGATAGAAACAGACCCGGTCCGGGTAATGCTGCTGCAGCTTCGTGAAAAATCGTTCGTAGCGGTCCTCGCCGCTGCCGAGAATCGCCATCGCGAACTGCCGCCGGCCGAACATCGCCGGCAGCGTGCCCTCGAGCAGGTCGATGCCCTTCTGCCCGACGAGCCGGGTGACGATGCCGAAGAGCGGCCGCTCGGCGTGCTGCGGCAGGCCGAGATTGCGCAGCAGCTCGAGCTTGCAGGTGGCCTTGCCGTCGAGGTTTTCAGGCGTGTAGTTCGCCGGTATCAAGGGATCGATAGCCGGGTCCCACTCGCCGTAATCGACGCCGTTCAGGATGCCGACCAGGATCGAGCTGCGCCAGCGCAGCATGTCCTGCAGACCCATACCGTATTCGTCGCCCTGGATCTCGCGCGCGTAGGTCGGGCTGACCGTCGTAATCAGGTCGGCATGCAACAGCCCGTTCTTCAGGAAATTGATGCGGCCGCGGCCCAGGTCCTCCTGGTGAAGCTGGTAGACGGTGTCGTCGAGGTCGAGATCGCCCAGGATGCCGGCGCCGAAGACGCCCTGGTAGCCGATGTTGTGGATGGTCAGCACCGAGCGCGTATTCTCGAACAGCCGGTCCCAGGCGTAGATGGACCTCAGGTAAAGCGGGATCAGCGACGTGTGCCAGTCGTGGCAGGAGAAAATATCCGGCGCGAACCGCAGGTACTGGCACATGATGATGGCCGCGCGTGACAGCAGGATGAAGCGCAGGTGTTCATCCTCGCCGTCGGTGTAGATGCCCGGCCGGTCGTACAGCTCCGGGCAGCGCAGCAGGTAGATCGTCAGGTCGGTACCGGGCAGCGTCGTCGAGTCGATCGAGAAATGGCCGACGCGGTGACCGAGGCTCATCGGTATGCGCTGCAGCCCGGGCACCGGCTCGATAGCCAGGCCCAGCGTATCGATGCGGGCGTAGCGGGGCATCAGCAGGCGCACGTCGTGACCGGCGCGGTGCAGGAAGGTCGCGAGCGCCGCGCTGACGTCGGCAAGCCCGCCGGTCTTCGCCAGCGGCGTCACCTCGGCGGTGGCGATGCAGACCTTGAGGCGGTCGGCCGCAGGCAGTGCCGTTACCGACTGCGCCTCGTCTGCCGTCTCCGCGGCCGCTTTGCGGGGCGCCGCCGGCTCGTCGGGCGCCGCCGGCTTTTCGGGCACCGCAAGCTTTTCGGGCGCCGCCGGTTCTGCCGCCGCGGCCGTGCGCGGGGGGACGCGCGGTGCTGCCGGCGCCGCCGGTTTGTCCGGGGCGGCCGGTTGCGCGGACCGCGGCGCCTTTGGCGCCGCAGCCGTTTCTTCGGCGGCCGACGATGTCCGGGGGAGCGGCGGCTGCGCGGGTCCTGTCGCCGCCTTCGGGGGCGCCGCCGGCGGGGTCGCCGCCGGCCGCTCGGGTGCCGCCGCTTTATCCGGCGACGACTTCTCCGGGGGTGTCGCCGGTGCTTTTGGTGTAACTGCCGGCGGCGCGGGTGCCGCCGGTCCTTTTGCGGCGGCTGACTCCGGGGCCGCCGGCCGCGGGCTCGCCGCCGCCGTGTCTTTTTTCCCGGGCGTCTCCGGAGTTGTCGTCCGCGGTGCCGGCGCTGTCGGCTCCCCTGCGCCGGCAGTCTGCCGCGACGGCGCCGCCGGCTCTTCCGGCCTGCCGGTCTTGCCGCTTTCCTGCCGCTTTTCCCGACTGTCGTTGTTCTGCTTGTTGTTGTCAGCCACGCCGGTAACCGATGAGGTGCCTGTGACCTGCTATTCTAACTCGCGGGCGCCGGCGCTGCTCGCTGCCGGCCCGAATCCAGGGCGACGCCATGAACGTATTGATCATTTCGCCGGGTTATCCCGCGGATATGCCGGAATTCACGCGCGGCCTCGCCGAGAGCGGCGCACGCGTTTTCGGTGTCGGCGATTCGGGAACGGACTCGCTGCCGGACACGGTGCGCCGCCACCTGTCGACGTACGTCCAGGTGCGCTCGCTCTGGGACTCGGGCGAAGTCATCGCCCGGCTCCACGAGAAGCTGCGCGGCCACGCGCTCGATCGCATCGAGTGCCTGTGGGAGCCGGGCATCATGCTGGCAGCGGAGCTGCGGCGGCACTTCGGCGTCGCCGGCCAGACCGTCGAGCAGGCGCACCGCTTCCGCGACAAGGAGGCCATGAAGCAGGCGCTCGACGCCGCCGGCATCCGTACGCCGCGGCACGTCGCCGCGCAGAGCATCGCGGAATGCTGGGAGGCCGCCGAGAGAATAGGTTTTCCGCTGATCCTGAAGCCTATTGCCGGCGCCGGGTCGGCGGACACCTACCGGGCGGAGAATCGTAACGATTTGCGCGCCGTGCTGCCGCGGCTGCGCCATGTGTCCGTGGTCAGCGTCGAGGAATTCGTCGACGGCGAGGAGTACACCTTCGACACGATTACGGCCGGCGGGCGCATCGGCTACTACAACATCGCCTGGT
>JBFJUJ010000247.1:0-3392 GCA_041624755.1 Woeseia sp. | reverse complement strand
TGCCTGATCCGGATCCCGCACATAGCGCATTACCAGGTTGACAATCTTGTGTTGGTACTTGAGTACCAGCAGGTCGAAAGCGCCTTTCTCACCCTGCTGCACACGCTTGACGAGCTGGGCGTCGGACGTTTCAGTCATGCAGCCACCCCGCCCCGCGAGCGTGGCCGCCTGTTGCTGTCGGGGTAGACCGGCCCCGACCGGGAAAGTTCGCACAATGCCGCGTTTTCCATAGCGTTTTCGAATGACTTCGGTGACGGCCTGCGCATGCCGCGGCGGTGCAGCCGAACATAGCGGCGCATGGTAGCAGTTATGCTCCAGGCCGGCCAAAAGCCGCCGGCTGGCGGCGGAGCCGGTACCAGAGGCGCAGCCGCCGCCAGGCAGACGCGCCCACCGCGTCGGCGCTCAGCGCGACGCAGCACGCCCGCCCATTCCGGTCGCTCAGCCTGAGCCAGGCGAAGCGCTCGGTCACGACCGTCCCCGGGCGAAGCGCAAGCTCGCGCCACATGCCGTTTTCGAATAAGCCGTGGATGCCGGCAGCGTCCAGGCGGAGCCTGCTGACGCGGCCGGCCGCACGCAGGAACAGCGCGCACTCCCTGAGCTGTACCGCCAGCCATATAGCGGCCAGCAGGATTCGCCAGGCGGCCGGCAGCGGCAGGTGCAAGACGATGACGAAGCCGGCCCCCAGCGCCGCTGCGGCCGCGAGCCCGATACGACCAATGAGTCGCCGGTCAGGCCGGAGCGTGACTCCGAATGTCGGTGATGACACGGTCGATGAGCGGATCGTCGGCGGAGACGCCGCGCAAAAGGTACGCCGCGAGCTCCGGATCCGACAGCTCCAGAAGTCGCTCGAATGCAGCCTTTCGCTGCTCGTCGGCCGCGTCGTAGTGACGTTCGAGCCAGTGGGAGAGCAGCACGTCGAGTTCCCGCATGCCGCGGCGGCACTGCCAGCGCAGCCGGGCCCTGGCGCGAGCCTGCGTCATCGCGCCGCCGCCGCGCTCAATGGCGCCGTTCGACCAGCATCTTCTTGGTGGCGGCGATCGCCCGCGCCGGATTGAGGTCTTTCGGACAGGCCTGCGAGCAGTTCATGATCGTGTGACAACGATACAGGCGGAACGGGTCCTCGAGCGCATCGAGGCGCTCGCCGGTCGCCTCGTCGCGACTGTCCACCAGCCACCGGTAGGCGGCCAGGAGCGCCGCGGGCCCGAGGTAGCGATCGCTGTTCCACCAGTAGCTCGGGCAGCTGGTCGAGCAGCAGGCACACAGGATGCAGGCCGCCGGCTCGTCTATTTTTTCCTGGTCTTCCTTGCTCTGCAGGCGCTCGCTGTCGGGCGGCGCGGGCGTACGTGCCTGCAGCCAGGGCTTGATCGACGCGTACTGCGCATAGAAGTTGGTCAGGTCCGGTACCAGGTCCTTGACGACCGGCATATGCGGCAGCGGGTAGATCTTGACGGCTCCACCGACGCTGTCGGCCGGCATCGTGCAGGCCAGCGTGTTCCTGCCGTCGATGTTCATCGCGCAGGAGCCGCAGATGCCCTCGCGGCAGGAGCGGCGGAAGGTCAGCGTCGGATCGATTTCATTCTTGATCTTGATCAGCGCATCGAGAACCATCGGACCGCAGCTATCCATGTCGACTTCGTAGGTGTCGAGGCGCGGATTCTCGCCGCTGTCAGGATCGTAGCGGTAAACGACGTAGCGCTGTACGTTCCGCGCCCCGTCCGGCGCGGCGAAATGGCGTCCCTTCCTGATTCTCGAATTGGCCGGTAAGCGAAACTCCGCCACGTTGTGCTCCTGCTGTTGCTGTTGCTGTTGCTTGCGCCCGCGTTACGCGGTTTCAGTAGGTCCGCGCCTTCGGCGGCACCGCCTCGACCTCGTCCGTCAACGTCTGTTCGTGCACCGGTCGATAGTCGAGCCGCACGGCGCCGTCTTCCACCCAGGCGAGGGTGTGTTTCATCCAGTTCCCGTCATCGCGCTCCGGGTAATCCTCGTGCGCATGCGCACCGCGGCTCTCCTTGCGATTGGCCGCGGACTCGATCGTCGCCAGCGCATTCAGGAGCAGGTTTTCGAGCTCCATCGTCTCGACCAGGTCGGTATTCCAGATCAGCGAACGATCCGCGACGGATACCCGTTCGAACGAGGCGAATGTCTCACGCACTTTTTCGACTCCCTCGCCGAGCGTCTCGTTGGTTCGGAATACGGCCGCGTGGTTCTGCATGACCTTCTGCATCTCCAGGCGGATGTCCGCCGTGGGCCGATCGCCGTCCGCATTGCGCAGGCGATCGACGCGTTCGACGGATGACCGGCCCGCCTCCTTCGCCAGTGACCTGTGCCGCACGCCCGGGGTCATCGTCTCGACGCAGTGCTGAGCCGCCGCCCGGCCGAACACGACCAGGTCGAGCAGCGAATTGGAGCCCAGCCGGTTGGCGCCGTGCACCGACACGCAGGCCGCCTCGCCGACCGCCATCAGGCCGGGAACGACGGCCTCCGGATCGTTGCCGCGCCGGGTCACGACCTGGCCCCGGTAGTCGGTCGGAATCCCGCCCATGTTGTAGTGCACCGTCGGCAGCACCGGGATGGGATCGCGGGTCACGTCGACGGCCGAGAAGATGCGCGCGGTTTCGGCGATACCCGGCAGGCGCTCCTCGATGACCTCCGGCCCCAGGTGCTCCAGGTGCAGATGGATGTGATCACTGTGTTCGCCGACGCCGCGCCCTTCGCGGATCTCGATCGTCATCGAACGGCTGACGACGTCCCGGGACGCGAGATCCTTGGCGTTCGGTGCGTAGCGCTCCATGAAACGCTCGCCCTCGGAGTTCGTCAGGTAGCCGCCCTCGCCGCGTACGCCCTCGGTAATCAGGCAGCCCGCACCGTAGATACCGGTCGGATGGAACTGCACGAACTCCATGTCCTGCAGCGGCAGGCCTGCCCGCAGCACCATCGCGTTGCCGTCGCCGGTGCAGGTATGCGCCGAGGTGCAGGAGAAATATGCGCGGCCATAGCCGCCGGTTGCGAGGATCACGCGATGCGCCCGGAAGCGGTGCAGCCGGCCCGTGGCGAGGTCGATGGCGACGATGCCACGACAGGCACCGTCCTCCATGACCAGGTCGACGGCGAAGTACTCGATGAAGAATTCCGCCTCGTTCTTGAGGGACTGCTGATACAGCGTGTGCAGCATCGCGTGACCGGTGCGGTCTGCGGCCGCGCAGGTGCGCTGCGCCGTGCCTTCGCCGAAATGCGTGGTCATGCCGCCGAAGGGCCGCTGGTAGATCTTGCCGTCCTCGGTGCGTGAGAACGGCACACCGTAGTGCTCCAGCTCGATAACGGCGTCGGCTGCTTCCTTGCACATGTACTCGATCGCATCCTGGTCACCGAGCCAGTCCGCGCCCTTGATCGTG
>JBFJUJ010000246.1:0-3414 GCA_041624755.1 Woeseia sp. | reverse complement strand
GCCTCGTAGGACAGCGGCGCCAGGTCGAACAGGTCGGCGCGGAATACCAGCCAGGCGTAAGCCGGCAAACAGGCGGCCAGCACGAACGGTACGTACGACACGGTGTCGGGTCCGAAACCAAGATCGTAGGCCAGGGTCGCTGCGAGCGGCACGACGCTGGCGGCGCCCAGCATGTAGAGGCCACGTCGCTGCGCGCTTGCAATCCTGGAGCTCTGCCGCAGCAGCGCGACGATCGCGCCGCCGATGAGCAGGTAGCTATATGGCAGATGCACATACAGGAACCACGGACCCCACAGGGCGGGGCGCGTCAGGAACTCGCCGGCTTCGTTGGCACGCGGCAGATACCACATGAACTCGTGATGCGCATTGGTCGCGGCCAGCGTGATCGAGACGAGGGGGATCACGCTCAGGAGGGCGAGCATGCTGCTGCGCGTCCTCGAATGCATGTACTCGCGGAAAAAGACCAGCGCGACGAGCGGGACCAGCGCCGTGCCGACGAAATGCCCGGTGCGCCCGATCGAAAACACCGTGAAGTTCCCCGCCAGCAGCTCGACGGCGCCCCCGGCCACCCAGATGCCGATGACGAAGAAAAGCACGGCGGCCGGCCGCGAGCCGGCGGATTCCCGCAGCTCGGCAATCCTCGCGCCGAGCAGCACGTAGCCGAGGACGGCGACGAGAAGTACGGCGGCAAGCAGCGCTTCGAGGTCCATGGGGTCTTTTACATAAAGGAGCCGAGGCCTGATGCTACTGGCCGGCGGACGGTGATTTCAGGAACTGTGTCTCATTCAGCGGACAGAGCGGAAGTCGCCGCGCGCACGACCGTTCCGGCATCGGGCCAAGTGCCCGAAGTCGCTCATTTGGTCGATTTCTACCAGGTATTGTCCGGCTGCGGCCCGTCGAGCCTGTCGAGGAGACGCAGGAACCCGATCGCGCTCTGCTCGCTCTGCACCGTTTTCTCCCGATACGGGTCGCTCGCCCCGCGCGCCGCGAGGCGCCAGTACATGATGGCGATCGTCGTGGCGAGCCGCGTCTTCACCAGTCCCGGCAGCAGCGCGCGTTCGTCCCCGGTCAGCGGCACGACCGCGACGTAGCCTCGTATGAACGGCCGCAACAGGCGCAGCGGATCGGTTGCCGGCGCGCGCAGATACGCTGCGGCGATCGCGACGTCGAGGATACGCGGGGCGAGCACGCTGTCGCCGAAGTCGATGAACCCGGATACCGGTCCGCCCTGCGCCACGACCAGCACATTCTCCGGATTGGCGTCGCCGTGGATCGCCTGTCGCGGCAGGCTCTTCAGCGCCGGCAGCAGCGTCACCGCAAAATTCTCGATCGTTCTGCCGACGAGGCGCCGCACCTCTGCATCGTCGACATGCGCGAGCAAGCAGCGGAGCTCCGTCGCGCGCTGCATGTCCCACGGCGACTCCGGCGCCGGGCCGGCCGCCTCGAAACCCGCGAGGTCGAGGTCGAGCTGCGCGAGCCGGGCACCGAATTCGGTCGCGACAGCCGGCCCGATGTCGACCTGGGCGAGCGGTACGCCGGGGACGTAGCTGACGACCCGCAGCGGATACGACACCCCGTTGCAATCGATCCTTGCCAGCCTACGTCCGGCCGTTGTCCTGACGACCTCGGGCACCGCTACGGCCGACACGCCCTGCAGGTAATCGAGGAGTTCGACCTGGAACCCGCCAATGTACGCAGCGTCCTCCGGGTTGGCGATCTTCACCACGTAGCTTCTGCCGTCGCGGCACCGCAGCTCGAGGTTCTGGTCGCGCTCACTGACCAGCGGGGCGTACCGCCCGCGCAGGCCGAACTGCTTCTCGACCGCGCGCGCAATCACCGCGGCCGGCAAGGCGGGCGGCACAGCCGCCAGCATCTCGGTCGATGTTCTCAGGCTCCCCATCGGTGCAGTGTCCCCGATGCGGCGGAGCGCGTAAACGGCGCTGCGGATTCGTCGAAAGTGTCGATTGGTTCCGGGCTCGCAGGTTCGTATTCGCTCACAATGGTGCAGCTATGAAAAATGTCGCACAGATCATCGACGACTCGAAGGCCGGAGCCGGCATCCAGCATCGCAAGAAGCCATACGGACCCCAGGGTGTACAGGATTTCCTGCGCGACGTGCTCGCCATGGCGAATGCGCCGGTCAACGGCCCGCGGCATATCATCGTCGGCACGGCCGTCGCCACGGACGGCGAGACGGTCATTCAGGGCGTCGACGATGACGATTTCTACGGCGATACACCCTACGTCCAGCTGGTCGAGAAATACATCGAGCCGTCGGTCCCGATCGAGTACGAGGCGGCGCTGCTGAAAGGCGCACAGGTCGGCGTCTACGAGATCGGCCATTGTACAGAGCGGCCGTACATGATGCGCAGCGATTACTCGGAAACGCTGCGCCGCGGCGACGCCTACATCCGCGTCCACGATGCGCCGGTCAAGATGGGCCGGGACGAACTCCGGACCTTGTTCCAGGCGAGCTTCCAGAGCGCGGTCGCCGCCGCCGACCTGCAGGTCGGCTTTGCCGGCGCCGGGATCGAGCAGGATCTGCGCCTGAAATGCTGCGATCTCTCGCAGCTGCCGTCAACAAAGGCCGCCGCCCGGCTGGAAGAAATGATGAAAGCCCAGGCCAACAGCAGGAGCTCGGGATCGACCTCGATGGTCGCGCGCCTGGCTCACGCTCGACTGTACGGGCCCGACGATCCCTACGTCAGCCGCAGCCCCGAGGAACTGATGCTCGAAATCGACCAGGTTGGTTTCAAGTACGCGGCGGAAGACAAGAAGTTCCTGTTCGAGAGCCATGCGCAGGCCGTCCAGCTGTCCGTGATGAACCGCTCCAGGCAGGCGATCACGGACGCATCGCTATTGCTTGCGCTGCCCCGCACGGCGGAGCTGCGGGTGGCGGATCGCCTGCCCTCGACCTCCGAGGCCGCCAACGATCCCGCCGTCTACCCGGCCGTGACGCTCAAGGACAACGCGGTTCGCGTCGCGCAAAAAATCGGCGACATCGCGCCCGGCGAAACCGTCCGCGTGTTTACCGAACCGCTGCGGGTCTGTGCGGGGCTCGGGCTCGCCGGGGGCACGGTAAAGGTGCGCTATGCGCTGCAGGCAGCCAACCTGCGCTCGCCTCTGAAAGGCACCCTGCGTATCGTCATCAGCCGCTAGCGCGCGTCAGCGGCCACCGGTTCAAGCGTCCTCTGCCTGGCGTCGCGCACCCAGCATGATCTCCGCGATATCCGGCCTGCTGCCGCGCAGCTCGTCCGGCGTCAGCGCGTCGAGTTCGTGCGGAAACACCAGCCATTCGTCGGTTTCGTGCACGAAGTAGTCAGGCACGATGTCGGTCTCGTTGCGGCCGGGCTTGAACCACGGCACGGCCACGCGAACATCCGCCGGGGTGTTGCCGCGCGCGCGCTTCTGCAG
>JBFJUJ010000245.1:0-3438 GCA_041624755.1 Woeseia sp. | reverse complement strand
TCCGCGCCCATGAGGTACTGGACGCTCATCGGGTCCACGAGCAGCGTCACGCCCCGGTTGCTGACCGAGCTGTCCCCTTCCTCGGCCTTCTCGTCGAACGTAAAGCCGTACTGGAAACCGGAGCAGCCGCCGCCCGATACGAACACGCGCAGCTTGAGGTCGGGGTTGTCCTCCTCCCGGATCAGCTCGCTCACCTTGTCCGCGGCCGCGTCGGTGAACACGATCGGCGGCGGCGGCATCGAGCTCGTTACGGATTCATCGTTTTGCATGGCTTGCTGGCCTCCGCGCTGCTTCGACTCCCGCGGGCGACTGCCGGCGCTAATCCGGCAACGGCCCGGTTCAGGAGCTGCCGACGGCTTTCGCCGGCGAAATGTCAATGTCCAATCGGTTCGTCTGCTCGAGCAGCGGCACCTGGCCGTCGGGCTGGTGCACCAGCTTGCCGTTGATCTCGGCGCCGATCGCCATCTCGATCAGATTGTAATACACATTCCCAATGACACGGGCCGTCGGGCCGAGTTCCACTCGCTGGCCGGCGGCCACGTCGCCACGGACGATGCCGTTGAGGATGACATAGGGGACCGTGACGCCGCCTTCAATGGTGCCGTCTTCGGATACGGTCAGCGCCGAGCCGGATTCCGGGTCCGCGGTCACGTTCCCCTTGACGGTGCCGTCGACGTGGCAGCCGCCGGTAAAATGCAGGTCGCCGTTCACGCTGGAATTGCCGCCGACGAGCGTGTCGATGACGGTGTGGTGCTTCTGTTTGCGTCCGAACATGATCTCTCCTCAGCTCTGGCTGGTCTGCCAGAGGTAGCTTTGTTTGACACTCGCGACCGACTTGGTGCGCGATTTGACTTCGATGTTGATGCGTTCCGGCCGGAAACCGTCCGGCAGGCGGAGCTGACGATCGAAGTCCTGGAAGTAGCGGAAGGAGAACGGCCAGTTGCTGTCCTCGTTGTCCGGCAGCAGTTCTTCCAGCGTGTAGGTGCGCGCGACGCCATCCTGCGCTCCCTCGAGGGAGAATTCCACTTCGCCCTTGACGCTGCGGTCGTGCTGTTTGACCTGCACGAGCACGAGGCGCAGGTTGTAGAGCCCCCCGTCGCCGGCCTTGACCAGCTTGAGATCCTGTACGCGCAGGCCGCGGCCGCCGTCCGCCGGCGAGATGATACCGCGGTAGAATTCGATGGCGTCGCGCTGTTCCTGGATCTTGCGCTGCAGTTCCCCGAGGCTCGCCTCGACGTCCCGGTAGGCCGAGCGATCGATGTCCCTGTGGGTCTGCAACAGGGCCACCTGTTCCTCGAGCGCCGTAATCTCGCCCTCGAGGTCGGCGATCTGCTGCCGGTAGGCGGCCTCCCCGGCGAGCGCGTCGGCGACGTTGTAGCCTGCCTGGATGCGTCCGAGCTCGAACGCGAGATAGGCGCCAAGCGCCACGGCCAGTACGAGGCCCGCGCGCACGAGCCAGGCCGGTATGCCGCTGATGTTGGCTGGGGATCGACGATTCAAGACGTAGTGCCGTCGTTGCGGAAAGGCGTTATGTTACGCGCAGGAAAAAACAAACAGAAGTGCGGCAGGTCACGGAATCGGAGGAAAGTCCGCCGGCCCGGGGCCCTGCCGGGGTGGCGATACCGCCTCCCCGGACCGCCGGCACGAAGGGATGGATATGCAGCTCTCCGAGTGGTACCTGTGGCTGAAGGCCCTGCACGTCGCCTTCATGGTGACCTGGTTCGCGGGGATCTTCTACCTGCCGCGGCTGTTCATCTACCACACCGAGGCCAGCGACGAGATAAGCCTCGAGCGCTTCGGCGTCATGGAGCGGCGGCTGTACGGCATCATGACCATCGGCGCGGTGCTGACGATCGGCTCCGGGCTGCTGATGCTGTGGCTGAACCCGGGGCTGCTCGCCCTTTTCTGGTTCCGCGTCAAGCTCCTCTTGCTCGCCGGGCTGATCGTCTACCACCTGCGCTGCCGCGGCTGGATCAGCCGCCTCGCCCGCGGCGAGCTGCCGGAGAACAGCCGCTGGCTGCGCTGGTTCAACGAGATTCCGGTGATCTTCCTGCTCGGCATCGTCGGCCTGGCGGTGCTCAAGCCGGTCTGAGCGGACGGCACGGCGCCGACCGGGCTAGGGCTCGGCACAGGCGCGCCGGGCGCGCGCGATGTCCTTGTCGAAGACGATGCGCCAGCGCCTGGGCCACCAGCGCGGCCGCGGCGGCAGTCCCTCCGGGTACAGGCAGGGCCCCAGCTCGTGGAGCGCGCGCGCGTAGACGCGACGCTTGAAGTAGATCACCTCGTTGACGGGCCGCCAGAAATCCACCCAGCGCCAGCGGTCGAATTCCGGCCTCGGGCCGGCGTCGAGGCGCAGCCGTTCCTCGGACGATTCGAGCCGCAGCATGAACCAGCGCTGTTTCTGGCCGACGCACAGCGGCTTGCTGCCGCGCCTCAGGTACTTGTCCGGCAGCCGGTAGCGCAGCCAGTCCGCGGTCGCGCCGAGCACCCGCACATCGGCGGGCTCGAGGCCGACCTCCTCCTCAAGCTCGCGAAACATGGCTTCCTCGGGTGTCTCGCGCGCCAGCATGCCGCCCTGCGGGAACTGCCAGCCCTTGCTGCCGATGCGCCCGGCCAGGAGCAGCTTGCCGGCATCGTTGGCCAGGATGATGCCGACGTTGGCGCGGAAGCCTTCGGAGTCGATGTGGTCGTCGCTCATACGCTGCTCATTATTTATCCAATCAAGGTCCACTGCAAAGCCGGTGCCGGTCGCCTTGTGCGCTGTTACGCCATTGATTAGCCTTGCGCTTTGCGCCTCGCGCCCGCCCGGGGCCCCGCCTGGATGACGCACCTGACCGAGGATCGCCCGCCGTGCCGCTGAAATCCGCTCTCGGCCTGTGCGCCGCGGCGCTGGTCCTGTCCCTGCTCACGCTCGCCGCGGCGCTGTTCGCGGGCAGCGCCGACCTGAGCCCGGGCGAGGTGCTCGCGGCACTGGCCGGCGCCGCGGACGACACGACGCGGACGGTCGTCGTCGAACTGCGCGCGCCGCGCGCGCTCGCGGCTTTCGCCGTTGGCGGGCTGCTCGCGGTCGCCGGCGTCCTGATGCAGGTCCTGCTGCGCAACCCGCTCGCAGAGCCCTACATCCTCGGTACCTCCGGCGGCGCGGCCGTCGCGGCGCTGCTCGCCATGTCCGCAGGCGCCGGCGCACTGATCATCGACGGCGCGGCCTTCGCGGGCGCGCTGGGCGCGAACCTGCTGGTGTTCTCGATCGCCCAGGGCAGCGGCAACTGGACGCCGGCACGCCTGTTGCTCACCGGTGTCGTGCTCGCGGCCGGCTTCAGCGCCGCAACGACGCTGCTCCTCGCGCTCAGCCCCGAGCGGCACCTGCGCGGCATGCTGTTCTGGCTGATGGGTGATTTGAGCTTCGCGCCCGCGCCGGGCCGCCTGCTGCTCCTGCTC
>JBFJUJ010000244.1:0-3443 GCA_041624755.1 Woeseia sp. | reverse complement strand
TATCCGCAGATCGTCCGCATCGCCCACGAGATCATTGCCGAAGGTTTCTCCGACGCCGTCATCCAGCCCGGCGTCACGACCACCAACGACGTCGCCTGGTGGTACCGCGACCGCATCCGCGAACGCCGGCTGACGACATGGTTCCATCCGTCGGTCTCGGTGCAGCGCGCCGGTGAGCCGGCTCTCGACACCAGGACCTCGATCGCCCTGCGCCATGCCGACGACGTCATCCGTCCGGGCGACCTGCTGCACGTCGACTTCGGCATCACCTACCTGCGGCTCAACACCGACACGCAGCAGCATGCCTACGTGCTGCGCCCCGGGGAGCGCGACGCACCCGAGGCGCTGAAGGCGGCGCTGGCCCGCGGCAATCGCCTGCAGGACATCCTCACCACCGAATTCGTGGCCGGGCGGAGCGGCAACGACATCCTCGCCCGCGCGCTCGCACAGGCCGAGCGCGAAGGGATCGTCGCTTCGATCTACACGCACCCGATCGGCTTCCACGGCCACGCGGCGGGGCCGACGATCGGCCTGTGGGACCAGCAGGGCGGCGTCCCGGGCCGCGGCGACTACCCGCTGTACGCGAACACCGCGCATTCCATCGAGCTGTATGCCGAATCCGACATCGAGGAATGGGGCAGGTCGGTGCGCATCCGGCTCGAGGAAGACGCCTTCTTCGACGGCCAGCGCGTCAGGTACATCGACGGCCGGCAGCGCCAGTTCCACCTGGTCCCGCGCGCGCCGGCGACGCCGTAGCCGAGCGGCCGCGCCGGCGATGCCCGCGTTATCGGCAGGCAGGCAACTGTGGAGGATCTTCCCATGAGAGTCGGGTTTCTCGTCATGCTCGCACTGGCCGGCACGGCACAGGCGGATCTCGAGCGGCTGCTCGACGCGGAGCGGCTCGCGCAGGTCGCCGCCGAGACCTCCGGCGAGGAGGCCAGGCGCAACCTCGATTTCGTCACGCTGAAGCACCGCATGCGCAGCGGCAGCCAGTTCGACGCCGCCACCGATCACATCCTCGCGATGCTGAAGCGCTACGGCCTGGACCGCGTGGCGACGCGCGAATTCGCCGCCGATGGCCGCACGATGTACGGCACGCAGCGCTCACGGCCGCTCTGGGAAGTCGAGTCCGCGGCGCTCTGGGAGGTCGCCGAGCGGGGCGGCGAAACCGTGCGGCTGCGGCGGCTCGGCGACTGGCAGGCGGTGCCGCTCACGCTCGCGCAGGACAGCCTGGCCGGCGAGGCGACGGCATCGCTGGTCGACATCGGCAGCGGGCTCACCGACGCCGACTACGCCGGCAAGGACGTCGCCGGAAAGCTCGTGCTGACCTCGAGCCAGCCGGGGAGCGTCGTCGACCGCGCGGTCGGCGAACTCGGCGCGGCAGGCATCGTCTCCTACGCCCCGAACCAGCGCTCGGCCTGGTGGCGGGAGGACGAGCGGCTGGTCCGCTGGGGCCACCTCGACAGTTTCCCGGACACGGACGCGTTCGCCTTCATGATCAGCCTGGGTGAAGCGCGGCGGCTGATGCAGCGCCTCGAGGGCGGTGAGGACATTCGCCTCCACGCGCGGGTCGAGGCGCGCCACACCGTCGGCCGCTACCGCTTCGCCGAGGCGGCGATCGACGGCGCCGACGATCGACTGCGCGCCGAGGAGATCATCTTCACCTGCCATCTCGATCACCCGCGGCCGGGCGCGAACGACAATGCATCGGGCTGCGTCGCGATACTCGAGGTCGCGCGCACGCTCACGGCGCTGATCGGCGACGGTCGCCTGCCGCGCCCGGCGCGCACGATCCGCTTCCTGTGGCCGGCGGAGATCGAGGGCAGCATCATGTACCTCGTCGAGCACGACGACGTGTCGCGGCTCAAGGCCAACATCCACATGGACATGGTCGGCGGGGCGCCGGTCACGAAAGCGGTGTTCCGCATCTCCGGCGGCCCGCTGAGCCTGCCGAGCTTCATAGGCGACCTGGGCTTCGAGGTCGGCCATTTCGTCAATGACCACACCGAGGCCTTCGCGAGCGGTGAGGCGACGCCTTTTTCGCTGCATGCGCCGGAGGGCGGCAAGGAGCCGCTGATGGCGCTGATGGAAGGGCTGGACATGGGCAGCGACCACGACGTGTTTCGCGAGGGCAGCTTCCGCATCCCGGGCCTCTACCTGCACGACTGGCCCGATCGCTATATCCACACGAACTTCGACCTGGCGGCCAACATCGACCCGACGAAGCTGAAGCGCGCAGCCTTCATCGGCGCCGTCACCGCGCTGATCCTGGCCGACTTCGGCAAGAAGGACGTGCCGGCCACGCTGGCACTGCTGAAACGCAATGCGCTGTCGCGCAGCGCCGCGCTTCTCGACAGGCTCGCCCCGCTGTCGCCCGGCGACGCGGACGCGGTGTCGCGCATCCACTTCGACGCCGAGCGCGCCCGCATCGACAGCGTCGCGCGCTTCGCCGCGGTCGATGCGACCGAGCGCTACCAGGCGCTCGCCTTCCTGGCCAGCCTGCAGGCGCTGATCGAGACCCCGGTGACGCCGGCCGCCCCCGAGGACACGAGCGTGTTCGAGCGCAACCCGGACGTACGCGGACCGATGCACGCTTTCGGCTATTCCTACATCCGCGACGAACTCGGCGAGGCGGCCTACGAGGCGCTGGCGCTGCCGCGCTACTCGGGCAGCCACGGTTCCGGCGACGAGTACGCGTACGAGGCGCTGAACCTGGTCGACGGGCAGCGGACCGTGAGCGAGATCCGGCACTGGCTGACCGCCGAGCTCGGTCCGGTGCCGACAGCGATGGTGCGCGAATACCTCGACGCGCTCGAAACGATCGGCGTCATCAGGCGCGATCGGTAGTCGGCAAGCCCACGGTCGCAATACCGCGCGCGACCGGAACGGCGAAGCCATGGCGTCGAACCCGGCAGACCCATTGCCGGAGTCGTCATGCGCTGTTTCGTTATCAGTCTTCGCCGGTCGGTCGAGCGGCGCCGGCGCCTGCGCGCACAGCTCGATGCTGCAGGCGTCGACTACAGTTTTTTCGAGGCCGTCGAGTTCGGGCGGGATCGCAACCGCTACTTTCACCATTGCGACGATGCGCAGTTTTTGCTGAACACCGGCCGGGCACCAACCGCCGCCGAACTCGGCTGCTTCGCCAGTCATCTCATGCTGTGGCGCAGCTGCCGACTTCTCGACGAGCCGCTCGTCGTCCTGGAAGACGACGCGCTGCTGCGAGACGACTTCGCCGACTCTCTCCGTTTCGTGGCGCGCCACGTGCACCGCTTAGGCTTCGTCCGCCTGCAGGTGAACGGCAAGAGCAACCAGATTCCCGTGGTCGAAGATGGGCAGCGAAACATCGTCTGCTGCGCGCGCTATCCGCATGGATCCACGGCCTACGCCATCTCGCCGGGCACCGCAGACCGCTTCATTCGTACCTGCGAGGTCTGCGAGGCGCC
>JBFJUJ010000243.1:0-3475 GCA_041624755.1 Woeseia sp. | reverse complement strand
GTCGCCCCAGGTCGTCAGGATCAGCACCCGCGGCCGCGGCTCGCGGCCACGCAGCGCTCGCAGCACGCGCAGGCCGGAGCCGTCCGGCATGCGCAGATCGAGCAGCACGACGTCCGGCTGATGCCGCTCGATGGCCTCGAGCGTCGTCGCGCAGTCGTTGGATTCCAGGATCCTGTCTATGCCGTCCAGCCGCGACAGCAGCGAAACGATGCGCTGGCGCAGTAGTTCGGCGTCGTCGGCAACGAGAACTGTCAGCAAGTCGGCCGCCCGATGAATCTCCCGTGGGAGGCGAAAGAGTACTGGTTACCGCGTGCGGCCGTTATCAGGAAGGGACTGAATCTCAGTTCACGAAAGCGACTAGCGCGGTGTAGCGGATTCCGTGACAATCGACGTACCGGCGGCGGTCGCGGCCAGCCGCGCTACTCGAGCAGGCCGCGCTGCATGACGTAGCGCGTGACGTCGACGTCCGAGCGCAGGCCGAGCTTCTTCAGGATCCGCCGCCGGTAGGTGGCGATCGTGTTCACGCTGAGCGACAGAGCCTCGGAGATCTCGCGGGTGCCCTGGCCGGAGGCGATCATCCGCAAGACCTGGAATTCGCGATTCGACAGCAGTTCGTGCGGCTCGCTGCCGCGCGGGCGCGACAGCTCTGCCGCCAGGTGCTCCGCGGCCGAGGGGCTGACATACTTGGCGCCGCTCGCGACGCGCCTTACGGCGTCGACGATCTCCTCGGCAGCGCTCCCCTTGGAGACGAAACCGGCGGCGCCGGCGCGCAGCATGCGAACGGCGAAATCGCGCTCCGGCAGCATGCTCAGCATCAGAACCGGCAGCTCGGGCTTCTCGCCGAGAATCTTGTTCAGGGCCTCGAGTCCGCTCGGCCCCGGCATGTTGACATCGAGAATCGCAACGTCCACGTTGCCGGCCAGTGCGCGATCGATCGCGGTCTGCGCGTCCGCTGCCTCTGCGACGACCTCGATGTCGGTTTCACGGTCGAAGACCTTGCCGAGCCCTTCGCGGATAAGGGCATGGTCATCGGCGACGAGTACCCGGATCATGCGGGCGCGTCGCTGGCGGTCGCTCCTCCGGTGCCGGCCGCCTTGCTGTCTACCGGCAGCCGCAGGCTGACGACCGTGCCGCGACCCGGCTCGCCGCGGATATCGAGGGATGCACCGATCATCGCGGCGCGCTCCCGCATGCCGAGGACGCCCAGTGACCTGCTGCGGGCGAGCTCCGCGTGGCTGACGCCGCAGCCGTTGTCGGCGACCGCCACGGTGACGTGGTCGCCTTCATCGCGAATGGTCACCTTGACGAGGTCAGCTCCAGCATGCCGCGCCACGTTGGTCATTGCTTCCTGGACGATGCGGAATATCGCCGTGCGCACGTCGGTCGCGAGCTGAGGCTCGTTCGCACTCGCCTCGACGAGGCAGCGTATCTTCGTGCGGTCCTCGAAGTCCGCGGCGTGCCACTCGATCGCCGGCACGAGTCCGAAGGCATCCAGCAGCTCGGGCCGCAGTTGCATCGCGATGCTGCGCACCGAGTCGATCGTCGCGTCCACCAAGCGCTCCATCGACTGCAGCGCTTTCCGGACGTCGGCCGCAGCCGGCATCGCGCTTTCCCCGCCGCCGACGTCGCGGGCCAGCAGCGTCAGGTCGATCTTCAGCGCGGTCAGCATCTGCCCCAGCTCGTCATGGACCTCGCGCGATATCGCCAGGCGCTCTTCCTCGCGGATGTGCTCCAGTTTTTTCGTCAGTGCCCTGAGCTGTTCCTGCGAGACCCGCAGGCGCTCCAGTGTGCGGTTTACGTCGGTAACATCGAGACAGGCGCCGATGACCCCGTAGATCTCGCCATTGCCGTCGCGCACGACGTCGACCGTCGTCTGTACGGTGCGCACGGAGCCATCGGGCCGCTCGACCGAGCAGCTCAGGCGCGCCGACTTGCCGCTCTGTCCCACGGACTCGATGGTCTCGCGCAGCCGTTCCCGGTCGCCCTCGGCAAGCATTCCGAGAAGCTGTTCGAGAAGCATCTCACCCGCGTCGTGGCGGCGGCCCGCGATGTTCTGCAGGCCCTGCGAGCATCGCACAGCGTTCCTGGCAAATTCGTACTGCCAGCTGCCGAGCTGGGCGAGCTGTTCGGCGCGCTGCAGCATCAGCCGCTGCTCGCGCAGCTCGCGCTCGGCCGCACGCCGCGAGGTGTTGTCGCGGCCGATCGCGAGCACCTGGCCCGGCGTGGTCCACGGCGCCGCATTCCAGCGGATGTCCCGGTACTGCCCGTCCTTCGCCCGCATGCGGACTTCGAGCAGGCCGACCGGCTCGCCCGCCGCAAGCCGCGCGAGTTCCTCCTTTACCAGCGTGCGCTCGTCCGGGTGCGCGAGCTGGAAGTAATCGAGCGAGCACATTTCTTCCTCCGTATAGCCGAGGATGCGCTCGCACGCGGGATTGGCCCGGTGGAAGCGGCCCCGGGGATCGGCGATGACCAGCATGTCCGCCGAGCGGTCGAAGAAGCGGTCGCGCTGTTCCTCGACCTCCTTGGCGTCGGCCAGGTTCTGTACCAGCGCCATGATCTGCCTGATCTCGCCGTCGGGGCCGCGAACCGCCGACATGCTCAGATGACGCCAGCTGCCGCCTGCGGCGGCGGCGCGCAGCTCGAGTTCGCAGCCGGGCAGTCTCCCGGAAGCCAGCTCGTCGAGGCTTCTCAGCAGGCGCTCCCGATCGTCGGCATGAACGAAATCCGAGAGGTTCCGACCGATGAGTTCCGCGCGGCTGCGCGCGGCCATCTCGAGGTACGCGTCGTTGATCTGCACCAGCTCGCCCTGCGGGCTCATGACGACCACGCCCACGCTCGCGTTGTCGAACAGCGAGCGCAGACGCTCCTCGCTCGCGTGCAGCGTCGTGTAGGCACGCTGCAGGTCGGCGGTCCTCTCTGCGACGCGGCGCTCCAGCTCGGTGTTCAGCTTGCTGACTTTTTCGGCGGCGAGGCGGCGCTCCGTGATGTTGTGATGATTGACGACGGCATAGCGATCCGCGCCCGTGCTGAACGCGCTGAGCTGAACGATGAACCAGCGCTGCTCCTCCGGAGAATGGCAGGGGTACTCGAGGTTGAAACCGTCCGATTGCTCGCTTTCGAGTACGCGGCGCAGCGCCCGGGCGACCTCGGCGGCCTCCCCGGACCCGTCGGCGGCGGCCCGGTCGCAGATGTCGAGGTAGTTGACGCCGGGCCCGGTCTCGGCGATCAGCCCGGCGGGACAGTTCGCCGCGGCGAACGTCTCCCAGGCACGGTTGACGTGAACGATGTTGCCGCGGCTGTCGATGATGGCGATGTGGTCCACCATCGCGTCGATGGTCGCGCGCATGAACGAATCGGAGAGCTGCCGCTCGGACTCGGCGATGCTGCGGTTTTCGACCTCGTTCGCCAGCGACGCACGCGTCAGCTCGACCAGCGCAAGCGAGCGGCGCAGCTCGAGGTTGGCCATTACCTGGCT
>JBFJUJ010000242.1:0-3477 GCA_041624755.1 Woeseia sp. | reverse complement strand
TCCTCCGGGTAGACCGCCTCGCTGACCATACCGTCGAGGTCGTGTGCATAGCCGTAGTGCAGGTACAGCGACAGCCCGAGCGCCGGGATGGCGAAGCCGAGCGTGCCCAGCGGCCAGCGCCAGCCGGCGCCCGTCCAGCGACCGGCGCCGCGGTAGAGCGTGAACGCCGCGAGCGCCAGCACCACGGCGATCGGCAGCACGTTGCGCAGCGTGTAGGCCCCGTCGCCCTCGACGTGCACGACGTATGCCGCGGCCGCCGCCGTCAGGAAGACGACCGGCAGCAGGCGGACGGCGGCGAGCATCACGATGCCGTTCTCAGGCGTCGACCGGTCGCAGGATCGGCAGCCGCACGCGCGTGCCGGGGCGCACCCTGTGCATGTCGAGCTGCGGGTTGTACTGCCGGAACAGCCACAGCGGCACCTCGTAGCGGCGCAGCGCCAGCACCCAGACCGACTCGCCGCGGCGGACCACGTGTTCCGCAACGCCGCGGATCGTGTGGCGGCGGAAGAAAGCATCCTGCTGTTGCTGCTGGTAGGCGGCGCGGCGCGCCTCGAAGGTCGCGCGGTCGACCCCGGAGAACTCGAGCTTCAGGCGCTTGCCGATTTCGACCGGCGTGCGGAACGCGAGCCCGTTGATGTCACGCAGCCGCTGCGTGCGGATCCCGAGCCAGTCGGCATAATGCCCGAGCGTCTCCAGCGGGTGCACCTCGATCGTGCCGTCGTCGGCCACCGTGTAGTCACTGGGATCCGACAGCAGCGAGGTGCGCAGCGCCGCCATCGTCGTCTCGTCGGCGCCGGCCGCGTCGGGCAGAGCGCCGTCCGTTTCCCGCGCTTCCGGCAGCGCGACGACAGCCGCCTGCGCGGCCGGCGGCGCCCCCAGGGCGGGCTCTGCGTAGATTGCCGGCGCGGCTGCCGCGACGACGACGATCTCCTCGACAGGCGCGGCCGGCGGCGGCACCGCCTGCGCGGCGGCGACGACGGCCGGAGCCGGGCCGGCGGCCGGCAGACGCAGCCTGTGGCCGGCGCGAATGCGATGCCGGTTGCCGAGGCCGTTGAGCGCGACCAGCGTCGAAACCCGCGTGCCGTAGGCGTCGGCGATCTCGGACAGCGTGTCGCCGCGCGCGACGGTGTGGAACAGGTCGGGCAGCTGCTCGGCCTGCCAGGCGTCGGCGTCCACGGTCTCGAGCGCCTCCGCGAGGGGCGCGTCGAGGCGCTCGCCGGGCAGCCGGAGTTCGTATCCCCTCGGCAGGTGCTTGCTGCCCTGCCAGATCGTTGCCTGCAGCGCCGGGTTGTGCATCGCGAGCTCGCGTTCGCTGACGCCGAGTCTGTCGGCCAGCGTCGCTGCCGGGATGTAGTCCGGCAGCACCGCCCGCTGGTACTCGAGAGGGGGCTCGGGCACCACGCCCGGGAAATACCGCTCGGGCTCGCGATCGATGCGCAGCGCGGCGAGGAACGCCACGTAGAAATTTCGTGAGGCGAAGCCGAACGTCCTGCCGCGGTACTCGCGCAGGATGCGCGCGTAGTTCTCGTCGCCGAACTGGCGCATCGCGCGGCGCACGCCGGACAGGCCGTGGTTGTAGGCAGTGATGGCCATCGGCCAGTTGCCGACGATCGAGTAGTTGTACGCCAGCAGTTCGCCGGCCGCGACGGTCGCCGCGAACGGGTCGTTGCGCTCGTCCAGCACGTGGTCGACGCGCATGAAACGGCGCCCCGTGCCGCGGGTGAACTGCCAGATGCCGGAGGCGCCGACGTGCGAGCGCGCCTCGGGGTTGTAGGACGACTCGACGTGCGGCAGCGCCGCCAGCTCGAGAGGCACGCCGAGGCGTGCGAACGACTCGTGCACGTGCGGGCGCCAGCGGCCGGCGCGTTCGAGGCCCTCGCGGAAGCGTTCGGCGAGACCCTGCTGGAAGCGGATGCGCTTGGTCGCCGCGCCCAGTTCCTCGTCGCTGACGTCCGCGGGCCAGAGATCGAGCACACGCTGCTCCTCCTCGCTCAGGCCTTCCCGCTTGCCGGCGGCGAGGCGGCCGAGCACGGCCTTGTAGTGGTCGCGGCGCTCCCTGATGCGCTGCTTGCGTTCGCGACGCGGTGTCTTAGCCGGCATGGCGACACGCTCGTAGACCACGGCAAGATTGCGGTTGTCGTGCAGCAGGCCCTCGTCGGTGCTGTAGTCCGAGAAGACCGCGGTCCAGAAATCGACATCCGGCTCGAGTTCGGCGGGCAGCGGGAAGGGATCCGTCGACGCCAGCGACGGCGGCGGCGGCATGGCGAGGATCGCGGCGAGGACCGAAAGGAGGTACGGTGTTCGAAAAACGCTTATCATCGGGTCCCTATTATCAGTCAGGTTCGCCCGCGGAACGCGGCGGCGCCGCACAGTTCACGGAATTTCTACTCGTTATAAGGCATTTTAAAAGGGTCCGAAACCCGTCGTTCAGCCGACGTCATTCACAGGCACCCCGGGCTGTCCCGGCCGTCCGATCATGAAAGTACAGCTATTCCCGCTTGCCGTTTTCTCTTTGTTGTGCAACGCGACGTTCGCGCCGCTCTGGGCCAGCGACAGTGACGACGGTGAAACCCGCCTTGCTTTACTGGATGAGACCCGTCTCGGCGCCGACGGTTCCGGCGCCGGGGACGACGACGTGCCGGAAGTGCCGCCCGGCAGCTCGCTGCCCGCGCCGATCGTGGACGCGAGCGACCAGATTGCGCCGGTCGTGCCGCTGGCCGACGCCGTCGGCACGGCCGACGAGCTGCTCGGCAGCATGCGCCTGCTCGGCGAGGACGTGCTGCCGGGCAGCGCTCGCCGCCTGGCCTGGACAGGGACGGAGCTGTTCGAGGGCGTGCCCGTCTCGACGCCGGTGCTGGTCGTCAACGGCAGGGAGCCGGGACCCGTCCTGTGCCTGACGGCCGCGGTGCACGGCGACGAGCTGAACGGCATCGAGATCGTGCGGCGCGTGCTGCACGACCTGCAGCCCGAGAAACTGGCGGGCAGCGTCATCGGCGTGCCGATCGTCAACCTGCAGGGCTTCCGCCGCGGCTCGCGCTACCTGCCGGACCGCCGCGACCTGAACCGCTACTTTCCCGGCAACCCGTCCGGCAGCGCCGCGTCGCGCATTGCGCACTCGTTCTTCACGCAGATCGTCGTGCACTGCGACGCGCTGGTCGACCTGCACACCGGCTCGTTCGAGCGCAGCAACCTTCCGCAGCTGCGCGCCGACCTGCGAAATCCCGACGTCGTTACGCTGACCCAGGGCTTCGGTTCTACCGTCATCCTGCACAGCACGCCGGGTGCGGGCACGCTGCGGCACGCGGCGAGCGCGGCCGGCGTCCCGACCGTCACGCTGGAAGCCGGCGGCCCGTCGGAGCTCGAGCTCAAGGAGGTGAAGCACGGCGTCAAGGGCATCGAGACGCTGCTGCACACCCTCGGCATGGTCAAGCGCATGCGCCTCTGGGGCGACCCGGAACCCGTGTATTACCGATCGTC
>JBFJUJ010000241.1:0-3522 GCA_041624755.1 Woeseia sp. | reverse complement strand
GGAACAACGACTTGCCGTCTGCGGCGACTGGTGCATCCGCGGCCGCGTCGAGGCGGCTTACCTGAGCGCCGCGCAGGCCGCCGACGAGCTCGCCGAGCTGCTGTAGGTCGCCGCCTCCCGGCGACCGGGCGTCACGAAGCTGTGAACGCCGCAAACTTGCTGACGAAGTCTTCGAGCCGCTTGCGGATATCGTCGTCGACGAGCTTGCCGTCTGCGTCGAATACCTTGCCGGCGTGCGAAACCTGCAGACGTCCGCCGGACCAGTGTCGCACCTTCAGCGTACGCAGTACCGGCAGCCACGCGCTCTGCGCGAGGATAGTGCCGAAGCCGCCCGGCGAGGCGCCGAGCACCGCAACCGGGCGACCGTCGAAGACATGCGGAGCGTCGTCGGGCCGACGCGACAGCCAGTCGACAGCATTTTTCAGCACGCCCGGGATACCGTTGTTGTACTCCGGCGTCGCGATCAGCAGGCCGTCGGCGGCCTCGATGCGCCGCTTCAGCTCCGTAACGGCGTCGGGAATCCCGTCACGCTGCTCCAGGTCGCCGTCGTACAGCGGAATGCCGTGCAGCGTCGCCGTTTCCATCTCGACTCCACCGCCCGCCACCGTCTCCGCGGCCCGCAGCAGTGCCGTGTTGAAGGACTTCTTGCGCAGGCTGCCGGACAGCCCGATAAGCTTGGCCATGAGTTTCTCCGTTATTGCGCGGCTGTAGCGTAGGCCGGCGGCGCGCCCTGCACGCGTCCAGGCGACTTGCAGCAGTGCGTCGCCGATGTCCTACGGGCTGGTCCGATCGACTTCGATCATGACCTCGTTGCGGCGCAGGAACCACGGCGTCAGCGGCCCATTGTAGCGGGCAAACAGCGGTTCGCCGACGATGCGGACGCTATCGGTCGTCAGCGCCGACAGCAATATGGCCTCGTTCCTTTCGTAGTTGCGCTCGCTCCAGAAGCCGCTGAAGCGACGAACGGCCATCGTGCGCGCCGACACTTCGCGAAGCGTGATGCGCGCGTCGTTCGGGCGCGGCAGGGTCTCTATCGTGTAGCGACGTTCCATGACGAAAGCGTACACATAGGAGTCGGCGGCAGCCTCGACCGAGGTGACGGGAACCGTCATCGCCATCTCCACGCCGACATCGGCTGGCCGCGACTCGACGGGCGCCGTCATGTTCATTTCCGCGCCGTCGCTGTTGTCGCCAAAGATGTACCCGGCGAGCCTGCGGAATGCCACGTTGCCGGCGTCGTCGAAGTTGCCCGTGACCGTGGTCTCGGCGACGACGTAGCCGTCATAGCGACGGAGTTCGTAGGCGTCGGTGCTGCCGACGACCTCGTACGACGGCTCCTCGTAATCGGCGACGGCGACCGACGGGAGGAGCGCGATCAGCGGCAGGATGGCCCGCACCTGGAATGTGTCTATGTCCATGAGCGCAAGGTAGCAGCGGCATCGGTCGCCCGCGATTTCCCCGTGTATGCATTTGTAGCCGGATGTATCGCAGGTGATGGCTGTCATCGCCCTGGCGGATCGGGCCAGCGCGAAGACGGCCCGGGCGGTGCAGGCAGGCCGCCCGTGCGCCTTATAACCGGCGGTTATTTCCGGCTGGCGCCGCGCCGTGGCGTCGATTGGTTATACTGTCGGCGTTGGCCACAACCGATAGCGACCACGCAATGCCTGTTCAACACGCATGCAGGACCCTGACGCTGGTGGCGGCACTGGCCGCCGCAGCCGCCTGTGCACCGCAGAAACCGCAGTTCGGCGAAGGGCGACGTGCGACGCTGAACTGCCCGGCCGGGCAAACGATGACCTGCGAGGTGAGCACGATCGGGCGCATTCGTCACGGCACGTTCGCACGCAGCACCGATCGCTGTGCCTGCGTGCACGACGACGGTGGCGTCCTGACGACGCCGGTCATCCCGAGTACCAGCCCCCGGCAATAGCGCTGCGCCGGGCCGCCGCGGGTACGGATTCCCGCAAACCCTTACTAGCGGATGTCGTCGGGCCAGGCGCTGACGCCGTCGCGGCCGCGATGCTTGGTGTGATAGAGCGCCTGGTCGGCGCGCTGCACCAGGGTGTCCGCGGTGATGGTTTCCGTCGGATCGTTCACCGCGAAGCCTATGCTCACGGTCACGGCGACGTTGCCGGTACGCAGGGCGAGCGGCGAGCGGCGCAGGTTGCTGCGGATACGCTCGCTCACGCTGCGCGCGATGGCGATGTCCGCATCCCGCAGGATCACGAGGAACTCGTCTCCGCCGTGACGCGACACGACGTCGTCGGGCCGCACCGAGCCGACGATGCCGGTCGCGACCTGGCGCAAGACCTGGTCGCCGACCGGGTGACCGTGCGCGTCGTTGACGCTCTTGAAATTGTCGATGTCGATCATGCACAGCGCAAATTGCTCGTAGCTCTTCTGTGAGCGATCGAGCATCATGTCGAGCAGTTCCAGTCCGCCGCGCCGGTTCCACACTCGAGTAAGCGTATCGAGGAGCGCCTGCCGGCGTGCTTCGCCGAGTTTCGCGACGAGCTGGCTCTGCGCGTCCCACAGGTCGGCCGTCACCAGCTCGCGTTCAGCGAGCTGGCCCAGGTCGTGGAGCGTCGCGGCCAGCCCCGCGTCCCATTTCTTCGGCTTGACGTCCATGACGCAGAACGTGCCGATCAGCCGGCCGTCGGCATCCTTGATGGGGTAGCCCGCGTAGAAGCGGAATTTCGGCCCGGCGGTGACGAAGCGCGAATCGGCGAAGCGCTCGTCCGCGAGCGTGTCCGGCACGATCAGCGGCTCGCCGGCCATGATCACGTGGCGGCACAGGCTCTCTTCGAGCGGCAGCTCGCTGACCCGCCAGCCCAGCGCCGACTTGAACCACTGCTTGTCCTTGGTCACCAGCGAAACGGCGGCGACCCGTGTGCCCATCGCGCGTTTCCCGAGCCGGCTGATGCGCTCGAATCGCTCTTCCAGCGGCGTGTAGAAAATCGCCATCTTGTGCAGGCTCGCGAGGCGAACCGTGGCGGTGCTCGCGAGCGACTGCGTCAGCGACGTGATCGTGCCCTGGGGTTGCATGCCATCGTCCGGGTATCAGGATAGAGCGACAACGCGGAACCCTGCCCGAAGCGGCCTCCGGCCGCGCAGACCCAGTCCTCACTTTTGCCAATTCGCCGCCGTCGCGATGGCTTTCGCGTGGTCCGACGGCCCCCGAGCCTCGCGATGTGAGCCACGTCATGCAATCGGCGAGCCGCTATCGTATCCTCCGCAACCATCTCGCCCGGCCGCTGGGCATGCCGAGCGCCGCTGCTCTGCACCGATCGACCGCCGCCGGCGGCCGGCATCGGCCGTTGCCGGCGAGAAAAGACACTCGATGACCGTTCCCGTACCGAAAAACGAAACCCGGCGCCTGGCGAGGCTCGCGAGCTACGGCATCCTCGACACGCCCGGCGAGTCGTACTACGACGACGTGACGAGGCTCGCCTCGCTGCTCGCCGACGTCCCGATCGCGCTCCTCAGCCTGGTCGACGGCGAGCGGCAATGGATCAAGTCACG
>JBFJUJ010000240.1:0-3596 GCA_041624755.1 Woeseia sp. | reverse complement strand
GCTCTACGAGGTATTCATCCGCTCCAAAGCGGGTTTGTCGCACCGCCACGCCGGCAGCGTGCACGCCGCCGACGCAGAGATGGCGATCGACCATGCGCGTGACGTGTTCACGCGGCGCAGCGAGGGCGTCAGCATCTGGGTCGTCCGCTCGAGCGATCTCGTCGCGTCGGACCCCGCCGATTCGGCAGAGCTGTTCGAGCCGGCGGCCGACAAGATCTACCGGCATCCGACCTTCTACGACATCCCCGACGGCGTGGAGAACCTGTGAGCGCGCCCGCCGACAACGTCGTGACCGAACTCGACTCGCGTGATGCGCTAGAGCAGTACGTACTGCGGCTCGGCGACAACGCGCTGGTACTGGGCCAGCGGCTGGCCGAGGCGATGACGCACGGCCCGGAACTCGAGGAGGAGCTGGCGACCGCCAATTTCGCCCTCGACTACATCGGCCAGGCGCGCATGTTCTACGGCTACGCCGCCGAGCTGGACGGCGCCGGCCGCGACGAGGACTATTACGCTTTCCATCGCGACAGCGGCGAATTCCGCAACTTCCTGCTGGTCGAGCAGCCGAACGGCCACTTCGGCGACCTCGTCGCGCGGCAGTTCCTGTTCGAGAGTTTCTACCTGCTGCAGCTCGAGGCGCTCGCCGACGTCAGCGACGAACGGCTGGCGGCGATCGCTGCCCGCGCCGTCAAGGAGATCCGCTATCACCTCCGGCACGTGTCGCAGTGGATCGTGCGGCTCGGCGACGGCACCGACGAGAGCCGCCGTCGCATCGCCGCCTCGCTGGCTGAGCTCTGGCGCTTCACCGGCGAGCCGTTCGCGGGCGACGCCGTGGATACCGCAGTGCAGCGCGACTTCGGCGGTCCGGACCTCGAGCGGCTGCGCGAGGCCTGGCGTCGCAACGTGGCGACGGTGCTGAACGAAGCTACGCTCGAGGTCCCCGAGGACGGCTGGATGGACGGCGGCGGGCGTGATGGTCGCCACACCGAGCATTTCGGCTACCTTCTCGCGGAGATGCAGTTCCTGCAGCGCGCCTACCCGGATGCACGCTGGTAAGTCCGTGCCGCTGCCCGCCATGACCGCCACCGATCATTCCGACGCCGCCGCGCTGCAGGCCCGCGTCCGCGCGCTGCTCGCGGAGGTGCCGGACCCGGAGATTCCGGTCCTCTCGGTCCTCGATCTCGGCATCGTCCGCGGCATCCGCGAGGAACAGGGCAGGCTGCTCGTCGAGGTCACGCCGACCTATTCCGGCTGTCCGGCGACGGAGGTCATCGAGGAAAGCATCGCCGCGCGGCTCGAAGCGGGCGGCTTCCGCGGGGCCGAGGTCAGGCGGCTGCTGTCGCCGCCGTGGACCACGGACTGGATCAGCGACGCCGGGCGCGAGAAGCTCGCCGCCTTCGGCATCGCACCACCGCCCGGCAGCACGTCGCTCAGGGGTCCGGCGCTGCCGGTGGCCTGCCCGGGCTGCGGCTCGACGGACACGGCGCGCCTCTCCGAATTCGGCTCGACGCCGTGCAAGGCGGCATACCGCTGCAACGCCTGCCTCGAACCCTTCGATCACTTCAAGTGCATCTGACAGTGCGCTCGCCGACAGCCGAGCCGCGGAGTCCCGGCGCATGCGCCAGTTCCACCCGCTGAAGGTCGTCCGGCTGGAGCCGGAGACCGCCGACTCGCGGCGCGTCGCGCTGGCCGTGCCGCCGGAGCTGCGCGCCGAATACGAGTTCCTGCCCGGCCAGCACCTGCCGCTGCAGGTAGAGCTGGACGGCAAGCGCGTCCGTCGGACCTACAGCATCTGCTCGGCGCCGGGCGAGCTGCCGCTCGAGCTGGGCATTCGCATCCAGCCCGGCGGCGCGTTCTCGAACTTCGTCGCGGAGCAGCTCGCGGTCGGCGCGACGCTCGAGGCAATGCCGCCATTCGGTCAGTTCCACGCCAGCATCGATCCGCAGGCCCGCAAGACCTACCTGGGATTCGCCGCCGGCAGCGGCATCACGCCGATCCTGTCCATCCTGCGTGCAACGCTCGAGCACGAGCCGCAAAGCCACTTCCTGCTGTTCTACGGCAACCGGCGGCAGAGCACGACGATGTTCATCGACGATCTCTATGCGCTGAAGAATCGCTTCCCGGAGCGGCTCGAGCTCGTGTTCCTGTTCAGCCGCGAAGAGCAGGAGTTCGAGATTTTCCACGGTCGCCTCGATGCCGCGAAGGTGCGCGAGCTCATCGACGCGTTCTGCGCCGGGCTCGAACCCGACGAGGCCTTCGTCTGCGGACCCGACACGATGATCGACACCGTGAGCGGCGTCCTCGGCGACCTCGGCCTGGCCGCGGATGCCATTCACATCGAGCGGTACGGCGCGCCGCGCCGCGCCCCGCAGCCTGCAGCCGCAGCCCCCGTCGATGCCGCCGCCGGCGATGCCAGCGTGACGGTGATCATGGACGGGCATCGAAAGAGCTTCACGATGCCCCACGACGGGGACAGCATCGTCGATGCGGCGGCGCGCCATGGTATCGAGCTGCCGTATTCCTGCAAGGGCGGGGTCTGCGCGACCTGCCGCACGAAGGTCGTCGCCGGCGAAGTGCGCATGGATGCGAACTACGGGCTGGAGCCCTGGGAAGTCGACAAGGGATTCGTACTCGCCTGCCAGTCGCATCCGCTCAGCGAATCCGTGACCCTCGATTACGACGAGGCCTGAGCCGTCGCCGGGCGAAGGGAAAGACAGGCGGGCCCGCGGTTCGGTACACTACGCGACGCCTTCGGACCGGGCGCCCTGCCGGGCGCGACGCGTCCCGGCGTCCAATAATCACGTCCAACAATCATTGCGCGGGCGTACTCGGCGGGGAGTGGCATGACCGATACTGACAATGACGCGACGAACGACGGCGGCCCGCAGGGCCGCCAGAGTTCCTACGATTACGACGCGCTGCTCGCCTGTGCCCGCGGCGAGCTGTTCGGCCCCGATTCGGCGCGCCTGCCGCTGCCCGACATGCTGATGACGGATCGCATCACGCTGATTCGCAGCGACGGCGGCGAGTACGGCAAGGGAGAGGTGCTGGCCGAACTCGACATCCGTCCGGACCTTTGGTTCTTCAAGTGCCATTTCCAGGACGATCCGGTCATGCCCGGCTGCCTCGGCCTCGACGCGCTGTGGCAGCTCGTCGGCTTCTTCCTGGTGTGGTCGGGCCAACCGGGCAGGGGCCGGGCGCTCGGCGTCGGCAAGGTGAAATTCTCGGGCCAGGTGCTGCCGAGCGCGAAGCTCGTTACTTACCGGCTGAGCATCAAGCGCATGATCACCCGCAAGCTCTCGCTGGCGATTGCCGATGGCACGGTCGCCGTCGACGGCCGCGAGATCTACACGGCGGAGGACCTGCGGGTCGGGCTGTTCACGTCGACCGACGATTTCTGACCGGAAGCCGGACCGGTGTTCATCGTGGCGGCCGGCGCCGCTGTCCGCGGGCCCGGTGACTCCATTCCCGCGATCCCGCACCGGGGCCTGCTTATGTAGAATGATCGCACGGCACTCGCGCCGCCCGGCCCGGCGGAAACGGGCTGCCGGAGCGTTCGCGAGCAATATTGGGACAGGTTTACGCCGGGGCCATCG
>JBFJUJ010000239.1:0-3657 GCA_041624755.1 Woeseia sp. | reverse complement strand
CTCGACGATCCCGGCAGCCTGCAGCCGGGCCGCGACCTGCGCTTCGAGCGCCGCCTCCAGCGCCCGGACGGCTCGATTTTCCCGGCCGAGATCAGCATCAACGTGCTGGATTCGGGCGCGCAGCAGCTCACGTTCCAGGACATCACCGCGCGCTACCGGCAGGAGCAGAAGGCCGAGCGGCAGCGCCGCATCCAGGCGATGACGAGCAGCATCAATGCCGCCATCGTGCGCCTGCGCAATCGCGGCGAGCTGCTCGAGGAGACCTGTCGGACCGCGGTCGACGAGGGAAAATTCTGCGTCGCCTGGGTCGGGCTGATCGACGAGGACGGCGAACTCGAGCTTGCCGCGCAGTCCGGCCTCGGCGAAAGCGGCGACGAGCTGCTCGGCGAGCCCCTCGAGCTGGTCTCCGGGGGTGCGAGCGAGAATGCCATATTCCTGCGGCAGCCGACGTTCGACAACGACGTCACGCGCGCGGCGGACGCAACGCCGATGCGCGCTTGCGCGACGCGCGGCGGCGCCGGCTCGGTCATCTCGCTGCCGCTCATCGTCGAGGGTGAGACGCGCGGCGTCATCGTGCTGTACGCCTTCGAACGCGGCTTCTTCGAGGACGAGGAAGTCTCGCTGCTCGGTGAGCTGGCCGAAGACATCTCATTCGGACTCGAGTTCATCGCAAAGGAAGAGCGTGTCGATTACCTCGCGTACTACGACACGATGACGGGCCTGCCGAATCGCAGCCTGTTCTTCAATCGGCTGTCGCGCCAGCTGCAGGACGCGCAGGACAAAAGCCGCCGCACCGTGCTGGCCGTCTTCGATATCGATCGTTTCCGCATGATCAATGACACTTACGGCCGCCACGAGGGCGACGCGGTCATTGCGGAGGTCGCCCAGCGTCTGCGGGATACCGTCGACGAGGCCGACACCGTCGCGCGTATCACGTCCAACACCTTTGCCATCGCGCTCAGCGACGACTGGGACGCGGCCGACATCGGCCATCGCCTCGAGGAGCTGGACGAGGTGCTGTTCGCCGCGGCGTTCCGCATCGGCGACGAGGACGTGCGGGTCACGGCGACGACGGGCGCCGCCGTGTTCCCGGACGATGCGCGCACGCCGGAGGAGCTTCTCGGCAACGCCGAGGCTGCGCTGCGCAGCGCCAAGTCGCGCAGTGAGCGCTGCCTGCTCTACAGCCGCGAAATGAACGAGCGCGTCGCCGAATCGCTGCGCTTCGAGAACCGTGTGCGCGTCGCGGCCGAGAACGGCGAACTGGAGATGTGGTACCAGCCGAAGGTCTGCTCGCGCAGCGGGCGCCTGCGCGGGCTGGAGGCGCTGATGCGCTGGAAAGATCCGGAGACGGGGAAGATCCTGTCGCCGGAGAAGTTCATCCCGGTGATGGAGCACACCGGCTGCATTCTCGAGGCCGGCCGCTGGGCCTTGCGGCAGGTCGCCAGTGACTGCCTGCGCTGGCAGGAGCGCGGCGTCACCCCCCCGCGCGTCGCCGTCAACGTGTCGCCGATCCAGCTGGCGCAGCAGAACCTCGTCGGCTCGCTCATCGAAGCGCAGATCGTCGCCAACGACGCCGGGACCGCCATCGACCTCGAGATCACCGAGAGCGTGATCATGGACGACGTCGACGGCATCATACCGAAGCTGCGGACGCTGGCGAGCGTCGGCACGCGCATTCATGTCGACGACTTCGGCACGGGCTATTCGTCGCTTGCCTATATCGCCCGGCTGCCGATCGACGCGCTGAAGATTGATCGCAGCTTCGTTTCCGACCTGACCCCGGCCTCGGAGGGACTGAGCATCGTGCGCACGATCATCTCGCTGGCGAAGGCGATGAAGCTGCAGGTGATCGCCGAGGGCGTCGAGACCGAGGAGCAGGTCCGGCTGCTGCGCGACCTCGAATGCGACGAGCTGCAGGGTTTCCACATCGGCCGGCCGCTGCCGCCGGAGGAGACCTTCGCCGTTATCGCATCCCTCTCTGGCGACCTCGAGAAGCGCGCCTGAGACGAAGCGGTTGTCGCGGGGCAGCCTTGCGCGACCGAGGTCCCGACGAAAGACCCTGTGGCGGGACCGCCCGGCGGCACTGCGCCGATCGAGTCAGTCGCTTTCGTCGGCCGTCGGGGTAAGTTCGACCCAGTAAACTCCCCTCAGCTCGCCGATGGCGAAACCGGTCGCGCGGTCCTGCGGGTAGTCCGCCGCGATCCGTTCGGCCAGCGCGCGGGGGATGGCGCTGCCATGGCACGTCGTGCAGAGCGGCTGCATCACGATCGGTTCGACGTAGCCCGACCGGCCATCCTCGAGTTCGACCGACACCGGCTCGCGACTCGCGCCGTCAGCGAGCCAGGCCTCGATCACCGGCGCGACCCACGCGGGCGGCGCATTGGCCGGGTTGCGCAGCCGGTGGCTGCTGCGGCCCAGGATGACGCCGTCGACAGAGAGTGAGCGCGCAATGGCCGGTGCCTGCTCCTTGCAGACGCTGACCGCGTGCTCCGGACCCTGCTCCAGCGCGGCGAGTAGGGCGGATTTGAGGTTCTGCTTGAGCGGTGCCAGCAGCGCCGCGGCACGCTCGGCGGTCGGGTCCCGCGGCGGGCCGGCGTTCGCCCCGGCGATCCCGATCAGCAGCAACGGTATCAGCCACGATCCTGCCCTGGTACCCGCCATGTCGCACACGCCTTCGTTTCCCCGAGCCCTGCGGCTATTGTCGCCCGACCTCGCGGTATCCGCCATGCGCATTCCCGCTCCGTCAGCCGTTGCGGTAGATGTAGCTGTAGGCATTGATGGCCGGTACGCCGCCCAGGTGTGCGTACAGGACGTTGGCGCCCGCCGGGAAATAGTCCTTCTGCACGAGGTCGATGAGCCCCTGCATCGACTTCCCCTCGTAGACCGGGTCCGTCATCATGCCCTCGAGCCGCGCGGCGAGCCGAATCGCGTCGTTGGTTTCCGCCGACGGCAGGCCGTATGCCGGGTAGGCATAGTCCTCGATCAGGACGAGCTCTTCGTCGGCAATCTCGCGGCCGAGCCCGACGAGCTCGGCGGTCTTCTGCGCGATGTCCATGACCTGCGCGCGCGTCTGCGCGGGCGTGGCCGAGGCGTCGATACCCACGACGTTCTGCGCGCGGTCGTCCTTCGCGAAGCCGACGAGCATGCCGGCGTGCGTCGAACCGGTAACGGTGCAGACGACGACGTAGTCGAAGCGCAGGCCCAGTTCGGCCTCCTGGGCGCGCAGCTCTTCGGCGAAGCCAACGAAGCCCAGGCCCCCGTACTTGTGCACCGATGCGCCGGCCGGGATGGCGTAGGGCTTGCCGCCGCGGTCGGCGACGTCTTCGAGCGCGCGCTCCCAGCTCGCGCGGAGGCCGATGTCGAAGCCCTCGTCCACGAGTTCGACTTCGGCGCCCATGACGCGCGACATCAGAATATTGCCGACGCGGTCGTACACGGCGTCGGAGTAGGGCACCCAGCTCTCCTGCACCAGCCGGCAGTGCATGCCGAGCCTGGCGGCGACGGCCGCGACCTGGCGGGTATGGTTGGACTGCACGCCGCCGATCGTCACGAGCGTGTCGGCGCCCTGCGCGATTGCATCGGGTACGATGTACTCCAGCTTGCGGAGCTTGTTGCCGCCGAACGCGAGCCCGGAGTTGCAGTCCTCGCGCTTCGCGT
>JBFJUJ010000238.1:0-3752 GCA_041624755.1 Woeseia sp. | reverse complement strand
TGCGGGCAGAAATTGCCGCCGCCGCAACCGCGCGATACGCGAGCACGGGCGAGCCGGTCGATGAACGAAAACGCCCAGTAGTCCGGCCGGACATCCGGAAAGCGCACGCCGACGATCCGGTCGATCAGGAAGGTCTCGCCGTTCTCCGTATGCGACAATTCGCCAAACAGAAGGCGAAATGACAGCGCCGCGACGGGATCGTCATCGGGGAAGTCGATCAGCGCCGTATCGAAACAAAGGGTCTCCCACCGGGTCGTGACTTCGATGCCGCTGTCCCCGCCGCGCGAGTACGGGATGCGCTGTGTCTCGCCGCTGATGGCCGAGGTAATCAAGTAGTCGGCCTGTTCGAAATACATGATCGCCAGCAGCGGCGGGCCGAACGTCGGCGGCGAGCTGCCGCTCACCTCGAACGCCCTCACTGATGAGGGAAAGTCCCCCGCACGTTCGAACATCACCCGGATATCGAAGCAAACCTCGGCGTAAGCGGACCAGTCGAAAATGGCGGTCGACAGGTAACTCCAGTCATTGGAAAATCCGCTGCGCCCACGAACAAGGGCCATGTATCGACCTTCCGTCGGCGCAATCGAGCCCAGGTTGCTGACGACCTGGTAATCGGCGGGGCCGGTTCTGCCCGCGAGCTGGTCCCACATGTCGTAGTTGCCACGCTCGAAGCCGCTGTTCGCAAACGGCGGATAGTGGACCGCCGCCACGAGCGATCCAACGAAGACGTTCGGTTCCTGCGACCAGACCGCAATGGCGTCGTTGCTGTTGGACACGGACGGCGTAATGAACGTAACGTGAAATTGGCCGAGCTCGCCGACAATGCCCGAGAAGCCCACGGTAGCGAAGCCCCACTGATTGTCCACAGCGCTCACCAGCTCGACGCTGCCAAAGAGGACGTCGGCCATGCGCCAGGTGGCCTGCCGGCCGTCGTAGGAGATCCTCCAGAAATCGGCATCGCCCGACGAGTCGATGCCGCCGAGGCGGCGATCCCAGCGCTGCCGGTAGTCGCCCGATTCGAGTTCCGTGCGCAGCACGTGCGACATGTCGTACTCGCCGACCGGGTCGTCGCCGCCATTGTCGACGGTAATGAGAATGCGGAAGTCCGAGGCGCCCGGCCACCTGAAGCCGACGGAGTCGAAATCGCCGACGAACTCGAAAGTGAAGGGTTCGGCAGCGGCAGTCAGCGGGAATGAGAGCAGCAATGCCGTGATCATCGTTATTGTTCTGGACATCGCGATTCACCCTGTGGGATCGAATGCCATTACACGTTAGCACACACTCGAACGACAGCGCCCCCACGAGCGCTGCCTGCCTGTCTGCGCGGCCGCGACAAGCGCCGTACAACAATGGGCGGCGTCGGTCTGCAGCTCGCAAGCCTTCAGCAACCGGACATAAGCCGGTCCTGACCGGTCCGCGGACCGAGGTCAATGCGCCAACCAGCGCGCCGAATGCTCGGGTACCGAGTCCGGACGCGACCGGACGCATCGCTTCTCACGCCGAAACCACGTCCCCGCCAACCTGGCCGCGCGGTTCGCAGGCCTTCGGTATAGTCGCTCCATGGGGGAGCCGGGATTCGTATCGCTGTTGCCGGTGTTGCTGACGCTGGCGGTGGCGCTCACGATGCGCAACGTGCTGGTCGGCCTGTTCGTCGGTGTTGCCTGCGGTGTTGCGCTGTCCGCCGACGTCACGCCCGTCAGTTTCCTGCCGGTTCTCGTGAAGGACAACCTCGTGCCGCAGGTCGCGGACCCGTACCACGCGAGCGTGCTCGTGCTGCTCGCCTTCATCGGCGGCTTCGTGCGCCTGATGGAAACTTCGGGCGGCGGCGCCGCGTTTGCCCGCAGCGTCGCCCGCTGGGTCGTCGATCGCGCCCGCATGCAGGTCGCGGCCTGGGTGGGCGGCGTCGTCATTTTCTTTTCCGACCTCGGGACACCGCTGATCGTCGGACCGGTGTTCCAGCCGCTCGCGGACCGCCTCGCCGTCACGCGGCAGAAACTCGCCTTCATCCTGGACTCGACGTCGTCGCCGGTCGCGATACTCGTGCCGTTCATCGGCTGGGGCGTGTTCATCATGAGCGTCATCGCCGACGCATTCGCCGCGAATGGCATCGACGAGTCGGAGTACGAGGCATTCGTGGCCGCGATCCCGTACCAGTTCTACGCGTGGCTCGCGATCACGATGGCGCCCGCGCTCGCGCTCCTCGGCTTCGATTTCGGCCCGATGCGGCGTGCCGACAGCGTCATCGTCGACGGGCACCCGGCCGCGTCCGGCCAGCCGGACGAGCGTGCCGGCCCCGAGCTCGTCTGGCTGCCGCTGGCCGTGCTCAGCATCGTTCTCTTCACGCTGCTCGCAAGCTACGGATTCCCGGGCGAGCAGGTCGCCGGCAGCGACTTCCGCGCGGCGCTGGCGGCCGCGTATCTCTGCGCCGCGCTGGCGCTCGTGACCCTGCTGGTCGTGCGGCGCCTGCAGACCGCGCCCGCGGCCGTCGCCCGCTACGTCGACGGCATGAGCGGCATGATGGCCATCGCGGCGACATTGACGCTCGCCTGGGCCCTGGGCGACATCAGCGAGGCGCTGGGCACCGGCCGCTACGTTGCCGCCGCCGCCCGCGAAGGCGTCTCCGCCGGCCTGCTGCCGGCGGTCGTCTTCGCGCTGGCCGCGGTGATCTCGTTCGCGACCGGTTCGTCGTGGGGCACGATCATCATCATGATGCCGCTGGCCGTGCCGGCGGCGCAGGCGACGGGCGCAGCGCTGCCCGTCGTGATCGGCGCCGTGCTGTCGGGCGGCCTGTTCGGCGACCATTCTTCCCCCGTGTCGGAAACGACGCTGCTGTCGTCGACCGGCGCGGGCACGACGCCGCTGGAGCACTTCCGCACGCAGATGCCCTATGCCTGGTTCAACGGCTGCATCGCCGTCGCGGGCTTCGTCGTTGCCGGCATGACGCCGTGGCCGCTGCTCGCTGCGGCGCTCGTCGCGCTGCAGCTTGCGCTGCTCGTCGCCATCCGCCGCGCGGGCCGCGCACGACGCTGATGCCCCGGAAGGCACGAAAGGAGCCTGCGGCCCGCGATGCGCTACCATCGACCGCTGGAGTCCGCCCGGAGCGCAGAGTGGCTAGTCGAAAGCTGGTATTGGCTGCGATCGCGGCGTCATGCCTCGTAACCCAGGCCTGCGGGGATTCGCCGGTCGAGAACGTGGACGCGAGGCTCGCCGGGATCAATGGCCGGTTCGTGTTCGCCGACATGCACGCGCACCCGAGCCGCTTCCACCGCGCGAACGTCGAGACCGTCGAACCCGCCGAGATAGCGCTGTATCGCAGCAGCCGTATCGACCTGGTAGTCGCGAGCATCAGCAGCGACATGGCCTACTCCGGCGGGTATGTCGAGCGCGACGGCACGGAGGTGGAACGGGGCCGGTACAGGCCGGGACCCGGGGAGACCTATCGCCTCGCCGCCGACCGCCTGCTGCGACTGCAGAAGACCTTCGAGCTGGGCTACGCCGTGCATGCCGGCGAGCCGCAGGATGTCATGCGCGCCCGCGTGAGCGACGCGGTCGCCATCCTGCCGGCGCTCGAGGGTGCCGATGCGCTGGAGGGCGATCTCGACAACCTGCAGAGGATGTACGACGCTGGCCTGAGGCTCGTGCAGCTCGTCCATTTCCGCAACAACGAGCTCGGCCACATGCAGACCTGGCCTTACTCCCCCGGCGGGCTGACCGACTTCGGCCGCGCGGTGGTCCGCGAGGCTAACCGCCTC
>JBFJUJ010000237.1:0-3764 GCA_041624755.1 Woeseia sp. | reverse complement strand
GGCGCGTGGCTGGTGGTCGACATGGCGCACGTCGCCGGGCTGGTGGCGGCGGGGCTCTACCCCAGCCCGATCCCGGTCGTGGATGCCGTGACGACGACGACGCACAAGACGTTGCGCGGTCCGCGCGGCGGACTGATCCTTGCCCGCAAGAACGACGAGATCACGAAGAAATTCAACTCGCTGGTGTTCCCGGGCACGCAGGGCGGTCCGCTGATGCACGTCATCGCCGCGAAAGCCGTCGCGCTGAAGGAGGCGATGAGCGACGACTTCAGGATCTACCAGCAGCGCGTGATAGACAATGCGCGCGTTATGGCGGCGACGCTCGCCGGGCGCGGTTACGACATCGTGTCCGGCGGCACGGACAACCACCTGATGCTCGTGAGCCTGCTGAAGCAGGACATCACCGGCAAGGACGCCGACGCAGCGCTGGACCGCGCGAACATCACGGTCAACAAGAACACCGTGCCGAACGACCCGCGCTCGCCGTTCGTCACCAGCGGCCTCAGGCTCGGCACGCCGGCGATCACGACGCGCGGCTTCGGCGAGAAGGAGACAGGCGAACTCTCCGGCTGGATCGCCGATATCCTCGATGACATCAGCAATGACGTCATGATCCGGCGCGTGCGCGGCCAGGTGCTCGAGCTGTGCAAGCGCTTCCCCGTGTACGGCTAGGCCGGCGGCGCGCGAGCGTTAAGGCCAATGTACTGTCCGTTCTGCAGCCACGGTGAGACCAAGGTCATCGATTCGCGGCTCGCGGGTGACGGGCGCCAGATTCGCCGCCGTCGCCAGTGCATGGACTGCAACGAGCGCTTCACGACCTTCGAGAGTGCGGAACTGGTCATGCCGCGGCTCGTCAAGTCGGACGGACGGCGGGAGCCCTTCGACGAGGAGAAGGTACGCAACAGCATGCGCCGCGCGCTGGAGAAACGGCCGGTGCCGTCGGACGAGTTCGAGGCGGCGCTCGCGCGCCTCGTCCACAAGCTGAGAACGATGGGCGAACGCGAGGTGCCGTCGCGCCTCGTCGGCGAGATGGTCATGGAGGAGCTGCGCGAACTCGACGAGGTGGCCTACGTGCGGTTCGCCTCGGTGTATCGCAGCTTCCAGGACGTTACCGAGTTCCAGGAGGAGATCCGTAAACTCCAGGAGCTCTCCGACGCGGCGGCGGCGCGCGAGCAGATGTCGCTGCTGCCCGAATTGCTCGGCAAGAAGAAATAGGCGCGGCAGGCGCGCCGCCGGCCTGGCGGTGCTGCACCCGGACCGGCAATGACTTCCTTCACGATCGCAGACTACGTCTACATGTCGCGTGCGCTCAGGCTGGCGCGCCGCGGCCTCAACACGGCGCATCCGAATCCGCGCGTCGGTTGCGTGCTGGCCCGGGATGGTGCCGTCGTCGGCGAGGGCTGGCATGCGGTGACCGGCGAGGCGCATGCCGAGGTCAACGCGCTGGCCGCGGCCGGCAGCCGCGCGCGCGGCGCGACGGCCTACGTCACGCTCGAGCCCTGCGCGCACTCGGGCCGCACCGGGCCGTGCACGGAGGCGCTGATACGAGCCGGCGTCGCGCGCACCGTGGCGGCGATGGCCGACCCTTTCGCCGAGGTCGGCGGTCGCGGGATCGCCGCGCTCGCCGATGCAGGCATCGAGACGGCGCTCGGCCTGCTCGAGAGCGCGGCTCGAGAGTTGAACCCGGGCTACCTGTCGCGCATCGAGCGCGGCCGGCCGTTCGTCCGCGTCAAGATCGCCGCGAGCGCCGACGGCGCGACCGCGATGACGGACGGCGAAAGCCGCTGGATCACGGGCGCGGCGGCGCGTCGCGACGTGCAGCGGCTGCGCGCGCGCTCGGACGCCATCCTGACCGGCGTCGGCACCGTGCTCGCCGACGATCCGGCGCTGACGGTACGAGAGGCCGGCCTCGTATTGCGCCAGCCGCTGCGCGTCGTCGTCGACAGCCGCCTGCGCATGCCGGCCGCGGCGCGCCTCCTGTCGCAGGACGGCGAGACGCTGGTCGCCTGTGTCGACGACGCCGCGCGCGGCCCTCTCGCACGCGCCGGGGCGCAAGTGCTCTGCCTCGATGACGACGACGGTCGCGTCCGCCTCGACAGCCTGCTGGCCGCGCTCGCTGCCTACCCCGTCAACGAGGTGCTGGTCGAGGCCGGGCCGCAGCTCACGGGCGCCCTGCTGCAGGACGGGCTGGTCGACGAACTTGTGATTTATCAGGCGCCCCATATCATGGGCAGCGAGACCCGGCGGCTCGCCGCGACGCCCGGCTGGCTTCGGCTAGGCGACCGCCTGCAGCTCGAGGTCACGGACCGGCGCCAGGTAGGTGCCGATACCCGGATCACCGCCGTGCCCGCAGAGGCACGTCCTGCCGCCAGTTGAGGATACGGCTCCCGCATGTTTACCGGAATCATCAAGGCAAAAGGCGAGATCAGCGCGAGCGTGGCGCGCGGCGGTGACCGGCGCCTGACCATTCGTGCGCCGGGCCTGCCGTGGCCGGACTATGCCCAGGGCGACAGCATCTCGGTCAACGGCGTGTGCCTGACGGCGGTTGCCCTGCACGAAGACGGCTTCGACACCGACGTGTCGCGCGAGACGCTCTCGGTAACGACGCTCGCAAGCCTGGCGCCGGGCGCCCGGGTGAACCTCGAACCCGCGCTCGCCGTCGGCGAACGGCTGGGCGGGCACCTGGTGAGCGGTCACGTGGACGGTATAGGCACCGTGCGCTCGCGACGCGACGACGGCCGCGCGGTGCGCCTCGAGTTCTCGGTGCCGCCGGACATTGCGAAATACATCGCGCGCAAGGGCTCGGTGGCGATCGACGGCGTCAGCCTTACCATCAATGAAGTATCCGGCAACGACTTCGGTGTCTCTATCATCCCGCATACGCTCCACGAGACGATCATCGGCGACTACCGGCCCGGGACCGCCGTCAACGTCGAGGTCGACATGATGGCCCGCTATCTCGAGCGCCTGCTCGACGCGACGCGCGGCGATGACGGCGCGACCGGGCTCTCCCGGCAGATTCTCGAGGCACACGGATATGGCTGAAACGACGACACCCCACCCGAGCGCGAAAGGCGCAGGCTTCTCGCCGATCGAGGACATCATTGCGGACGTTCGTGACGGCAAGATGGTCATCATGGTCGATGACGAGAAACGCGAGAACGAAGGCGACCTGCTGATGGCGGCCGAGAAGGTTCGCCCGGAAGACATCAATTACATGGCGCGCTACGGTCGCGGACTGATCTGCCTGACGCTGACGCGCGAGCGCTGCCGGCAGCTCAGGCTGCCGCTGATGGTCGACGACACCGACCGCCATCACGCGACCAACTTCACGATCTCCATCGAGGCCGCAGAGGGCATCACGACCGGCATCTCCGCGCACGACCGCGCACGCACGGTACGCGCCGCCGTCGCGCCGCAGGCGAAGCCGGAAGACTTGCGGCAGCCGGGGCACATCTTCCCGGTCATGGCGCAGCCCGGCGGCGTGCTGACCCGCGCCGGCCACACCGAGGCGGGCTGCGACCTGGCGCGCCTCGCCGGCCTCGAGCCGGCCGCGGCGATCGTCGAGATCCTGAACGAGGACGGCAGCATGGCGCGCCGCCCCGATCTCGAGGTGTTCGCCCGCCAGCACAGAGTCCGGATCGGCACGATCGCGGACCTGATCCGCTACCGGCTCGCGAAGGAAAAGTTCATCGACCGCATTGCGGAGCAGCAGGTGACGACCGCGCACGGCGAATTCCGCCTCTATTGCTACGACGACCGCG
>JBFJUJ010000236.1:0-3774 GCA_041624755.1 Woeseia sp. | reverse complement strand
GGTCGTCGCCAAGCTGTTCCTCGTGGACCTCGGCAATTCGGGCACCGTGGCGCGCATCGTCTCGTTCCTCGGCGTGGGCGTGCTGCTGCTGGTCGTCGGCTACTTCGCGCCGGCGCCACCGCGGCCCGCCTCCGCGGGCGCCGACGAGGTGCGGGAATGAGGTTTCCTGCCCTGCTCGCCGCCTGCCTGTTGCCGGCAGCCGCCGGTGCACAGGCGCCGCAGGATTCGCTCCCCGAACTCGACCATTATCGATGGGGATTCACTATCGAGACGGCGGAGCCGGCGAGCTTCTACACGGTGCCGTTGCCGCTGGACGTCTACCGCTCCGCGAGCGATCCCGACCTGCGTGACCTCGGCGTCTACAACGCTGCCGGGCAGGCCGTGCCGCGCATCGTCGAAGCGGGCAGCGCGGAGTTCGAGCTGCAGGACACGCGGCACAGGCTGCCGTTCGCCGCGCTGTATCGCAACCAGGTGCCGGACGCGGACCGCGTGCGCATGATGTTCGAGCAGATGGGTGACGAGACCCGCATCGAGCTGTCGAGCGACAGCGCTGACGGCAAGATCCGCGCGCCGCTGTCGGGCTACATCGTCGACGCCCGCGGGCTCGACGGGAATATCGATGCGCTCGAGCTCGCCTGGCCAGACCACGTCAGCGGCTTCGTCGGCCGCATCTCGGTCACGGGCAGCAACGACCTGCAGGACTGGCGGCTGCTCGGCGGCGCCGCCCTCGCCGACCTGCGCGAGGCCGACACGATCATTACGCAGGACCGCGTGTCGCTCGCCGACGACGATTACGATTTCCTGCGCATCGAATGGCGCGATCTGCCGGAGAACTGGAACCTCGAGGGCCTGGCGGCAATCCAGGTATCGACGATGCCGCAGATCGAGCGCGATATCCTGACACTCGAGCCGACCGGCCGCGACGAGTCTGACGGCGGGCAGCTGTTCGATGCGCGCGCCGCGCTGCGCGTAGACCGGCTCAGGCTCGTGCTGCCGGAGGACAACAGCGTGCTGACGGCGGCGCTGTCGTACCGGCCGCCCGGTCGCGACCGTTGGGTCCAGTTGCATCAGGGTACGTTCTATAACCTGGTCCGCAGCGACCTGCCGGTCAGCAGCGAGGCGGCGTCCGTTTCACCGGTGCGCGCCGCCGAGTGGAAGGTCGCGATTACGAAGGGCCGCCCGGATACGCCGTTCCGCCTCGAGCTCGGCTGGCGCCCCGACGTGCTCCTGTTCCTCGCCCAGGGCGACGCGCCGTTTACGCTGGCCGTCGGCCGCGGCGGCGCGGCGGCCGAGGGCTTCCCGGAAGAGCGGCTGCTCGGCGACGTCTCGCTCGGTGGCATCGCGACCGACAACGGCCCCGTCGCCGCGGCATCGCTCGGGCAGCGCGTCCGGCTGCCGGGCATCGAGCGCAAACCGCCCCCCGAGCCCACGGACTGGCGGACGATCCTGCTGTGGGCCGGGCTCGGTGCCGCCGTGCTGTTCGTGCTGTGGATGGCCTTGCGCCTGCAGCGCGGCGTGCGGACGGAAGACCCGCCTGTCGACTAGAATCGCAGCCAGGCCTGGTAACAGGGGCATTGCGTCGAGGCGCGACCTGCCCGCGCGGACCTCAGGCAGGGCCCGGGGCGCTGTCGGTCCGCAATGCCACCCGGCTGCTGCCTGTCGATGAACCCGGGAGATATCCGCGATGTGTCGCTTCGTCCTGTACCTCGGTCCGCCCACGACGCTGAGCTCGCTGGTCACCGAACCCGCGCACTCGATCATTCACCAGAGCTACCAGGCGAAGGAGCGCGAGGAGCCGCTCAACGGCGACGGCTTCGGGGTCGCCTGGTATGCGCCGGCGCTCTGCCCGACTCCGGCCTGCTTCAAGGACGTGTCACCGGCCTGGAACAACCGCAACCTGCTGAGCCTCGCGCCGGCGATCGAGAGCGGCTGCCTGCTGGCGCACGTCCGCGCCGCGTCGCCCGGGATGCCGGTGTCGAACTTCGACTGCCATCCGTTCACCTGGGACAGGCTGACGATGATGCACAACGGCGTGGTCGCCGCATTCGCCGCCATCCGGCGCGAGCTGCGGCGCAGCCTGAGCGACGAGGCTTACGCGTGGATCCGGGGCGGCACGGATTCCGAGCACCTGTTCGCGCTATTCACCGATCGCTATCGCGATCATTCGGGGCTGGCCGGGGCGGAGCGCCTGGTCGCGGCACTGGACGATACGATCGGGCTCATCGAGGAGCTGACCGCCGGCAGACGCGGCGACACACCCTCCTTCCTGAATCTCGCGGTCACGGACGGCGCCTGCGCCGTCGTCTCCCGCTACTCGAGCGACGGTCACCCGCCGGAGACGCTGTACACCCGCAGCAACTGCCGCTACCGCGAGAACGGGGACGGCGAGGACGAGCTGGTCGAGACGGACGAGCCGGCCATGCTCGTCGCCTCGGAGCCGCTGACTGCCGACCCGGGGTGGCGGTGCATAGACAGGAATCATTTCGTCGTCATCGACGCCAACAGGCGCATGGAGCAGCGGCCGGTGACCGGCGGCGCGTCGGCGAGGCCGCTGGCGGACTGAGCCTGCGCCCGGCGCCGCACACGGGGCGCGGGTGGCTGCCCGCTGTCAGGGATATTGCGGGAACAGGTCGGCTTCCGGCCAGTCCGCGATGCCGTTGACTGCGTCGATGAGCCGGCCGACCAGGTCGTCGTAAAACGCCTCGTCGCGGGCCGTGTTGGTGACGATCGCGAGGATCACCCCGCTCCGCAGCCGGCCCAGGAAGCTCGCCGTGCCCGGCATGCCGCCGCCGTGGTTCCAGTCGCGTAGCGTGCCGTCCGTGTTGAGGGCGAGAAACCAGGCGACGCCCATCGGCGTCTGGCCGGCCGGCGCGGCGTTCGTCGTCAGCGTGTCGAAACTGTCGGCGGAGAGGATGTCGGGGTAAGCCGGGTCGCCGTCGGTGGCCGCGGCGAAACGCGCCAGGTCGACGGCCGAGAATACCCACGCGGAACTCGCATCGAAGCCGCGCAGGTTGATACCGCCGTAGGCCGGCTCCGGCACGACGCTCTCGCCGTCGAAAACCGACGTCCAGATGCCATCGCGGAAGGATTCGTACTCGACTTCGCCCGGCAGCCGCTCGGCCAAGGTGATGCCGCCGAGCCGCGCCCGCGTGACGCCGGCCGGCTGCAGCACGAAGCGCTGCACGAAGTCCTCGTAGCCGAAGCCGGTGCTCGCCTCGATGACGCGGCCGAGCACGACGTAGCCGATGTTGGTGTAGGCCCAGGTGCTGCCGGGGTCGTAGTCCAGCGGCTGCATCGCGACCCAGCGCGTCAGGGCCTGCGGGTCCGGCGGCATGGTCGTGTTGAGCGCCTGCGCGATCTCGCGGCTGCGGAACAGCGGGTCGCGCGGGAAGTCGTACAGGTCCCAGCCCGCGCCGTGCCAGGTGAGGTGGCGAACGGTGATGTCGTCGAGCCGTGGATCCGCGCCGCTCGCCGGCCGGTAGGCCGCGAGAACGTCGAACGCCGCTGTGTCGAGGTCGAGCAGGCCCTCTTCCACCGCGCGCAGCACGGCCGTGCCGGTGACGGGCTTGGACACGCTCGCGACGCGGAACAGGTGGTCGGGGCGCAGCGGCTCGGTGCCGTCGAGGTCGGCGAAGCCCACGGCGCGCGCCACGGCCAGCTTGCCGTTACGGACGACCGCGACGGCGATGCCGGGCGGCGCGTGGCGGTCCATGATGCCGCTAAGCGCCTGGTCGATGCGCTCGACGCCCTGACCTTCGAGGACGATGGGGGGTG
>JBFJUJ010000235.1:0-3775 GCA_041624755.1 Woeseia sp. | reverse complement strand
CCGGTGATCGCGCACAGGAGCGGCAGCACGCCGTGCTCGCGATACAGCGCTTCGCCGAGCTCGCGCCCGCCGGCGTAGTACCACCACGCGCTGAACTCCACGGGCTCCAGGCCGAACGGCACGGCCGCGATCAGCGGCGACGCCGGGACCCTCCCCTGGTCGTAACCGATCCACGTGAAGCCTGCCTGGATCTTGCCGTCGCGCACGGCCTCGGTGATGCCGAACACGGGCACGACCTCGCCGGGCTCGAAGATCTGCAGCTCGATGGCGCCGGCGGACAGCTTCAGGAGTTCGTCGCGCAGGTTCAGCATGGCATCGCCGGCGACCGGCAGGTTGCTGCCGTACGCCGATGCGACGCGCCAGCGGATGCGCTCGAGCGAGACCGCGCCGCCGTCCGGGGCCGCGCGCGTCGCCGCCGTGCCGGGCGGACGGACCGCAAGCGAGGCGAGCGCGCCGACGACGAGCGCGGTGACGACCGCGATGAGCAGCGCGAGCGGGGTGATTCGGCGATCGGGTGACATGAGCCGCGATCCTAGCAGAACCCCGTCAAAGCGGCTTCAGCCGCGATCTGCGGGCGCCATTCGCGGCAGCGATGCCCCCCGAGCAGTGCGCCTTGAGGGTAGTCCAGCGTCGCCATCGCTTAACAGGCTGAGCGCCCGTGACCACCCGTGCAGGCTGTCGCGGCTATGCCCGGTGTCGAGATAGCTCCTATACTAGACTTGGCATCGGTCTACGTCGCCAGACGTTGCCGTTTCGTGCCGCGATCATTCGCCGAAAACAAGAAAAGGAGCGCACATGGCCGGCATCGAACATTCGTTTCACCCCGATACCTGCCAGCGCGCCGACAGTCGCACGGCCTCGCAGGTCGACGATGCCCGACCTGCAGGCCGTTGCAAGGTCGTGCCGCGAGGGCACGGTCGAACGTTTACAGGGAGGCAGCTCGATGAACCTCGCGTCGCGCTGTCCCGCGGAGGTGCCTGATGGAATGGATCGAGGCTGCACTGGCTTTCGCGGTCGTCATGATGCTGTTTTCGACGGCGGTGACCGTGATCATGGAAATCGCACACAAGATGCTGAGGATCCGCGAGAAGGGCCTGCAGCGACTCGTCCAAAGCGTTTACGATGATATTGTCCTGCCGAGACTGCCGCGGCCCGACGGCGATGCGACCACCGCAGGCTTCGTCAATACGGTCACGAAATCGCGGTTCCTGCAGGTCCGGGGAGGCGAATCACGCCTGAAGCGGCTCGTCAGCCGCACCGTGAATGCGGACAAGCTCACGAACCTGACGACGCTGGAATTCGTCGAGCGGCTGGCCGAGACGCCGGCGGGCAAGCGCCTGTTCCACGAATGGCAGCGACGCGGCGAGGACTACCTGAACACCTTTCTCGGCGATCTCGCAAGCAAGTTCGAGGACTACAGCCGCAGCTCGTCGGAATATTTCGCGCGCCGCGCGCGCCTGACGTCGACCGTCATCGCGATCGTCCTGGCCTTCTCGTTGAACGTCAACGCGGTCCAGATCTACGAATCGCTGCTGCGCGACGAGAGCCTGCGACAGTCGCTCATCGAGCAGGGCGAGGAAGTCGGCAAGCAGATGCAGGAGGCCGAGAAACGTCTCGCGGCCGAGTTGGGGAAACAGGGGGCCGGCGAGGTCAGCAAGGAGGAACTCGACGCGAGCATCGCGGAACTGCGGCAGGTCCTCGACAGCGTCGACAGTAGCGGCATGCCGATCGGCTGGGACAATTTCCCGTGGAAATCGCAGGCCGCCCCGGGCGACGAGCCCGACGACGCGCAGAAGACTTCTGCCGGCGGGATCGGCGCAGGTCTCGTCGCGAGTGGCGCCTACGTCGGCTGGGCGTTCTCGGTGATGCTCGCGGGCCTCCTGATCGGCCTCGGCGGACCGTTCTGGTTCGACGTCTTCCGCAAGCTCGGCGCGCTCGCCGGCATGGTTCGCGGCATGCAGACCACCGTGCAGAAGGTGAAGGAGAAGGCAGGCGCGTCACACGAGGACGCGACCGAGGTCATCACGAAGGTCTTCAAGGAGGCCGCGAAAGGACAGGCCCTGGCCAATGTAGGCGGCCGGCCGCTGCTGACGCCCGACGGCCGCGTCGACCGGGGAGGCTCTCAGTGAATACCGCACTCATAAGTTTTGGCATCCGGTCCGTCGTCCGGCTCGGCCGGATAAGCAGCGACGCGCTCGAACAGCAGGCGCGCGACGCGCCGGCGGTATTCCCGCTGATCCAGGCGGCCGACTTCAATGCGAAGAGCTATGTGGCCGGTTTTTTCACGAGGTCTGGCAACAAGGAGTTCGTCATCGGCGACGACGCGCCGTATGCGGAGTTCTGGAACGTCAACAAGCCGAAGTCGGACGCGGCCTCCATCGATGCCTTGCTGACGGCCGCAATGAAGATCGACACGGAGCGTGCCGGCGGCCTCGACCGCACCGTGCGCACCGGCGCCGCCGTGATGGTCAGGCAGTGGAGCGACACCGCCGCTCCCGTCAGTCCCTGGGCGCGCATCATCCTCGCGGCCGGCGACATCGTCCTCGAGTACGTGGCTGCCAATCCTTCGGTAATCGACGGCGACGGGACCGGCGAGAAACTGATTGCCGCCTACGCGCGCAACCTGAGTGAGCTGCTGCCGGACGACGGCGAGTTCGGCGCGAAGGAACAGTTCCTGCAGCGCCTCGCCGGCGCGTTCCTGCGCGCCGGTCTGAGCACGGCCACCGAGAACCCGCGCTGGCTGGCCAGCGAAGATCATGTTGCCGAGCTTATCAAGGCGACTGCGGGACCACTGCGTGACGCATTCCCGGACGACATCACGGAGCAGCTCCGCTGGCATGCCGTTACGGACGCATTGGTCGGTCCTGCGGCGACCGCGGCGCTGCGCACGATGGCCGAGCACCAGGTGGCATTCCTCGGCGACGACTTCGACCCGGACAGGGCGGCCGGAGCGCTGACGCGGGCGGTTTTCCTAGAGGCCGCCGAGAGCGGCCTGCAGACGCAGTTCACGAAAGACGGACTGCTGGGCCTCTATGCGGCGGTGCTGGGCGTTGCCGCGGAACAGCCGCAGCTCTTCATCAGGAGCGACGGCGGTGCCGAGGAAGCGTTCGCGCGCGACATCTTTGCGGGTTTCATGGCAGTCCTGAAAGACGCGCCGCCGCCTTTCGACCGCGAGGTCGGTCTCGAGCTGGCAGGCGTCGCACTCGATTCCGTCGGGCGGCACGTGCACCGATTCGCGGGCACCTCGGACTGGGAGTCGACCGCAGCCGACCTGCTCAAGGCCATTACCGACCGGCTGAGCCGGGCGCTTGCGGACAACGAGAAACTGCGCGATGTCTTCACGAGCAGCCAGCTCACCGAGCTCGGCCGCGTGCTGCTCACGAACATCGCCGGGACGCCACGCATGGTGCTCGGCTCGGGCAACGAAGCCTGGGAAGGCGTGCTGCGCGCGGTAGCCAGCGCGATGGCGGCAGACGAGGAGCTCCTGCTCGGCGGTGACGACTGGATCCGCATCGCCGCGGTCGCCGCGGAGGAGGCCGCGGCGAACCCGGGCCGCCTGTTCGAACTCGACGCGAGCGATCCCGACGACGTGCTGGCCGGCAAGCTGATCACGACGTTGCTGGGCGCGGCCGCCGAGGCGACCAGGGCGCCGGATCGCAAGGCGCGCAACGTGCTGTACGGGGCGACCCTGCGCAAGGCCATCGAGATCGCGCTGCGCGCCACGGCCGGCAACGTCGGCGATACGCGCGAACACCTGGCGAAGATCGACGAGGTG
>JBFJUJ010000234.1:0-3782 GCA_041624755.1 Woeseia sp. | reverse complement strand
TCGCCGGCAGGGACGTGATGGCTGCGCGCACGAAGGAGTGGCATGAGAAATACACGCTGCCCACGCTGTGGGATTTCTATATCCCGAGCCGCTTGAACCACGGGTCCTACTTCTTCGACTGGACCACGGCCGATGAAATCGCCTGGAAGAACTTCGTCCGTGTCTGGATGGACTTCCTCGACGACTACAAGGACGCCGGCGGCCGCGTTACGGTCAGCGCGGACGCCGCCTTCATCTACAACCAGTACGGATTCGGCTATATCGAGGAGATGGAGCACATGCAGGAAGCCGGCTTTCATCCGCTGGAAGTGATCCGCGCCTCGACCATGCACCCGGCCGAGGCGCTGTTCGAGCCGCGCGGCGAGGGTATCCAGTTCGGCGTCGTGCGCCCGGGACTGCTCGCGGACCTCGTCGTCATCGACGAGAACCCGCTGCACAACCTGAAGGTGCTCTACGGCACCGGCGCCATTCGCCTGAACAACGAAACGGGCAAGCCGGAGCGCATCGGCGGCGTCAGTTACACGATCAAGGACGGCATCATCTACGACGCAAAGGCACTGCTGCGCGACGTGGAGGAGATGGTCAACGAGCAGAAGCGCGAGCGGGGCATCACGATGCTGCCGCAGTACTGACCGCGGCGCTGATCCTGTCGATTCGGGAATCTTTCCCGAGTCGGGAGGGGCGTGTCGAGTGTTCTACTCGTACACCGCCACCGGCGTGCCGAGCGCGTCCATGTTCGGTTCGATCCCGAGTCCCGGGCCGGTCGGCGCGCTCATCCTGCCGTCTTCGCGACGCGGCGCGCCGTGCGCGTTGGATACGGTGACGTAGCTGTTGAAGTCCGTCGCCGAGAAGCGGTAGGGCTCGGGCGTCGAATGTGCAAGATGGGCTATCGCTGCCGTCGTGATATCGCCGCCCCAGCTGTCTTCGATCGTCATCGGCAGGTTCAGCGCGACACACAGGTCGCGGATCAGCCGTGCCTTCGACAGCCCGCCGACTTTGGAGATCTTGAGATTGATCGCGTCCATTGCGCCGTCGCGATGACCGCGCAGCAGCGCTTCGATGGAATCGATGTTCTCGTCGAGGATAAACGGCAGCGGCGTGCGGCGTCGCGTGACGAGGCAATGATCGTAGGAAAGGCAGGGCTGCTCGATGTACACGTCGACGTCGCGTACCGCTTTGACCACACGTGCGGCGTCGGACACGCTCCAGCCGGTGTTCGCATCGGCAACCAGCGTTTCGCCGTTCTCCAGCATGTCGGCAGCCGCGCGGATACGCACGATGTCCGTGTGCGGATCGCCGCCGACCTTGAGCTGGAACTTGCGGTAGCCCTCGGCGCGGTATTTCGCGACGCTGCCGGCCATTTCCCCGGCGCTTCCCTGGCTGATGGCGCGGTAGAGTTCGACGCTCTCGCCGTGCCGCCCGCCCATAAGCTCGCACACCGGCGTGCCGGTCTGCTTGCCGAGCAGGTCCCAGCAGGCCATGTCGATCGCCGACTTGACGTAGGGATGGCCGAGCAGCGCGGTATCCATGCGGCGATTCAGCACGCCGATCGCCGTCGGATTGGAGCCGAGAATCACCGACGACAGTTCCCCGATGCCGGCACGCGCGCCGGCGCCGTAGGCCGGCAGGTAGAACGGCCCCAGGGGACAGACCTCGCCGATCCCGGACAGGCCCTCGTCGGTCTCGAGCTCGACAACGGTCGAGTCGAACACCTCGACGTAGCGGCCATCGGACCAGGTGTAGCGTCCTTCCACGAGCGGCAGGTCGGCCTGGTACACATTGATGCTGGTGACTCTCATCCCTCGGTTCCCTTCAGCGGAGGCTGTCGTCGCGTCAGCCGCCTATACCCATAATGAAGATGGTGGCGAGCGCGAGCGGCACGACGTAGCGGATAAGGAATTGCCAGAGGCGGAAGCCCAATCCGGCCTCCAGTCCCATCTCGTCCTGCGTCCTGTCGGGCGCGACGATCCAGCCGATGAAAATAGCCGTCAGGAACGCCCCGATCGGGAGGAGGACGTTCGACATGATGAAGTCCAGCGAATCGTAGATCGTCCGTTCCTCGAAGCCTGCGATGAAGCCCAGCGGATGGAAGTCCGCGAGCACGTTGAAGGAAAGCACGGATCCCAGGCCGAGCAGCCACAGGGCGAATCCGGCGATCAGCGACGCCTTCGCGTGGCTGACGCCGAGACGCTCCTCGGTCCATGCGGCGACCGGCGCGAAGTTGCCGATGCAGGAGGTGATGGCGGCCGCCATCAGCAGCAGGAAGAAGATGCTGCTGAAGAGCTGGCCGGCGGGCAGGTCGCCGAAGGCGATCGGCAGCGTCTGGAACACGAGCCCGGTGCCGGCATCCGGCGACATGCCGTGTGCGAACACCAGCGGGAAGATCGCGAAGCCGGCGAGCAGCGCCACGAGCGTGTCGGCGCCGACGACGATGAAGGCGTTGGCCGGGATCGAGGTCTCGCGGCTGAGGTAGGAGCCGTAGGTGATCATGACGGCCATCGCGATGCCGATGGAAAAGAATGCCTGGCCCAGCGCGACGAGTACGGAGTCGGCGCTCAGCCGGCTGAAATCCGGCGTCAGCAGGAAGTTGACGGCCGCGGCCATGTCGCCGACGACGACGGCGTACAGGACCATCAGCACCAGCGACACGAACAGCGCCGGCATCAGGATATTCACCGCCTTCTCGATGCCCCCGTGGATGCCGCGGGAGTTGATATAGACCGTGAGCACGACGACGACCGTGTGCCAGAAGCCCAGGCGTAACGGGTCGATGAGCAGGGTCTCGAACAGCAGCTGCGAGCCTTCGGCGTCGATCTGGTTGAACTGCCCGGTAAGGCCGCGGACGAAGTAGTCGAGCGTCCAGCCGGCGATCGTCGTGTAGAACAGCATCAGCATGAAAACGGCCAGCACCGCGACCCCGCCGACGGCACCCCAGCGCTCCGAGACGCCGTTCTGGCGGGCCACCGAACGAATGCTGCCGGATGCCGACGCGACGCCCGAGCCGCCGCGTCCTATGGTCCACTCGGACATGACCAGCGGCACGCCGATACCGAACGCGAACAGCAGGTAGACGAAGATGAACGCGCTGCCGCCGTTTTCGCCGACGATGTAGGGGAAGCGCCAGATGTTGCCGAGCCCGACGGCGAAGCCGACGGACGCCATCAGGAACGTCAGCCGGGACGACCAGTTCTCGGTGGTGCTTCCCTGTGTCGGTGCTGCCATGGTCTGAACCTCCCCTCAAGAGTGATGTGAGAGCGACGCAGGCCGATTGCGCGTGAGGTCGCCCGACGCGCGCCGTCCCCGGTATTCGCCCCTGCCGGCGCTTCGCATCGTTGTTCTGCCGGCTATCAGCCGCAGTGTATACAGTGTCCCGGCCCGCATCGAGCGCCGCTCAGTCGACTCGCCTGACGCGGAAGGAGCGTGCGGTACCGACAATCCTCATGCGCCGCGAGCCGAGGAAACCCTCCTCGATGACTGCATACCGGGGCTCCAGCTCGTCCGGCAGCCGCACGCGGGTGTTGTCCGAGTTGAGCTGCCGCCAGACCTCGCCGTTGGCGAGCCGCACGGTCAGGTTGCCGAGCGGTCCCCTGGAGATATGCGCGATCTCGAAGCGCTCGTCCGCCGGCCGCGGCGGTCCGGCCGCCCGCCGCGCTTCATTCGCCTCCGCCGCTGCCTTGCCGGCGACAGCGACGTTGTCACCGACAGCCGCCCGGGGTCCGGCCTCGCGCGCGGCTGCAGGCGCCCGGTCACCCGATTGCGGCGCGTCGGCTGCCGGCCCGCCG
>JBFJUJ010000233.1:0-3786 GCA_041624755.1 Woeseia sp. | reverse complement strand
GACCGTCGCCGCGGCGGCGTCGTCGAGATTGCCGGTCGGCTCGTCGGCGAGCAGTAGCAGCGGCCGGTGCGCAATGGCGCGGGCGATGGCCACGCGCTGCTGTTCGCCGCCGGAGAGCAGTTCCGGGAAACTCCTGCGCCGGTCCGCGAGGCCGACCGCCTGCAGCAGTTCGTCCACGCGCGCGTCGGCTGCGCCGTCCGCCACGGCGTTGAGTTCGAGCACCAGCTTGACGTTGTCGGCGACAGACAGCGTCGGCACCAGGTTGAAGGCCTGGTAGACGAATCCCAGGTGGCGGCGCCGGAAGAGCGTGCGCTCGCGCTCCGACATCGCCGTCACGTCGTGGCCATCGATAAGGACGCGGCCGCCGTCCGGGGTGTCGATGCCGGCGATCAGGTTGAGCAGCGTCGACTTGCCGGAGCCCGACCGGCCCCGGAGCGCCACGGTCTCGCCGGCGGCGAACTCGGCCGTGATGTCGCGAAGCACCGTGTGCTGCCGTCCCCCTTCCCTGAAGCTCCGGCTCAGCCGGTCGAGCCGTACCCGCGCCTCCGGCGCAGCGTCGTCATTCATGGGCAGCACTGGAAGAACATGGGATGCGTACGATAACCCATTTGCAGCGAGCGGCGACCGCCGATTCCCGCTTGACGATGTCCCGGAATTATGTGACCTTATGGTCACATATGAACGCCGCACAGCAACGGACCGCCGCTGGGCCCACCGACGACGACCGCGTGTTCAGCGCCCTGGGCGATGCGTCGCGTCGCCGACTGCTCGACCTGCTCCGCGAGCGGCCGCAGACGACGAGCGAACTCTGCGGCCATTTCGACGTGTCGCGCTTTGCGGTGATGAAGCACCTGAAGGTCCTCGAAAACGCAGGCCTGGTCCTGGTCGAGCGTCGCGGCCGGGAACGGCTGAACCACCTGAATCCCCTGCCGCTGCAGGCGGTGTACCGGCGCTGGATAAGGCCATTCGAAGCGCTGCCGGCCGATCGCCTGCTGCGCCTGAAGCAACTGGCAGAGGCACTGCCGAAGGACTGAGCGATGACGATTAGCGAAGCAGGAATCAGCGAGCTGCAGGTGGCCGTCGAGATCGACGCGGCACCCGAGGCGGTGTGGACCTCCCTGACGAGCGGCATCGGCGATTGGTGGCCCGACGAGTTCTACGCGGGCGGCAGCGCCGGTGCGCGCCGCTTTACGCTGGACGCGCGTCCGGGTGGCGCCATGACCGAGGAATGGAACGAAGGCGGAGGCGTCTGTTGGGGGTCGGTCGTCGCCGTCGAGCCCGACACGCGCCTGCAGGTGATCGGTTACGCGTTCCCCAACTGGGGTGGCCCGTCGCAGTGGTTCGGCACCTGGGAACTCGCCGCACGCGGCGACGGCACGACGGTCACGTTCAGCGAACACGCGATCGGCCGGGTCTCCGAGGGCTACGTCGACGAGAAAGAAAAGGGCTGGCAGTTCCTGCTCGAGGCGTTGAAGGCCCGGCTCGAAGGGCGCGAACCGCCGGTCTGGAGCGACTAGGGCCCCCTGACGGGTTCTATCCCGACGCTTCGCCGGCGCGCCGCTCGCCGGCCAGCGCGGCGAGATCCCTGCCGGTCGGTTGCTGGAACAGGCGCAGCCCGAAATGCGGCACAATCGCGAGCACGTGATCGAAGATGTCGCTCTGCACACCCTCGTAGGCGATCCAGTCCGTGTCGTTGCAGAAGGCGTAGATCTCGATCGGCACGCCTTCCGGCCCGGAGGCGAGTTGGCGCACCAGCAGCGTCATGCCCTGGTGGATCTTCGGATGGTTCTTCAGGTAGTTGAACACGTAGGCCCGGAACGTGCCGATGTTGGTCAGGCGACGCAGGTTGACCGCCTCGTCGGTCCGCTCCGCGAGCCGCCGGTTGTAGTCGTCCAGTTCCCGCTGCTTGCGCTCGATGTAGTCCTTCAACAGCACGAAGCGCTTGAACTGTTCGATCTCGGCCGCGGTCAGGAAGCGGACCGAGCCCAGGTCCAGTGACACGCTGCGCTTGATCCGGCGGCCGCCCGACTGCTGCATGCCGCGCCAGTTGCGGAACGAGTTCGAGATCAGCGCATGGGTCGGGATCATCGTGATCGTCTTGTCCCAGTTCTGCACCTTGACCGTGTGCAGCGCGACGTCGATGACGTCGCCGTCCGCGCCGTATTGCGACATCTCGATCCAGTCGCCGACGCGCACCATGTCCTGGGCGCTGAGCTGGATGCTCGCGACGAAGCCCAGGATGGTGTCCTTGAAGACGAGCAGCAGGATCGCGCCCATGGCGCCGAGTCCGCTCAGCAGCAGCAGCGGCGACCGGTCCATGACGGAGGCGAGCACCATAATCGCACCGAGGATCAGGACGGCGAGCTGTGCGACCTGGACGACGCCCTTGATGGGGCGCAGGCGACCGGTCTCCGTGCCGGCATACACCTCGTGGGCGGCGCTCATCGTTGCGGTCACCGCGAGCGTCACCATCAGCACCATGTAGCCGAGCGTCACGTTGCGCATCAGCGTATGCAGCGTTTCGGGCAGGTCGGGCAGGAACGGGATGCCGCTGTACAGCACCAGCGCGGGCACGAGCTGCGCGCTGCGGCCGAACACGTTCTGGCGCACCAGCGCGTCGTCCCACTCGGTCGCTGTGCGCTCGGTAATGCCGGTGACGACACGCAGCAGCAGGAAGCGTGCGACCAGGTAAGACAGGAGCGCCAGCAGCAGCAGGCCCGCGAAGGCGGCAATCGCCGGCAGCGCCGGGTGGAATTCCTGCAGGCGATCGTAGCCCGGCAGGGACCGCGCTGCCTCGTTCATGACGAACGCTCGCCCGTCACGGCGCGCGCTCGCAGGCGGCTCCTCGCCGCCGTCGCCCGGGAACCCGGCGCAGCGTCCATACCCCTAGCGCCCGGAGCCCAGCAGGAACGCGGCCAGTTCGCGGATGAAATAGTCGCGCGGGGTTTCGAGGAACGCGGCGTGATCGCCGCCCGGCACCGAGACGAGCTGCTTGTGGCCAGTGCCGAGTCGGCGGTACAGCTTGAGCTGGTATTCCTCGGGGCCGATGGGGTCGTGCTCGCCGTAGATGACGAGCGTAGGCACGCCGACCGTCTCCGGCTCGAGTGCGTTGTAGTGATCGGCGTGCCGGAGGTCGGTTTTCACCGGATCGGCGGCCAGCGCCGCGGCCACGTAAGCCTCGACCGCCCGCCGGCTGATCGACCCGGGCGTGATGAAGTCGCTCGCGGCCGCCTCCGCGGTGTTCTTCTCCCGGCGCGGCTCGATGCCCGCTGCGTCCGCCGGCAAGACCTGGTCGAGATCGTGCCAGTAGCCGAACAGCGCGAGCGACGCGACCCGGCCCGGGTGCCGCTCAACCGCCAGCTGTGCGATCGTCGCGCCCATCGACCAGCCGAACAGGTGCGGGCGTCCGGCCCAATCATGCTGCGCCGCGATCCAGTCGATCACGCCGACGACGTCGTCGGCCGCCCGGTTCGGCGTCAGCCAGCCCGTGGCGTCGCGGGGGGTCTCGCCGTAACCGCGCAGGTCGACGGCGTACACCGCGAAGCCCTGCTCCGCGAGGCCGTCCATCAGCGACAGGTCCTCGCCCTCGACCTGCAGGTCGAAGTCCGGCAGTGCGCTCCAGGTTCTGCCGTGTACCAGCAGGACGGCCTCCGCAGCGCCGGCGGACCGCTTCGCCCACAGCGCCAGTGGATGGCCGTCGACGTGCACGGTATGGCGTTCGAGCGCGGCGGCCGCGGCACCTGGCGGCTGCGCCAGCCAGGTAGCGGCGGCGAGCACGGTCAGCAG
>JBFJUJ010000232.1:0-3810 GCA_041624755.1 Woeseia sp. | reverse complement strand
TGCGTCCAGCGGCTCGGCCGCGGCAGCCAGCGGCAGCAGCACGCAGAGCGCGAGCAGTGAGAGGGAGCGAGCGTCGTATCGCATGGAACGTTGGGCGGCACACAGCAGGGTGTCGACCTGCGACCTTACGCAGGCGCCGGCGCGGCGGCAAGATACGCGGCGAGCCTCGGCCGCGGGCAGGCCCGGGTCCGGCCACGACACAGGGAACTCCCGGGCGCGGGGCCCGCGCAAAAAGAAGCCCGGCGAGAGGCCGGGCTCCTGCACTGCCCTGGTCTTTGCCGCGTCAGCGAATCTGCAGCATCAGGCTGCGTTCACCACGCTGCACCAGCAGGAACAGGATGTTGTTGTTCGCCGCGATCTCGCGAAGCTGCGCCAGGTTTTGCACGCGCTGGCGGTTGACCGCCGTGATGACGTCGCCCGCTCGCAGGCCCCGCTGCGCGGCGGGCGAGCCGGCCTCGACTTCCGTAACCTCGATGCCGGAGGTAGCCGAGGTCGATTCCGAGGCGAACTGCGCGCCCTCGAGGCCCGGATGGATGTCGCTGCCGGCGCTGCGCAGCGTACGCGCCTGGCCGAGTGTCGCCTCGACGGTGCGATTGCGGCCTTCACGCACGTATTCGATCTCGACGGTTTCGCCGGAGCCCCGCAGGCCTATGGCATTGGCGAGCTCGCGGCTGTTCGAGATGCGCTTGTCGTCGACGCGCACGATGATGTCGTCGACCCGGAGACCCGCCGCCTCGGCGGCACTGTCCGGCGTGATCTCCGAGATCAGCGCTCCGCGGGTGACCTCGGCGCCGAGCGCCTTCGCGCCTTCCTCGTCGATGGTCTGGATGGTGACGCCGAGCAGCCCGCGGCGCACCTCGCCGAAGTCGAGGATCTGTCGCATGATGGACTGCGCGATCTGCGACGGCACGGCGAAACCGATGCCGACGTTGCCGCCCGAGCGGCTGATGATCGCGGAATTGATGCCGATCAGCTCGCCCGCCAGGTTGACCAGCGCGCCGCCGGAATTGCCGGGATTGATCGACGCATCCGTCTGGATGAAATCCTCGTAGCCGCTGCGGCTGATGCCGGTGCGGCCCAGCGCGCTGACGATCCCGGAGGTGACCGTGTGACCGAGACCGAACGGGTTGCCGATGGCGATCACGAAATCGCCGACGCGCAGGCCGTTCGAGTCGCCGATCGGGATTTCGGTGAGGTTATCGGAGTCGACCTTGAGCACGGCGATGTCGGTCGCGGCATCCGAGCCGACGATCTCGGCATCGAGCGTGTTCTCGTCGTACAGCGATATCTGGATCCGGTCCGCACCTTCGACGACGTGATGGTTCGTCAGGATATAGCCATTCTCCGCGTCGACGATGACGCCCGAGCCGGCGCTGGCCACTTCCCGCGATCCGCGCGGCACATCAGGGAGGCCGAAGAAACGCCGGAACATCTCGTCGCCGTAGGGCGAGCTCGACTGCAGCGTCTGGCTGACGCGGATATTGACGACCGCCGGCGAGGCGCGCTCCACGAGCGGCGCGAGGCTGGGCAGCGCCTGGTCGCCGATGCGGCCCGGCAGCTGCGCGTTCGCGATGGCAGCGGTCAGAAGAGCGCAGGCGGCGAGCAATATGCGGTAGTGATTGGTTTTCAATGGTCGTTCCTCGGTGTTCACTGGCAGTGGACGTGTCGCTTGTCGTGTCGTGACGAGACGGCAGCGCGGCCGGCACGGCAATCGATCGGCCGGGCCCTGTTCCCGCCGACCTCTGCGGCGGGCCGAAAGTTCCGCCCGCCGGCCGCTCCGGAACCGGGGATGCGCCGGCGCCCGCGATCGTCGCAGTCGCTCAAGCCACCGGCTCTACCCGCGACCCGGGTGCCGTCGGGCAGCCCTGGGTGATCAGGCCGCCTCTACGGTAACCCGTCGCGGCAGGACTTCCGGCAGCTTCGGCACCGTGATCTCGAGCGTGCCGTGCACGGAGCGTGCCTCGATGCGCTCGCCGTCGATCGTTGCCGGCAGCGTGAAGCGGCGCAGGAAGCGGCCGCTGACGCGCTCGGCGTGGTGGCTGCGGCCGGTATCGCCGGCGGCGCGCGAGCCCTGGAGCGTCAGCACCTGGTCCTTCAGGCTGATCTCGATATCCTCGGGGGCCACGCCCGGCAGGTCGGCGCGCAGCAGGTAGCTGTCGGCGCGCTCGCTGATGTCGACGGCCGGGGTCCAGTCGGCGTCGCGGCGGTGCCTGGAATTCTGGGTCATGTACATGTCGGTTCCTCTTATCCTGTGGGTCGAATGCCGTGGGCCGCAGCGGCCGCGAGAGCCGAGCCGGAGCTCCGCGTCAGCTGCGCATCGGTCGAGGAAATGCGGCCGCCACGGCGGCATTTCAAGCCGCCCGCGGGCTGCTTCCGAGCCGCCTGTGGCACCTCCGGACCATTTCACTTAATAGCACTACATCTTGTGCAGCCGGCCGTTGCCCGCAAGCCCTTTTTTTTTCGAAGATTTTTAACAAACGAGTTTCGATAGACTTTGTAACTTACTGATTTTAATGTCGTAATTAAACTGAAAAATTTTCAAACGAAGCCTTGACAGACACCCGTAGCGGGCATAATCTAGCCGACGCTGTACACAATATCTTGTGTTGCAGAAAACGAAGCGAAGCGCCGTCTTGGGCTCTCGTCGGCAGGTTGGTGCCAGTGACGAGCGGCGGCCTATTCGCCCGACATCGGGGATGCAAGTACGACGCCCGGGGCGTACCGGACGCAGGGAGAACGGGACGACATGAAGTCTGCAGTGGATCTGAACGCGGAGTGTGTGGCCGACATCGAATTCCAGCCGGCATCGATGGACATCTGGAAGGCCAAGTACCGGCTCTGCGCGAAAGACGGTACGCCGATCGACCAGACGATAGACGACACCTACCGCCGCGTCGCGCGCGCGCTCGCGGACGTCGAGGCCGAAGCGCTGCGCGAGCAGTGCTACGAGGAATTTCTCTGGGCGCTGCGGTCGGGCGCCATTCCGGCGGGCCGCATCACCTCAAACGCCGGCGCGCAGGAGCACAAGCCCGCCACCTCCACGATCAACTGCACGGTCTCCGGGACCGTCGCCGACTCGATGGACAACATCCTCAACAAGGTGCACGAGGCGGGCCTGACCCTGAAGGCGGGTTGCGGCATCGGCTACGAATTCTCGACGCTGCGGCCGAAGGGAGCGTACGTCACCGGCGCCGGGGCCTACACCTCCGGGCCCCTGTCGTTCATGGATATCTACGACAAGATGTGCTTCACCGTTTCGTCGGCCGGCGGCCGGCGCGGCGCGCAGATGGGCACCTTCGACGTCGGCCATCCGGACGTCATGGATTTCATCCGCGCGAAGCGCGAAGACGGGCGGCTGCGGCAGTTCAACCTGTCGCTCCTGATCACCGACGAGTTCATGCAGGCGGTCAAGGACGACGCACCGTGGCAGCTCGCCTTCCCGGTGACCCGTAAGGAGGTCGACGCCGACGGGCTCGACGTCACCGACGAGTCGCAGTTCGTCTGGCGTGAATGGCCGGAGCCGCGCCACTACGTTCGCAATGCCGAGGGTCTCGTCGCCTGCAAGATCTACCGCACGCTGCCGGCGCGGCGCGTCTGGGACGTCATCATGGCGTCTACCTACGATTTCGCCGAGCCGGGTTTCGTGCTGATCGACCGCGTCAACGAGATGAACAACAACTGGTTCACGGAGACGATCCGTGCGACCAACCCCTGCGGCGAGCAGCCGCTGCCGCCCTACGGATCCTGCCTGCTCGGCTCGGTGAACCTGACGAAGTTCGTGCTCGATCCGTTCACCGACAAGGCGCGCTT
>JBFJUJ010000231.1:0-3812 GCA_041624755.1 Woeseia sp. | reverse complement strand
GCCGGTCGGCGAGGACGAACTGGTGGCAAAGATCAACGCGGTCATGGCCGGCTGAATGAGCACTGCGGCCGACCTGACGGCGCTCGTCGAGCAACCCTTCGAACTCCTGCAGGAGCTGGAGCGCCGCAGCCGGGCCGCCATCGCCGGCAAGGGCAGCGGCGAGGTGCCGGCGGAATGGGTCGGCGTCGGCTTCCGCATCGGCGAGGAGCAGTTCGTCGCCAGCCGCGAGGAGGTCCGCGAGGTGCTGATGCTGCCCGACAGCATCACCCGCGTGCCGGGCGCCAAGCGCTGGGTACTGGGCATCGCCAACCTGCGCGGCCACCTGCTGCCGCTGATCGACCTCAAGCTGTTCCTGGGCAGCGGCCGCACGCCGCTCAGGCGCGTCAGCAGGGTCGTCTCGGTCAACCACCGCGAGATTCCGGCGGGCCTGGTGGTCGACGAAGTGCTGGGATTCCGGCGTTTCATGGACAGCGAATACTCGGCCGAGTGGCCCGAGACCGTCGTGCGCTGCGATCGCTACATCCGCGGTGCCTACAAGCGTGGCCAGGATGTCTGGCCGATTTTCGGACTGTACGAGCTGCTCGAAAGCACCTCGTTCCTGCAGGCGTCGGCTGAATGAGACGCCTGCCTAAATCACTGATCGGGTTGATGCACAATCATGGCTGAGAAACCGGACGAATCATCTGTATTCACGCCGCTGGCGGCGTTGACCGGTGTGCTGCTGCTGGCGGCGGCTGCCGCCGCCTGGATGCAGGGCATGCACTCGGCGGCGGGCGATCCGGCCCGCAGCACGCTGGCTGCGCTGTCACAGTCGGTCGCGCTCGAGGCCAGCCGGCTGCGAGGCGGCGACACTGCCGCAATCGATGCGCTGGCGCGCGATCTCGAGGGGCTCGGGGCCGCACGCGAGCGCGCGGTCAGCGTCCCCGGTGACGCGGCGGACTGGCAGGCGCTGCAGAGCAATGCCGCTGCCATCGTCGGGCGCCGCGCCGCGCTCGAGACGGTCGCCGGCGCCGCTCGCGACGTCCGCGAGCGGACGCCCGACCTGCTGGCCGCGGCCGACGCGCTGCTCGAGACCTCGGGGGCCACGGCGGCGCTGACTGAGCTACAGCGTCGCGCCATGGCGTTGTCGGAGGCGGCGTCGCAGGCAGTCGGCAGCCGGGATCCGCAGCGGCTCGCGAGCAGCCTCGCCGAGAACCTGGCCTACACGCTCGAGGTGCGCGACGCGCTGGCTGGCTCGCAGACGACACTCGACATCGCGGCACTGGCCGAGGCGGACCGGGTGGAAGCGCTCACGCCGCTCGACGATGCGCTGGACACGATCGAAGCGGCCGCGAGCACGGTGCTCGAGAACGTCCCGGCGATCGCCGGGCTCGATCGCGAGATCGACGCGCTGCTTTCGGCCGCGGACGCGCTGCGGCCGGCCGTCGCAGGGGCGGATCAGCCCCGGTCACTCGGCCTGCTCGGACATCCCTATGTCGTGCCGGGGCTGCTCGGGGTAGCCCTGCTGCTGGTGCTCACGCTCGCCATCCTGCACGCGAGGAGCGCGGTCTTCGAACGCACCGCGAAATTCCAGGCCGAGCAAAACGACCGCAACCAGAAGGCCATCCTGCGGCTGCTCGACGAACTCGGCAGCCTCGCGGACGGCGACCTGACGGTCGAGGCGACCGTCACCGAGGACATCACCGGGGCGATCGCCGACTCGATCAACTACGCCATCGAGAAACTGCGCGAGCTCGTCGCGACGATCAACGAGACCGCGATCATGGTCGATTCCGCCGCCAAGCAGACCGAGAGCACGGCGGTCCACATGGCCCGCGCCGCGGACAACCAGAACCGCGAGATTACCGCGGCGACCGAGTCCATCGAGTCGATGGCGGCGTCGATCGAGGAGGTCTCCGGCAACGCCGAACGCTCCTCCGACGTCGCGCGACACTCGGTGGACGTCGCCCACAAGGGCGGCGACGCCGTGCGGCGCACCATCGACGGCATGAACACGATTCGCGAGACCATCCAGGAGACGTCGAAGCGCATCAAGCGCCTGGGCGAGAGCTCGCAGGAGATCGGCAACATCGTCGAGCTCATCAACGATATCGCCGAGCAGACGAACATCCTCGCGCTGAACGCCTCGATCCAGGCATCGATGGTCGGCGAAGCCGGCCGCGGCTTCGCCGTCGTCGCCGACGAGGTGCAGCGCCTCGCGGAGCGCTCCACCAACGCCACCAAGCAGATCGAAGTGCTGGTGCGCACGATCCAGGCCGATACCAACGAAGCCGTCATTTCGATGGAGCGCAGCACCACGGACGTGGTCGGCGGTGCGCTGCTCGCGGAGAATGCCGGCGCCGCGCTCGACGAGATCGAGCAGGTGTCGAACCAGATCGCCAGCCTCGTGCAGAACATCTCCGGCTCGGCGCGCCAGCAGGCGAGCAGCGCCGCCGACGTCACCCGGAGGACGACCAAGCTGAAGGAGATCAGCGCACAGACGGGCAAGGCCACGACGGCGACGGCAGCGGCCATCTCGAAGCTGTCCGAGCTCGCCTCGCAGCTGCGCAAGACCGTCGACGGATTTACCCTGCCGAGTTCCGCCCTGGAGGAGCGCAAGCTGACGGCGGTGGCCGAGCCGCGGCCCGTGCGCGCCGCCGGAGACAAGGTGGCCGGGTAGACGCCGAAAGCTTCCGTCGATGAGTGCACACACCGATACCCGGCCGAAAGGCGGCGGCGCGACGACCATAGCGGCGCGCGCACTCGCGCTGGTCAGCGGCGAGCTGATGGAGACCATCCGCAGCGCGCACCTGGCCGTCGAGGAATGTGTCGACGGCCGCGGCGGTAACGCTGCGCTTGCGCGCGCCGGGGAGCTGCTGCACCAGGTCCGCGGCGCGCTGCGCATCACCGAGACCTACGGCGCTGCGCTGCTGGCCGAGGAGATGGAAGCGGTCTGCGCACATCTCGCCAAGTTGCCCGCGGGCCCGGGACGGGAGGAGGGCCTCGATGCGCTGACCCGGGCAATGGTGCAGTTGCCCTCCTACATCGAGCGGCTGCTGGGCGGCGGCCGCGACATCGCGCTGGTCCTGCTGCCCCTGCTGAACGACCTGCGGGCGGTGCGCGGCAAGCCGCTGCTCTCCGAGGGTACGCTCCTGCTCCTGAACCTGTCGCCGTCGCGCCAGTCGGCCGAGCGCCGGGAACGCAGCCCGAGTGGCGAGGACCCGGCCGGGCTCGCCGCGCGGCTCCGGCCACGGTTCCAGCTCGCGCTGCTCGGGCTGATCAAGGGCGGCAATGCGGCAACGCACCTGAAGACGCTCGCGGACGTGACCGATCGCCTGGCGCGGGCCTCGGTTCGCGACGACCTGCACCAGCTGTGGTGGATACTCGGCGGCGTGCTGGAGTCGCTCATGAACGGCGGCCTCGAGATCTCGGTCGCCCTCAAGCGCCTGCTGGGCCAGGCGGACCGCCAGCTCAAGCGGCTCATGGACGCGGGCCCGGACGCGTTCCACGAGCAGAGCGTCACCGACCTGCAGAACAACCTGCTGTACTACGTCGCGCGGTCCGGCAGCGCCGGGCCGAAGATCAGCGAGATCCGCGCGGCCTTCAACCTCTCCGAGCTGCTGCCGGGGGACGAGCAGGTCGCACACGCGCGCGAGGCGCTGTCGGCGCCCAGCGTCAAGCTGATGCAGACCGTCGGCGCGGCCATCAAGGAGGACCTGAGCCGCGTCAAGGACGTGCTGGACATCTACGTGCGCACCGGCATGAACAAGTCCTCCGAGCTGGTGCCGCAGCTCGACCTCCTGAAAAAGATCAGCGACACGCTCGGGGTGCTG
>JBFJUJ010000230.1:0-3874 GCA_041624755.1 Woeseia sp. | reverse complement strand
CGGTCAGTCCGTAGGCCTGCACGATCGGCACCCCGGTGACGTCCTGCCACCGCCGGGCGACGGCCTCCTGCACGGCCATGCCGCCGCCGATCACGAGCTTCAGGTTGCTGAAGTCGAGGTCGGCGAAGCCCGGTGTATTCATGAGCCCCCCGAACAGCGTGTTGACGCCGGTCATGTAGTTGAACTCGTGCCGGCCGAGCTCCTTGACGAAGCCGGCCATGTCCCTGGGGTTCGGGATCAGCACGTTCTCGCCGCCCTCGAGCAGGATGCCGAGGCAATTCGCCTCCAGGGAAAAGATGTGATAGAGCGGCAGCGCGGTGATGACGACGACCCGGTCCACGGAATCGAACACGCCGCCCTGCCAGGCCTTCGACTGGTGCACGTTGTAGACCATGTTGCGATGGCTCAGCATCGCGCCCTTGGAGACGCCCGTCGTGCCGCCCGTGTACTGCAGGAAGGCGATATCGGCATAGCCGAGCTGCACCGGCGCGAGCGGCATGTTCCGGCCCAGCCGAAGTGCCTTTTTCAGGCGCACCGCCTGCGGCAGCCGATACGCCGGGACCGCGCGTTTGACATAACGGATTGCGAAATTGACGATCGCGCTCTTCGGCGCGTCGAGCAGGTCGCCGACGCCGGTGACGACGACGTGCTCCACGTCGGTCTCGTCGATCACCGCGTCGAGCACGTGCGCGAAATTCTCGAGGATGACGATGGCCTTCGCGCCGGAGTCCTTCAACTGGTGCTTGAGCTCTCGCCGCGTGTACAGCGGGTTCACGTTGACGGCGACGAGGCCGGCGCGGAACAGGCCGCACAGCACGACCGGGTACTGCAGGACGTTCGGCAGCATGATCGCGACGCGCTGGCCCTTCAGCAAGCCGAGCTGCTTCTGCAGGTAGGCGCCGAACTGCCGCGAGAGCTCGTCGAGCTCGGCGTGGCTCAGGGTCGTGCCCATGCAGGTATACGCCGGCCGGTCCGCGTACTTCTGCAGACAGTCGTCGATCATCTCGAGCAGGGAATTATAGGGTGGCTTGGGCAGCTCGGCAGGCACGCCGTCCGGGTAGGACTTCAACCAGGGTTTGTCCACGTAGTCTCGTTCCTCGTCTTGCGTCCGTTTCTTGCGTCCGCGCCGCCGATGCCGCCAGCGACGGCGACCGTCAGCGCTGTGCGGCTGCCGGCACCTTGTCGGCGCCGTTCTCCAGGGCTTCGGCGATCGCGGGCCAGGCGTTGTCGAGCAATATCGGCTGAGCGGCGGCGTTGGGATGGATGCCGTCGCTCTGCATGAGCGATTCGTCCAGCGCGATCCCGTCCATGAAAAATTCGATCCACGGCAGCCCGTAGGACGCGGCCAGCTCGCGGTATACGTTTTCGAAGCTCCGAGTATAGCGCGGGCCGTAGTTGCTCGGGATGCGGATTCCCAGCAGCACGACGTCCGCTCCGGCCGCCCGGCTCCGCTCGATCATCGTGGCGAGGTTCCTTTTCAGCCGCGCGGGCGGAAACCCGCGCAGGCCGTCGTTGCCGCCGAGTTCGAGGACGACGAGATCGGGGTCGAAACGTTCCAGCGCCGCGTCTATGCGCCGCGCGCCGCCCTCGCTGGTCTCGCCGGTTATGCTGGCGTTGACGACACGATGTTCGTAACCTAGGGACTCGAGCTTCGCCTGCAACAAAGCCGGCCAGGACTGGTCAACGTCAAGGCCGTAGCCGGCGCTCAGGCTGTCACCGAATACCAGCACCGTCGGCGCCGCGGCGCCCGGCAGGTCGGCCGCGGCCAGGAACAGCATAAGGGACAAAATCTTTCGCATGTCGGACCCGTCAATCGATTCCAGCACGGTGCTGGCCGCCAGCAAAGTCACCAAGCAGGTTACCAGCCCCGAAGGGACTCTGACCATCTTGTCCGACGTCAGTTTCGCTATCGACGAGGGCCAGTCGGTGGCCATCGTCGGAGCCTCGGGCGCCGGCAAATCGACGCTGCTCGGCCTGCTCGCCGGACTCGATCTGCCGACCAGCGGCCAGATATGGCTGAACGGCGCCAGCCTGACCGAGCTCGACGAGGACGGCCGGGCCGAGCTGCGCGCCGCCAGCGTCGGCTTCGTGTTCCAGTCCTTCCACCTCGTGCCCTCGCTGACGGCGCTCGAGAACGTCATGCTGCCGCTCGAGCTGTCCGGCCAGGATGCGCCGCGGCGCAAGGCGGAGACCATTCTCGAACAGGTCGGGCTCGGCGACCGCCGCAGCCATTACCCGTCGCAGCTCTCCGGCGGCGAGAAGCAGCGCGTCGCGATCGCGCGCGCCTTCGCCACGGAGCCCGCGGTGCTGTTCGCCGACGAGCCGACCGGCAACCTCGATTCACGCACCGGCGACACCGTCATCGAGCTCATGTTCGAACTGAACCGCAACTCGTCGACGACGCTGGTGCTGGTCACGCACGACAAGTCGCTCGCCGGGCGCTGCGCGCGCGAGCTCAGCCTCGACGCCGGCCGCCTCGTGGGCGACCGCAGGCACACCGCATGAATACGGCTCTCCCGGCATCCGTCGGCGCCCGCGGCGGGACCGCGTGAAGGCCGTCGCCTTCGCGCTGCGCAGCTTCGGCCGCGAGCTGCGCTCCGGCGAGGTGCTGGTGCTGCTCGCCGCGGTGGCGCTGGCCGTGGCGGCGCTCACGGCCGTGGGATTCCTGACCGACCGCATCGGCAAGGCCGTCGCGCGGCAGGCGAACGAACTGCTGGCGGCGGACCTGAGGCTGCGCTCGCCCGAGCCGGTGCCGCAGCTCTGGCGGGACATGGCGCGCGACTACGGCCTGGCGACGGCGGATACGCTTTCCTTCCCGAGCGTCGTGTTCGCGGGCGACGAGAGCGCGCTCGCGACCGTAAAGGCGGTGAGCGAAGGCTACCCGCTGCGCGGCCGCGTGCGCATCGCCGACCGCCTGTTCGCGGAGCAGTACGAGGTCGAGCGCATTCCCGCGGCGGGTACGGTCTGGGCGGACGCGGCGCTGCTCGCGCGCCTGGGCATCGACGCCGGCGACCGTGTATCGCTCGGCGAGTCCGAGCTCACGGTCGGCGCGGTGCTGACCTATCGCCCCGACCAGTCGATCGGCTTCGCCTCGCTCGCCCCGTCACTCCTGCTCAACGTCGCCGACATGGCGGCGACCGGCCTCATCGCCGAGGGCAGCCGCGTCCGCTACGCCCTGCTCGTCGCCGGCGACGAGGATGACGTCGACGCCTTCTACGACGATGTCGAGAGCGAGCTTCCCGACGAGGTGCGGGTGCGCAATCGCGAGGATTCCGGCGACCGCGCCGGCAATGCGGCGGACCGCGCGCAGCGCTTCCTGTCGCTGACCGCGATCATCAGCCTGCTGCTCTCCGCCGTCGCGATCGCGATGTCGGCGCGCCGCTACGCCCACCGGCGCATGGACTCCGTCGCGCTGATGAAGAGCCTCGGCGCCAGCCAGAACTTCGTCGTGATCGCCGCATCAACGCAGATCGTGCTGCTCGGCGTACTCGGCGTCGTCGGGGGCAGCGCGGTCGGCTTCGGCGCCGAGTACGCCGTCACCGGCATGCTCGCCGACCTGTTCGCCTCGGACCTGCCGGCGCCGGGCATGAAGCCGGTGCTGCTCGGTACCGGCGCCGCGCTGGTCCTGCTGATGGGCTTCGCGCTGCCGTCTTTGATCCAGCTCCGCAATACGCCGCCGCTCAGGGTGCTGCGGCACGACGCGATGCCGCCGCCGCCCTCGCGACTCACGGTCGCCGGCAGCTCGCTCGTCGCGGTCGCGCTGCTCCTGTACTGGGCGATCGGCGATGCGCTGATGCTGCTGATCGTGCTCGGCGGAATGCTGTTCGTCTCGGTCGCCCTGTACGCCGTCGGCCGCGGCCTCGTCGCGCTGATG
>JBFJUJ010000229.1:0-3926 GCA_041624755.1 Woeseia sp. | reverse complement strand
GCCACACCGGGAGACGCCATGAAACTCGGACACGCCGGCGCACTGCTGGCCGCCCTCACCGTCGCCGCCTGCTCAGGCGAACCGCCGACGGAGCCGGAGGTCGTGACCGCGCCGCCGTTCGCGCCGGACAGCGGCAGCCTGCTGCTGCGCTGCGGAGCCCTGATCGACGGCATCGCCGATACCGCCCTGCCGGCGCAGGACATCCTGATCCGCGACGGCCGCATCGAGGCGATCGGTACCGCGCTCGACGCGCCTGCCGGCATCGCGACCCTCGACCTGCCCGGCCACACCTGCCTGCCCGGGCTCATCGACATGCACGCCCACGTCGTCGAACAGCAGCAGGACACGCACGACCTGTCGGTCTACCTGACGCGCGACGAAGCCGAAACCCTCGAATACGCCCGCCCGCTCGCCGCTCGCACGCTGCTCGCCGGCTTCACCACGGTACGCAACGTCGGCACCTACTACGGCTGGACCGGGCGCACGCTGCGCGACCAGGTCGCCCGCGGCGAGACGATCGGCCCGCGCATGCAGGTCGCCGGTTTCTACCTGACGATCCCGGGCGGCGGCGGCGACCTGCTGCTGCCGGGCCTCGACGAGAGCGACATCCCGGCGCACCTGCGTCTCGGCGTCGCGCGTGGCCCGGACGCGTTTCGCGAGCGCGCAGCGGCCGCGGTCGCCGGTGGCGCGGACGTCATCAAGGTCATCGCCTCAGGCGCCGTCCTCGCCTACGGCGGCGTGCCGGGCGCGCCGGAGATGACGCGTGAAGAACTCGAGGCGGTCGTTGCGGTCGCGAAACAGGCAGGCATCCCGGTTACGGCCCATGCGCACGGTGCGCAGTCGATCCGGGACGCGATCGAAGCGGGCGTGGACAGCATCGAACACGCTTCGCTGATCGACGACGAGGGCATCGCGCTCGCCAGGGACCGCGGCGTGGCGCTGTCGATGGACATCTGGAACGGCGACTGGATCGCGACCGAGGGCCGCCGCATGAACTGGCCGGAGGAGTTCATCCGCAAGAACGACGAGATCACCCTGCTGCAGCGGCAGAACTTCAGGAAGGCGCACGCGGCCGGCGTGACTATTGTGTTCGGCTCGGATTCGGGCGTCTACCCGCACGGCATGAACGCACGCCAGTTCCGCTACATGGTCGAATGGGGCATGACGCCGATGGAGGCGATCCGGGCGGCAACCTCGGTCGCGGCGCGCTACCTGGTCGACGGCGATCGGCTGGGCAGCCTGCGCCCCGGCATGGTCGGCGACGTCGTTGCCGTCGCCGGCGATCCGCTGGACGACATCACGATTCTCGAGGACATCGATACGGTCGTCCGCGGCGGACTGCTGTTCCGCGCGCCTCCGGGAATCGCCGAAACGAAGGCGCGCTGACACCCCCGGCAGTTTCGGGCCGTCGGCCCGGTAGCCGGCCGACGCGGTGTCAGCTGGCGGCCGTGTCGCGAGGCGAACGGCGCTTGTCGAGACCGCTGCGCACGCGGGTGCGAACGTAGTGCACGATCAGGCCGCTCGCGATCGACACGACGCCGAATGCGAAGTAGAAGCCCGATCCGAAGTCACCATGACCCAGGTAGGCTGCTCCGCCGACGAACAGCAGGCCAATGGCGACGTAGACCCACGGCAACGCTTCGTAGACTTTTCTAGGCAACCACATTTTCAGGTTCCAGGTTGTTCCATGACAGCCTGCGAATGTGCACGCCCGTCGCGGCCGGCTCCTTGCGCTGCGTCACAGACCGGGACCCGGGGCGGGTTCCCGGTCCCGTAATGTGCGCCAGTTCACAGGTCGGCGCGGATCGCCGCCGCGTCGGGCGGGGCTCCGACCGGCGTTATGTCAGATAAACTTGACCCGAAGTAGATGTCATGTTTATATTACTTCAAGTCACTAAAACCTGACCATAAGGGAGCACCCCATGACCAGCATACCGTTGCCCCTGCTCGGCCTCGCGGCCGCCTGGATCGCCGCCTGCCTGCTCGCGGCCGGCCGCCTGTGGCTCGGACGCCGCGGCCAGCCGCTCACGACCGGGCGCGGCTTCGCGCTCGCCGGCTTCGGCCTGCTTGCGCTCGCGCCCTGCACACTGATCGCCGTGCGGCTGCTCAGCGGCGAAACCAGGCTCTTCGGCGCGCTGCTGCAGGTCGCGCTGGCGCTGCTCTTGTTTGCGGCCGCCCGCCAGGCGCGGCGTGCAGGGCTCGACCCCGAGGCCACCGGCAGCCTGCGGAGCTATCGGGAGAAGAGCGCCTGGCTCGTGCTGCTTGCCCTGGCACTCGTCTTCGGCAACTACTTTCTCGGCGCCTGGAACGCCGCGCCCGCACAGGCGCTGTCCGCCTTCGCGGACGCGGTCGTGCTGCTCCTGGTGCTGATGGTGGCGGGCCACGTCGTCATCGCGCTGTTCCACAACCCTGCCGACGATCTCGATTCTCCCGAGGACGAGCGCGATCGCGCCGTGAACCTGAAGAGCATGCGCAATGCCTACTACGTGCTGGCCGCCGGGTTCTGGAGCGTCCCGGTCATGCTGATCGTGCCTCTGCCGCTCGCGGTGTCGCTGAACATCTGGCTCGCGGTGCTCGTGCTTGCCGAGATCGCCTATTACGGGTCGGTCGTCGCGGCGTATCGCCGGGGCGTCGCCTGATGGCGAAGAAGAAAAGCCGCGTCACGAACCGTGTGCGGGAACTGCGCTTCAGTCACGGGGAAATGACTCAGCTGGAACTCGCGAATCGCGTCGGCGTCGCGCGGCAGACCATCATCGCCATCGAGCAGGGGCGATTCTGCCCGTCGCTGGAAAGCGCGCTGCGGATGGCGGCCGTGTTCGACACGACCGTCGACGAAATTTTTTCGCTCGAAGCGGCCGACTGAGTCGGCGGCGACCGGCCTAGCCGGCGGCGACGGACGGCGGCGCCGCGTGCCGCGTACCGGCGTGGACGCAACGATTGCCCCCCGCGGTCCTCGCGGCATACAGCGCCTCGTCGGCTGCGGCGAACAGGGCGGCCGCTGTGCTCATCCCGGGTTCCAGGGTGGCGGCGCCGATACTCACACTGAGATCCCGCTGCGGCCAGGCGGCGTGCTGCACGCTGCGGCGCACGCGCTCCGCGAGGACGACGGCGCCGGGCCCGCCGGTATTCGGCAGCAACACCGCGAACTCCTCGCCGCCGTAGCGAGCCGCGGCGTCGAACTCGCGGACGGCGTCGCCGACCAGCCGCCCGATCTGCACGAGCACAGCATCGTCGGCGCGATCGCCGGAACGGTCGTTGAAAGGCCTGAAGCGGTCCACGTCGATGACGAGCAGTGACAGCGGCGCGAGGTTGCGGGTCGCGCGTGCAAACTCCTCGTCGAGGCGGGCCTCGAGACCGCGCCGATTCAGCAGGCCGGTCAGCGTATCGGTGACCGCGGCGATCCGCAGGTGGGTGCGCGATTCCTCGACGAGGCGCCGGCGGTCGTCGGTCGACGTCAGGCGCTGCTCCTGCTCCAGCACGGTCTCCTCCATGCCGGCGAGATTGCGTCTCAGTTCGAGCTCCGCCACGACCATGCCGGCGAGCGTCCGCAGTCCCTGCGCCTGCTCCGGCGCGAGTTCCCGAGGCTGCCTATCGATGACGCACAGCGTACCGACGGCATCGCCCTCCGGCGTCGTCAGCGGCGCGCCGGCGTAGAAGCGGATATTCGGCTCGGCCCGGACCAGCGGGCTGTCGGCGAAACGCTCGTCGCTGCGCGCGTCGGGAACGACCATGATCTCGCCGGGGGCACAGATCGCGTGCGCGCAGAACGCGTCCTCGCGGAAAATCTCGCTCCCCTCGAGGCCGACGCGTGACTTGATCCATTGCCGCTCGCCGTCGACCAGGCTGAGGAGCGCGATCGGGACGTCGGCGAGCAGCGAGGCGAGCCTCGTCACGTCGTCGTAGTACGACTCGCCGGGCGTGTCGAG
>JBFJUJ010000228.1:0-3933 GCA_041624755.1 Woeseia sp. | reverse complement strand
GCACCCGCCTGCTGCTGCTGCAGTACCGCGCCCTCGAACTCGCCCGCTTCCCGCTGATCATCGACTTCGCCGGTGTCGACGGCGCCGGCAAGGGCACGACGATCAACATGCTCAACAAGTGGATGGACCCGCGCTTCGTGCGGACGATCGGCTACCGGGCACCGAGCGAGGACGAGCGCGCGCGGCCGCGTTTCTGGCGCTACTGGCGGGACCTGCCGCCGAAGGGCCGCACCGGGCTTTTCCTGAGCGGCCGCTATTCGCGCCCCCTGCTCGACCGCGTCAACGGCGAGGTCGACGACAACGAGTTCGACCGGCGCCTGGGCGAGATCATCCGCTTCGAGAACGCGCTGGCCAGCGACGGCGCACTGATCCTCAAGTTCTGGATGCACCTGGGCCGCGATCAGCAGCAGGCGCGCCTCGAGGAGCTGTCGGCCGATCCGCTGCGGAGCTACCAGGTCAGCGACAGGGACTGGCAGAACCACGAGCGCTACGACGATTTCATCGAGGCGGCGGAGAGGATCATCACGCGCACGAATCGCGTCGATGCAGCGTGGACGATCGTCGAAGGCAGCGACGGCAACTACCGACACCTGCGCGTTGGCGAGTTCCTCGCCACCGAGCTCGAGCGCCACCTCGACTCCTGGGAGCAAGCACCGTCGGTCGCCGGCCCGGCCAACGGCGGCAGCCGCGAGACGCTGCCGCCGGCGCCGACCGTGTTCGACACCCTGGATCTGTCGAAGTCCGTTTCGAGGAAGCGCTACGAGAAAAAGCTCGCACAGCGCCAGGCGGAGCTCGGCGAGCTCGGCCGCCGCGCGTTCGCGGCCGACCAGTCCACGGTGCTGGTGTTCGAAGGCGCCGACGCGAGCGGCAAGGGCGGCGCGATCCGGCGCACCGTCTGGAGCCTCGATGCGCGCGCCTACCGCGTGCACCAGTTCGCCGCGCCGACCGAGGAGGAGCGCGCGCACCACTACCTGTGGCGCTTCTGGCGCCGGCTGCCGCGCGCCGGCCACGTCGCGGTGTTCGACCGCAGCTGGTACGGCCGCGTGCTCGTCGAGCGCGCCGAAGGGTTCGCCACCGAGGCCGAGTGGCGACGCGCCTACGCCGAGATCAACAACTTCGAGCAGGAGATCGCCGATAGCGGCATCCTGCTGCTGAAGTTCTGGCTGCAGATCAGCAGCGAGGAGCAGCTCGCCCGCTTCCAGAAACGCGAGAAGTCGCCCTACAAGCACTGGAAGCTGACCGACGAGGACTGGCGCAATCGGGAGATGTGGGATACCTACCAGCGCCTCGGCCACGACGTCGTGCAGTTCACCAGCACGAAAGATGCACCGTGGATCCTCGTCGAGGCCAACGACAAGCAGTACGCGCGCCTGAAGGTGCTGAAGACCGTCGTGGACCACCTGGAGGCGCGGCTCGGATAATCGCCGCCGCGAGAACGCCCGATGGAGCGCCGCGCCAGCTACTTTCTCGGCCTGCCCGCCTGGGCCTTCCCCGGCTGGAAGGACCGCTATTTCACGGACGAGCCGACGCGCCTCGCGAGCTACGCGCAGGTCTTCGACACCGTCGAGGGCAACACGACGTTCTACCGCGTCCCCGATGCCGACACGATCGCGCGCTGGCGCGACGCCGTTGCCGGCAGCGGCTTCCGCTTCTGCTTCAAGCTGCCGCGTAACGTTACTCACGAACGCGAGCCCGATCCGGGCGAGCTCGAGCGTTTCCTCGCGGCCGTCGAGCCGCTCGGCGAACACCTGGGTCCGCTGCTCGTCCAGTTCCCCGCAACGCTCGGGCCGCAGGAGCTTTCGCTGTTCGAGCCGGTCTTCGAGGCGCTGAACGGCCGGCATCGCTTCGTCGTCGAGGTCCGGCACCGGGCCTTCTTCGACGATCCGTCGCTGCTCGCGCCCGCGCTCGAGCGATACGCGGCCGGGCGTGTCGTGCTCGATTCGCGGCCGCTCTACGAAGGAGACCGTGCCCATCCGGAAGTGCTCGACGCGCTGCACGAGAAGCCGGACCTGCCGGTGCTGCCGGAGGTCTGCAGCGACACGGCTTTCGTGCGCCTGATATTGCACCCGGATCTCGGCTCGAACCGCCGCTACCTCGACGAATGGGCCGACCGCGTCGCCGGCTACCTCGCCGCCGGCGTCGAGACCTACATGATGATCCACTGCCCGAACAACCTGCACTGCCCGCCGCTGGCGCGGGAGTTTCACGAGGCGCTGCGGCGGCGCCCCGGGATGGCGTCACTTCGAGAGCTGCCGCCGTGGCCGCTGCCGCGGCAGCTGTCGCTGGTCTGAGCGCGCCGTCACCGCGGCACGGTCGGCCATTCCCGGCAGATTAGCCTGCGGCAATGGGCTAGAATGCCCGGCGTCCCAGACGAAGCCAGCAGCAGCGATGCATATCCACATGCCAGCATGCCGAGATCACGGAGCAGTCCGGCGAGCGCGGCCACGCGGCGACGCCCCGACGGGTCGGCCGCGATCGTGAGTGCCGGGGAAGACGGGCGCCGCGCCGGCACGGTGTCGGAACGACCGGGACCTGCGATCGGCTTCGCCGAGGCGTTCGCGCTGCTCTACGCCCGCCGCTGGCTGCTGATCGGCGTGTTTTTCGGCGCCGCCGTCGTCGCCGCCGGCCTGTCGCTGCTGTTGCCGAACGTCTACCGGGGAGAAGCCACGATCGCCCCGGTAGTCACCGACCAGGAGGCGGGCCTCTCGCTGCCCGGCGTCGACAGCCTCGCATCGCTGGTCGGGCTGTCCATGCCCGGTTCGGGCAACGTCGACGAGAACCTCGCCGTGCTGCGCTCGCGCGATTTCATCTGGCGCTTCATCCGCGAGAGGCGGCTGATGCCGGTGCTGTACGCGGACCAGTGGGACAGCGAGAACGGGCGCTGGCTGGACGACGACCCGGCCAACCAGCCGAGCGCATGGGACGCCTACCGCCTGTTCACGCGCAAGCTGTTCGGCGTCAGCAGGGATGCCAAGACCGGGCTCGTGAAAGTGTCGATCGACTGGTACGACCCGGAGCTCGCGGCGCAGTGGGTCAACGACATCATCCGCTACCTGAACGAGCACCTGCGTGTCATCGCCATCGACCGCAGCGAGAAGAACCTCGAGTATCTCTACCAGGAACTCGAGGACATCGAGGTCGCCGACATGCGCCAGACGCTGTACCAGCTCATCGAGAAGGAGCAGCGCACCGCGATGATCGTCAACACGCAGAAGGAGTACGCGTTCCGCGTGCTCGACCCCGCCGTGGCGCCGGACCGGAAGGTGCGGCCGAAACGGGCGATCCTGGTCGCGCTCGTGGCGATACTGGCATTCCTGCTGGCCGCCGGCGTCGTGCTGTACCGGAGCGTCCACCGGGAACCCGGCACGCGCGGGAAGTGACCCGCCCGGCGCCCTGCCCGGCACGCCTCCGCAACCCGTCGCGATGACTCCCCGGGCGAATACCGAGCGCACCCAGGTGCGCACGAATTCGCTCGCGAGCCTCGGCTACTTCGTCCTCAACGCCGGCGTCAGCCTGTGGCTCGTGCCCTACCTGATCGGCGCGCTCGGCATCGAGGGCTACGGGCTGATCGCGCTCGCGCTGTCGCTGACGGCCTACCTGAACCTCGTCGCGGGCTCGGCGAATTCGTCGATCAGCCGCTTCCTGGCGATGGACATCAATCGCGAAGACTTCGCCCGCGCCAACGAGACGTTCAACTCGGCGCTGGTCGGCGTCGGCATCGGCATCGCGGTGCTCACCCCGCTCCTGTGGATCGCCTGCGCCAACATCGCGAGCTTCATCGACGTGCCGCCGGCGCTGGTGCCGGACACGCCGCTCTTGTTCTTCCTGCTGATCGTCGGCTTCTTCATCACGTTCTGCCGCAACATCTTCACGGTCCCCGCCTTCGCGAACAACCGGCTGGACCTGGTGTTCGCCAGCCAGGGGCTGGAGATC
>JBFJUJ010000227.1:0-3939 GCA_041624755.1 Woeseia sp. | reverse complement strand
GCCGGCGCGGGCGAAGGCGGCGATCTCCGTGGCGACGCGGCGGGACCGGAAGTCGGACGCGAGCTTCTCTGCAGAGACGAAGCGCCCGGCGTAGGTTGCGCCCAGTTCCTCGGCGAGTTTCTGGTAACTCGTGTGGCTCAATCCGTCCGCGGCGCCGATGTGCCTGGCATAGTTGAGCGCGATCGTCTGCGGGTCGCGCTCGCGCACGAAGGCGGCGAGATCGAAATCGTCGGTGACGATGTCGTAGGCGCCGTTCTCCTCGACGAGGTAGGTGCCGATGCCGAGCGCGGCGCGCTCGATGCGCTCGCCGCCGCGGTCGGTGAAGACGTAGTAGCCGTAAGAGCCGACGTAGCCCTTGCCGAAGTCTTCCGTCAGCGGGTCGTCGTATCCCTCGCGGTTGACCGTGATCCACATGTCGACGCCGTTCTCGCGCATCGCCTCCGGCAGGACCAGGTCGAATTTTTCCTTGCGGATCTGGTTCATGAACTCCCAGCGCCGCTCGGCTTCGCCGCCGGCCTGCGCCGTCGGCGCGGCCAGTGCCAGCACCAGGAATGCCACGAAGATACGTCGTCTCTGCATGTATACGCCCCGCCTCATGGATGCCGGCCGCCGGATGCGCCAGCCTGCGTTTTCCCGGCGAGTATCGCACGCCGCCGGCCGACCAGGGTCGACGCGGAGCCGCTCAGGCCTCGCGCCAGGCGATCGTGAAGCGGGCGCCGCCCAGGCGCTCCGACGCATCCACCGAAACCTCGCCGCCGTGCAGCGCCGCGATGCGGGCGACGATCGCGAGGCCCAGCCCGGAGCCGCCGGTGTCGCGGTTCCTGCTGTCGTCGAGGCGGGTGAAGGCCTTGAAGACCGTTTCGCGGTCCGCCGCCGGGATGCCGGGACCGTCATCCTCGACGACGATCGTGCAGGCCCCGTCCGCATCCCGGCCGACCTCGCAGCGCACCCGGCCGGCCGCATGACGCACCGCGTTGCCGAGCAGGTTGCTGAGCGCCAGCGCCATCAGGTGCGGATCCATGCGTAACGCCTCGATGTCGTCGCGCGGCTCGACGGCCACGTCCTTGCCGACCCGCAGCCACTTCTCGCCCACTTCACCGAGCCAGCCGTCGAGTGGCACGGTCTGCCAGTTCATGCTCAGGTCCGGGTGGTCGAGCCGCGCGTAGGAGAGCATCGTGCCCACCAGCAGGTCGATCTCCTGCACGTCCTCGCTGACGGCATCGAGCTGTTCGCGCAGCGTCGCGTCGCCGCGGCTGTCGATCACGGCCAGCGCGAAGCGGATGCGCGCGAGCGGCGTGCGCATCTCGTGCGACAGCGCGGCGATCAGTTCCTTCTGGCTCTGGATCAGCCCGTTCAGCCGCGCCGACATGTCGTCGAGGTTCTGCGCGAGGCTCGTCAGCCGGGTCGTCTCCGCCGCCGTCGCCAGCGGCTCGCGGTAGTCGGCCGCGAAGCGCTGTGCCGCGTCGGTCATGTGGTTCACGTCCCGCAGCAGCGGCCGCAGCCAGAGACCGGCGACGACGAAGATCGACAGGTAGAACAGCGGCGTCAGCAGCCGCGGCAACCACCCTTCGCCTGGCGCAGCGACGCCGCCGATATACAGGAGTCCGTCCACGGCCGGCGCCGGGTAGAGATAGTAAACGTCGCCGTCGGCGTCGACGAGACGCTCCGGCCCGTCGGCCCTGCCGGCCGTCGACGCGACGTCGCCGCGCTCGAGCAGGCGGATATCGAGACCGCTGTCCCGCGCCAGGCGAGCCAGTACCGCCGGGCGCCCGGCCGGGTCCGCGGCGGCGAGTTCGCTCTCGACGAGCGCGACGGTCGCGGCCAGCCACGGGTCCTCGCGCTCGCCGGGCGTCGACTGCAGCCAGCGGAAGCCCAGGTCGAGCACCACGGCGACCAGCAGCAGCCCGGCTACCAGCAGGAAATACGACCGGAACAGGAGCGCGCCGTGGCGGCGCAGGACCGGCGCTTTCACACGGGGCCTTCCCAGGCATCCGGTACGAGCAGGTAGCCCTTGCCCCAGACGGTCTTGATGCGCGTCGGTGCCGTGGCGCTGTCGCCGAGCTTGCGCCGCAGCCGCGAGATCCGCCCGTCGATCGAGCGGTCGAGGCCGTCGTACTCGATGCCGCGCACGGAGCGGAAGATCTCCTGCCGGCTCAGGATCTTGCCGGCGTGGCGGGCCAGCAGCCAGAGGAGCTCGAATTCCTGGGTGGTCAGGTCCACGGCTTCGCCGTCCAGCCAGGCCTGCTGCGCCGACGGGCTTATGCGCAGCGCGCCGAGCGTCAGTTCCTGCGGCGCGCCGGCGGGCGGGCTGCCGGCACGCCGCAACAGGGCCCGCGTCCTCGCCAGCAGCACCATCGGGTCGACCGGCTTGGCGACGTAGTCGTCCGCGCCGGCCTCGAGACCGATGACCTGGTCGATGTCCGAATCGCGCGCCGTGAAGATCAGGATCGGTCCCGGGAAAATCTCCCGGAGATCACGGCAGATGCAGAGGCCGTCGCTGCCCGGCAGCATCAGGTCGAGAAGGACCACGCGCGGGTTGAGCTGCCGGAAACGCGCGAGTGCCCGGTCGCCGCGTGATTCCACCTCGACCGACAGGCCGTTCTGGCGGAAATACTCGGCCGTCAGCGTGGCGAGGCGGCGATCGTCCTCGACCAGCAGGATGTCGACGGCAGGCTCGCTCAAAGCACGTCCCAGACGTGCCGGGTGCGGCGATTGCGCCGCCGGTCATCACTGTCCATGCGCAGCACCTCGACGGTGACGGACGCGAGCGGCGCGGGCTCCTCGTCGCGGTTCAGCCGATAGCTGAAGTCTTCGCTGAACTCGCGGTCGTCCTCCAGCGAGCCTTCGCGAGCGTCCGGCCAGCAGCGCAGCGGCTGCTCGTCCGAGTCCGTGGAGACGCAATAGTACCCCGTCTCGATGCCCTGCCACGCAACGAGGAAGCGGACGTCGCAGACCGGCTGGCGGCTGTCGACGATGCAGAGCAGCGGCCGCACGCTGAGCTCGGCCGGCGCGGCGGCGTCGGCGGCGAACGCAGCGAGGCTGCGGGTGCAGAGCGCGAGGATGAGGGCCGCGCGCCGCATCGCCTCAGAACCGGTAGGCCAGGCCGGCAAAGTAGCCCAGCACGCGGTCGTCCTCGACGATCGGGCTCGCCGCCGCCTCGTCGTTCAGGCGTTCTATCTGCGCGCCGAGCGAGAACGCCCAGTCGCGCGAGAAGTGATAGCCGAGGCGCAGGCCGCCCCGCAGGTTGACCCCGGCGCCGGCCGTGTAGGCCGGCACCGCCGGCGTCGCTTCGGACGCGCGCACGCCCCAGTAGTAGTCGTTCATCGCGCTGCTCTTCAGGCTGACCCCGATGGACGGCTCGAGGTACCAGCGACCGCGGGCCAACCCGAAGCCGTACTCGAGGTCGACTTCGAAGCCGTCGTGGGTGCCGCTGACGTCGTGGAGCGCCTTGCCCTGCAGCCGGCCCCAGCGGCCGCCTGCGAGCAGCTCGATGCCCGCCTCGACGGCATAGCGCCGGTCCGGGACGCTGACCTGCACCGCCTCGGCGAGCGCCTGCCCGTCGAGGCTCACGCTGACGAAGCGCGTGTTGGTGCGGCCGAAGAACACGCGGTCGCTGTTGACGCGGGCCAGCGCGCTGGCCGTTACCAGCGCGTTGTCGGCGAAGGTGTAGCCCAGGTCCCCGTTGTCGAAGAAGAAGCGCTTGCCGAACCAGGCAATGTCGAGGTCCACGACGACCGGGATATCCTCTGACAGCGCCAGCGGGTTGCTGCGCTCGCCGTAGCCCAGTGCCACGCCGAGGCGCCACGGGGAGGCGTCGTCGGCCGCGGCGCCGGCCGAGACTGCGAGAAGTGCGGATACCAGCAGTCGTTTCATGGGTCTAAGCTCCCGGGACCTGGTCTCGCCAGCCGGGTTGCCCGGCGCATTCGGCGTAGGCATTGC
>JBFJUJ010000226.1:0-3943 GCA_041624755.1 Woeseia sp. | reverse complement strand
GCTCAGTTGTCAGGCGGCGTCCACAGCGGCGAAAGATGGGCGTGCGCAATGCCCCAGCTGCCGCGCTCCTTGACGAGCACCAGCGTCAGCCAGTGCGGCGGCGTGTTGATCGGCGGCCGGCCCGGCGGATAGATGTGGAAGCGCCGCATCATGCTGGCCACGGCCACGTTGCCGTACATCCGCACTTCGGGCGACTCGACCTCGGTGATCCACTTGGCCTCACCGCCGTTCGCGGCGTCGTTCGCCGCCCGCGCCGCGAGCTGGATTTCGAGGTTCTTGGCCTGGTCGGTCTGGCGGACGCCGGTGACCATGACGCGGTCGGACCGGATCAGCCTTGCCTGCGCCTCGAGGTCTCCCTCGAGATTCGCATAGCGCATGATCACGTCCATGACCTCGCCGTGACCGTCGGCGAGCGCCGCCGGCGCCAGTGCGAGGCCCAGGACGGCAGCAGAGCCTGCTGCGATGATTGACTTTGTCAAAGAATTCTTCACGGGTTTCCCCCTTGCGATTATTGTTGACGGGTGGCGAAAAACAGAACTCTCCACGCGTATCCGGTAGCGGTCGACTTACGCACGCTGCCGCTACACATCCGAAGCTTAGGCCAAATTTTCCGCCCCGGGGAATATCCGCGGTACTTACGTCGTTCGATCCGGCAACGCAACGCGGCGCGGCGACCACGCATGTTCCCGACCTGCCGCCGAGACCGGAAGCGCCGGGTGGCCCGCCGGTTCGTCGATTGAACCCGGGACGCCCATCGCCGTCGAAGACTGACGATGACTACCAGGAGCGTCGCCACCGCCCTCTTCGTTTCGCTGCCCTGGCTGCTCGCCTTGCCGCCGGGCATCGCCGCGACGACCGAATTCTGCCTGCACGGCGAGTTCGACCTCGGGGCGCGGCTGCAGGGGACGTTGCCTGCGGCCGGCGAGTTCGTCGATACGAGCTTTTGCGTGACTACCGAGGACTCGGGTCCGCGCGTGCTGTTCCGCGGCGAGGGCAAGTCGAACCCGGACATGCACGGCGAATTCACGGTGGCCTTCCTGCCTCCCGATACCGTGCGCATCGTCAACCGGGGGGCGTCGCCGGACCTCGAGTTCCGCCCGGCCGACATCGCGCACGAAGCCGACAACTACCGCCGCCTCGATCCGCGTCGCCTCGTCGCCATGCTGGAGCAGCACCCGGAGTGGACAGGCCCGGGCCCCGGGGACGGCTGGCGCATCGTGCGCTATCCGGGCGCCAGCCGGGTCGTATCGGTACAGATCACCGGGGGCCGGCTCGCCATGGCGCGCACGCTGGCCGACCTGCCGCTGCGCGGCACCGTGCCGGTCATCTGGACCTGGGACTGGTCCGCCGACGGCGAACCGGCCGCGCGCCTGGAAGTCGACGGCGTGCTCGTGTTCCGCGGCCGGGGTAGCTGGCGCGTGCTGGACGAGGACGAGGCGGCCGCGCTGTGGCACCGCGGCGGCGGCGAGCCGCCGACGAAGATCCCCGGCGACGCCTGGCCCGCGCGGGTGGCCATGGAACTCGAGACGCTGGCCGACGGCGTCTACCTCGTGCACGGCGTGCGCACGGGCTTCAGTCACCTCGTGGTCGATACGGACGGGGGGCTCGTCGTCGGCGACGCCCCGGCCGGCTGGCTCGAGCTGACGCAGCTGCCACCCGCGGACCTCGTGCCGGGTCTCGGCGTCAGCGGCCTGTCGGAGCGCTTCGTCGATTTCCTGGCCGCCGAGCTGCCCGGCCGACCGATCCATGCCGTTGCGCTGACGCATCACCACGACGACCATGCCGGCGGCGCGCGCGCATTCGCGGCCGCAGGCGCGAGCGTCTACGCGCCGGCGGAGGTCGCGCCATTCCTGGAAGAGGCGCTGAATCGCGAGACCATGCCGCCCGATCGCTTCAGGACCTTCGGCGATACGCTCGGCGTCCATCCGGTCGGCGATGCCGTCACCCTCGGAACGGGGAGCAACCGCGTGCGGCTGGTATCGCTCGGCCGGGGTCCCCACGCTGCAGCCGGACTCGGCCTGCACGTCGAGGAAGCGGGCTTCTTCTTCCAGTCGGACCTGCACGTGCCCGTGTCCGACGCCGCCGTGCCACGAGACAATCGCGCAGCCACGGAATGCTGGTTCGCCGCCTGGGCGGTCACGAACCTGCCGGCGGATACGCTCGTACTGAATTCACACAGCCGCGTGCAGACGCCGGTGTCGCGGCTGGCGCGCTACCTCGAGGATGAGCGATGTCGGCCGTAGCCCCCCGGCCGGCGCGGCGGACGGCCCGACACGCGCGCACGGGGAGGCACTGATGCCGGCGGCAACCCTCGGCCCGTCACCGGGCGCCGCGAAGCATCCCGGGCATACGATCGTCATCCGGCGCGCGGGGAGAAGCTGGACCGCCAGCGCAGGTAGCAGGCTGCTCGCCCGCAGCGACGATGCGCTGATCCTCGAGGAAGCGGGCTACGAGCCGGTCCTGTACTTCCCGCCGGCCGACATCTCGCGGGAGCAACTGGCGACCAGCGCAACTCGCACGCGCTGTCCGTTCAAGGGCGAAGCGCGTTATTACTCGCTCGATGGCCGCGACGTCGCCTGGTACTACCCCGAGGTCTACGACGAGGTCGCGGACGTCGCCGGCTACGTCGCGTTCTACGCCGACCGGGTCGACCTCAGGCCAGCCGCCTCGTAGCAGCCGGCCTCACGCAGGGCATCGGCGCCGCGCCACGCGCTCAGCTGTCGGGCGAATTGACGAACAGCATCACGATGCCGATCAGCACCGCGAACTGGAACGCGCCGTTCAACGATGCGCCACCGAGTTCCGTCTGCCACATCTGGAAATACGCACCGCCGATGACCGAGAACAGGCCGAACCAGACAACGAGCCCCATGCCACAGCCGGCAAGCGCATATTGCTTCGAGCGATTGAAGCGCACGGCATCGCCGCGCCGCGTCTTCCACATGTCCAACGCGCCGCGCGCCGCGAGCAGGCCGGCGAGAATCTCGAGGGCGACTATGGTGAACAAAACGATCCAGGTCAGCGCCCGGCTCTCGATCGCGGGACCGATATGGTCCGGATAGGCGACATGATCGCTCATCGACAGCACCGCAGCCACGAAGCCGTAGGCAGCCTGCAGATTGACGAGATTCTGGGCCGCATACAGCAGGCACAGCAACGCAACGAAAGCCACCAGCAGCGTCTTCAGTGTTCGGATCATGCGTCTCCCCTGGCGAGCGGACAGGCCTTCCCGGCTCACGGCACCGTTGTCAACGGCGCGGAAGATCGCAAACTCGCGGGGAGACCGCAAGTCTCGTCGAGCAGCCGTTACCAGTGACCGGTCCCGGGGAGCCCCTTGAACGGCCCTGCGACGTCGTTCGTCACCCAGCCGCCGTAGAATTTTCCGGGCTGCGGCCGCACGCGCTCCTCGTCGACGAAGCAGTCGACCTTGCCGGGGTAAAAGGCCACGTGGCGACGAAGGCCGCGATAGGCACCGACAGGTGCCGCGTAGCTCCAGGCAACCGCACCGAGACCCGGCTCGCCGACCAGCGCCCAGTAGCGCGCGACGCCCTTCCATTCGCAGATGGAGCGGCCCCTGGTCTCGGTCAGCAGGGACCAGTCGGCGTCGTCGCAGGGCAAATAGAATGTCGGTGGACTGGCCGTTTCCAGCAGGCGCAGGCAGCGCCGGGACTCGGCGATCCGGCGGCCGGCGAATTCCACTCGCACCGTCCGCGCTGTGGGCTGAAGCACCGGCGGTCGCGGATAGTCCCACACCGACTCCTGCTCAAGGCCCGGTTCCTCGGCGAACGGCGGGCGCTGCTGGCCCCAGTACTCCCACATGCGCACTCCCCCGCGCCGATGAACTGTCGATGTCAGCGCACGAATCCCGATCGAGGTCCGCTCAGGCTACCGGGCAAGTATGACGAAACTGTGACGGCGCCAACAGCATCCGGCAGGAAACGGC
>JBFJUJ010000225.1:0-3978 GCA_041624755.1 Woeseia sp. | reverse complement strand
GTTCGGCATGCTCAGCCGCGTTCCAGCGTCAGCGAGGCGTTGATGCGGCCGGGATTGTTCGACGAACTCTGCGAGAAGCTCGCCGTCTGCACCTGCAGCCCGTGCCGGTCGGCGAGCTCGCCCAGCCACAGCACGAGGTCGTCGAAGGCGATGTCGTTGAACTCGACGCGGATGCCGTTCGTGTTGGTGGGCTGGCTGCGCTGCAGCGACGCGTACAGGTCCCTGGCACGCAGGGTATTGTCGATGACGACCACGAGCGACTGGTTCCGGTTCGCGGCGGCAGGTCGCGCCTCGGCAGCCGTCAGCCGACCGCGCAGCGGCCTCAGCTCGGCGAGCGAACTGTTCCAGTTTTCGATGCGGGCATTGAGGTCCTCCTCGCCCCTGGCCAGTGGCTGCCAGATCGCGAACCAGTAGACGGCAAACACGATGAACACGCCCGCCGCTGCCACCATGACGCGTTCGCGCGGCTCCAGCCCGTCGAACCAGTCCTTCATGAGCCCATCGCCTGTATCTGCAGCCGGCTGCTGACACGCTCACCGACCTGGTCGGTCGACTGGATGCGGGCACGGAACGCGCCGCCCTGTTCGATGCGCTGGCGAATGCTGTCGAGCACCGAGACGCTCGCGGCGTTCATGCGGATATCGGCGACACCGCCGCGAAAACTGATGGCCTCGATGCGCGCATCCTCGTTGGCGTTCATGGCACGGCCGAGTTCTTCGAGCGCCTGCAGCAGCACCTGCGGTGCGTCGCCGCCGCTGCCGGCGCGCGCTTTCAGCGAGGCGACCAGCCGCACCGGGTCGTCGACGGCCGGCGCACCGGGCACGAGTTCCTGGTAGGCCGCCTGGAAACGCTCGCGCATGGCGGCTTCCTCACGACCGAGAGCGACGTAGTTGACCGCTTTCGCCGCGGTCCCGACCAGCAGCAGGCCGACGAGCAGCATGGCCGCGTAGCGCCATGGCGCAAGCAGGCCGCGGTATTCCGTCTTCGGCCCGTAAGCCCCCTGCAGCAGGTTGACGCCCCGGCCGGTTGCGGCCGTTGCCGCGAGCCGCGGCAGCGCGCCGTCGGGCAGCAGTTTCACCGTGACGCTGTCGAGTTCCTGGCGCAGCGCGTTCCACTCGTACCGGAAGCGCTCGTCGCTGGCGGCATCGCAATAGACGACGACGTGCGTCGGCGTCTCGCCGCCGGCGTCCCGCTCATCGTCATCGCCTTCGGCCGGCGCCGCGGATTCATCCAGCACGCCGATCGCGGTCAGCGCATCTCCCGGCGTCACGTCCTGCAGGATGAGTTCGGCTTCGGCGCCGTCGTTGATCAGCAGGCGTTCGTCCTCGAGCAGCATGCTGACGGTGCCGGGGATGCGCGCGAGCCCGTGCTGCTCCGGGATCAGCCGGCTTGCGTGAATGCCCGCGTCCTCGAGCGCCGCGAGCCATGCCGTCATGCGCTGCCGGCTGACAACGGCGACCGGCAGGCGGCCGTTCTCGCGGCGCGAGCCGGCGGCGAAGTGCAGTTCTTCGACATCCTCGGCCAGCATCTCCTCGAGCGCGTAGGGCAGGGCGGCCTGCAGGCGGGAGCTGCTCCGGACCGGGATGTCGACGGTCGTCGTCAAGACGTCGGCGCCCGGCACCATCACCAGCACGCGGCGCTCGTGGATGTCCTTGACGGCCTCCGCGAGCGGCCCGGTGATCGGCGGGCCGAGGCGCGTGCCGTCGGAATCCACGGCGATCCACTGCGCCGGTTCGAGGGCCTCGTCGGGCAGCCGGATTACGAGATATTCAGCCATGTGAGGTCAATCTGCTCCTGCCTGTCCCGGACTGTCCTAGATCGCCCCGAAACTGCGCCCGATCGGCGCGACGTCGCCGCGCGGCGAGCGCTGCAGGGTGCTGAACAGCGTGATGCGCAAGGTATCAATCCGCACCACCACCTTCAATTGAAAATAGCGGCTCGACTCGCCGATCTGCGGCAGCATCTCTGCCTCCACGAGCGTACGAAAAGTCTGTTCGACGTCAGCGAATCCGGCCGATTCGCGTTCGGCCACCAGCCTTTCGACGTCTGCCGGGCTGATGTTCTCGCCCAGCGACTGCAGCACCGCGGGCGTCGCGGTGTTGGCATTGATGACGGTGCGGCCCGGCAGCGCCGTGACGTGCGGCAGCAGCGCATCGAGCGTCGCCTTGTCCATCCCCTCGAGCGCCGCGATCTCGCTGGCGCTGGTGAGCATCTGGTTGGCGGCGCGGTACGGGGGCACGATGCTGGTGTAGATCGGGTCCTCGGCGCCATCCGGGAACGACGCGTCGAGGTCGGCGTCGAGCCAGTCCGCCAGCACGCCCGCGAAGCGCGGGTCGAGCCCGAGCGCCTGCAGCAGGCGGCGGAACTGCTCGAGGGCCTGCTCGTCGACGGCGCCGTTCGCGTCCACGAGGTTGTTCAGGTTGAAGCGCCCCTGCAGGTCGACGATCTCGCCGAATACATCGCCGCCATCGATGGGCAGACCCGGCAGCTCGGCGGCCCAGATCTCGCCCAGGTGATCGGTTTCCGTGTCCTCGAGGTCCTGGCGCAGGATGCTGCCGATCCAGCTTTCGGCGCCGAGCGCCACCTGCACGGCCTGGTCGCGGGCGAGCAGCACCATCGTGCGCCGCACGTCGAGTGCGTTGTCCCAGGCGAGATTGGCGGCGATCAGGCCGGCAAGCGCGGTGATCAGCATCGCGGTGATCAGCGCGACGCCGCGGCCCCGTCTCGCGCCCGGCATGCCGGGGTTCACGGCGCCACCTCGACGAGCCGCCTGATCTCGCCTTCGTCCGGCAACACGATGACGAACTCGACTGCGCGCGGCCGCAGCCGCAGGCTGCCGGTCGCCGGCTGCAGCCCCGGCGGCCATTCGTCGGTCCATTCGCCGTTGTCGAGCATGAAGCGGAAATCGACGGACTCGATGTCGTCGAGCAGCTCGACTTCGATGGGCAGGTTGCCTGCCGTCCGGTCGAGGACATTCCAGTGGGTGCGGACGAGGACGTTGTCCTCCATGTAGTACAGCACGCGCTGCAGCGTGCCGCGCGGCAGGCCGGCAGGGTTGCTCCAGCCACCGCGAGTCAGCTCGATGCCGAGTCCGAGGACGCCGGTGGCGAGCGCGGGCTCCCGCTCCTCGCCGAACTCCTGCCGCACCGGGCGGGGCGCAAGCTGCATGAAGTCCTGCTCGAGCTGGAGAACGGCGCGCTGCACGGACTGCAGCCGGGTCATGCGGTCACCGAGGATCTCGGCGCTGGCGATGCTGCGATTGAGCGCGCCATAGGCGATGGCGGCGAGGATGGCGAAGATCGCCATCGCGACGAGTACCTCGATCAGCGTCATGCCGCGCTGCCGGAGCCGGCCGTTCATCGATCGTCTCCGCTGTCCACCTCGGGCTCTTCGTCGCCGTCGATGCCGCCGATCGCGCCGCCGAGGTTGTTCCAGGCTGCGTTGGCAATTCCGGGCTGGACGGGCTCGCCGATGAAGCCGGTAACGGTGCGGATCACCGCGCCGCTCGCGGCGAGCGATACGACGACGTCGACGCGGAACAAATTCTCCACACCGGTCTCGGATACGCTGGCGGTCCACAGCCAGTCGCGACCGGCGAAGGTCTCTTCGCCGTCGGATTCGGATACCTCGGGCACGACGTTTGCGAGCCTCAGCTCGGTGATCTTGTTGTGGCCGATCCAGTTCGCGTAGGTGCGCTGACGCATCGTCGTGGCCGCATCCGCCATCTGGCTGATGGCCGCCATGATGGCGCCCAGCGACAGGGCGACGATCACCAGTGCGACCATCACCTCGATGAGCGTGAACCCACGCTGCCGGCGCCTGCCGTTCACTGCGCGTCGCCCACCGGGTTGCCGCGCGCCCGCCGACGGCCTGTCGCCCTACCGCTCATCGTCGGAGCCGTCGTCGATCTCGACCCCGCCGGCCGGCGTTACTTCGACGGCGAGACCGGTGGGCCGCTCGTCGCGTACGATCTCGACG
>JBFJUJ010000224.1:0-4039 GCA_041624755.1 Woeseia sp. | reverse complement strand
GCCGCGAACCTCGCCACCGTGCGTCTCAGCCATCACCTTCGTCAGCGCCGCCGTCAGCGTCGTCTTGCCGTGATCGACGTGACCGATCGTGCCTACGTTTACGTGCGGCTTGGTGCGTTGGAATTTCTCTTTGGACATAGCTAAAGCTCTCGTCTGTTCCTGTCTGTCGCCAGTAACCTGGCTTGTTCCCGGAAGGCTCTCTGTGCCTGCCTCTTCGTCAACCTGTCGCTGTCGGCCGTCTGACTGGAGCCCACACCCGGATTTGAACCGGGGACCTCTTCCTTACCAAGGAAGTGCTCTACCCCTGAGCTATGTGGGCGTCGCTCGGATACCCGCCCCGGGCAGAGCCCGCGTCAGCACTTCCCGGGCTGGAGCGGGTGATGGGAATCGAACCCACATCATCAGCTTGGAAGGCTGAGGTTCTACCATTGAACTACACCCGCGCGCCGTCAGTGGTTCGATCCCGGCTTTCTGCCATCCGGTCGCCCCGGAAGCCGGCGACCGCGATCCTGTCTCGAGTCACGTAATCCGAATCACGTTTCTTGGGTGCAGCAAAAAAACGACGTATCGCTACGCCGTCTGCTGGCCCATCCCGCATTGTCATCGCCGACGTCACACGCCCCGGCCCTGACGATCTTCCGTGTGAAGAGTCCGGGTTTCGAGTCCTGTCGTCGTGTTTCCTGCCGGGCTGCGTGCCGGGGTAGAGGTGTCCGAGGCGTCTGTCGTGCCGGCGCCGGGCGCCGCTGCGCTCCGCGTCCGCTGCTGGCTACCTCGAATCGTCTCGCCCCGACCGCCAGGTCCTGGTGGAGGGGGTAGGATTCGAACCTACGTAGGCTTAAGCCAGCAGATTTACAGTCTGCCCTCGTTGACCGCTTGAGTACCCCTCCGCGCACACAAGCCGGCTATTGTCTAATCCTGCCGCCCGCCTGTCAACAGAAAAGCCTGATTCCGCAGGCGTTTCCGAAGCCGCCGAGGCGCCGACGATCCGCCGCCGCGGGGCGCGCATTTTCCTGAATCGGGCGCACAAGTCAACCGGGCAGGGACCAGTGCCACGGTTCGTACACGAAACCCTCCGCGTTGTCCCGCGGATAGCTCAGCGAGAACCCGAAGCCTGCTGCATTTTCCGTAAGCCAGACAAAGGCTTCCGTGTCCTCGAACTCGTCGGTCAGCGGCCGGCTGCCCGGTGTGGCAATGTCCACCGCGAGGCCGGTGTGGTGCTGGCTGAACCCCGGCGCCGCGTTCACCCGCAGAATCCGCTCGATCTCCTGGCCGGCGGCGAGCTTGTTGCGAATCAGCCCGGCCTGGTAGTCGAAGCTGCGGAAGCCGGAGACGATCATCAGCCGGACGCCGTCGCGATCCGCCGCATCGACCATTTTCTGCCAGCGCGCCGCACCCAGGGGCGTCAGACGCTGCATGCGGCCCGTCAGGTTCGGACCGACGTCGACCAGCCGGGTTGCATCGCGGAAGAATGGCGGACGGCCGCCGGCACCGTAATCTGCCGGGATGCCGAGTTCCGCGTGCAGGCGTCGCTGGCTTTTCGAGAGCATCGACACTCCCCGGGGGCTCAGTCAGGCTGGGCGGCGATTGTCCCATACTGACCCGTGACGGCAAGCGCACGGTGCACGGAGCGCCGCGCGGCCGTAGAATGGCGGGCCCGCGCCGTCCCGCGCCAAAGCGCAGCCCGCCTGCCCCATCACCCATGTCTCGCGATCAACTCTACGCCGCCGGCGAGCCCGGGCCCGGGTCCTTCGAGTTCAACGAGGCCGTGGCACGCGTGTTCCCCGACATGCTGCGCCGGTCCATCCCGGGATACGGGCAGACCATAGAGGCCATCGGCCTGCTGGCCCGCCGCCACGTGCGGGCCGGGACGCGCTGCTACGACCTCGGCTGCTCGCTCGGCGCCGCGACGCTCGCGATGCGCCGCAATATCGACGTCGAGGGCTGCCGGATCGTCGCGGTCGACTCGGCGGCGCCGATGATCGAGCGCTGCCGCGAACTCGTTGCCGCCGACGGCAGCCGCACACCGGTGGAGGTGATCGAAGCGGACCTGCGCGACGTGCCGATCGAGAACGCATCGCTCGTCGTCATGAACTACACGCTGCAGTTCCTGCCGCCGGCCGAGCGCGCCGCTGCGCTTGGCCGGATCGCCGGCGGTCTCGGCGACGGCGGCCTTTTCGTGCTGTCCGAGAAAGTGGTGCACGAGGACCCGGCGTTCGACGCCATGCTCGTCGACCTCCACCACGACTTCAAGCGCCGCAATGCCTACAGCGAGCTGGAGATCGCGGCCAAGCGCGCCGCGCTCGAGGACGTGCTGATCCCGGAATCGGTCGCGACCCACGTCGCGCGCCTGCGCGACGCGGGCTTCCGCCACGCCGGCGTCTGGCTGCGCTGGTTCAACTTCGTCTCGCTGCTCGCCGTCCGCTAGCCCATGGCATTCAGCGGCCGACTTGCAGGAGACCTGAGCGCACTCGGTCTCGACCGCTGGCCCGCCGCGCTGGGGCCGCTGGTCGAGGAACGCCTGGCCGACGGCGCGCACGGCGACATGCCGCGCTGGCGGCGCGCGCTCGAGGCCCTGCCGCCGGTGTCGGCGCCTGCTGCCGAACTCGATTCGCCGACCGTCACACTCGCGCCCGGGGCGCTGCCGGCCGAGGCGCTGCCGGGGCTGCGCCGGCAGCTTCTCGAGCTGTCGCCGTGGCGCAAGGGACCGTTCGACGTCGCGGGGGTGAGTATCGACAGCGAGTGGCGCTCCGACCTCAAGTGGCAGCGCGTGCAGCGGGCAGCCAGCCCCCTGGCGGGGCGCCGCGTGCTCGACGTCGGCTGCGGCAACGGCTATTACGCGCTCCGGATGCTCGGCGCGGGCGCCGCCTGCGTCATCGGCGTGGACCCGACCCTGCTGTACGTCATGCAGTTCCGCGCGCTCGCGCATTTTCTCGGGCCGCGGCCGGTGCACGTCCTGCCCTTGCGCTCGGAGGAGCTGCCGCCGGGGAGCGCCGCGTTCGACACGGTCCTGTCGATGGGTGTGCTCTATCACCAGCGAGCGCCGCTCGTCCACCTGCGCGAACTGCGCAGCCACCTTCGCGGCGGCGGCGAGCTGGTGCTGGAGACCCTGGTGCTGCCAGGCGAGGAGCCGTACGCGCGCACGCCGCCCGGGCGCTACGCGCGCATGCGCAACGTCTGGCACCTGCCGACGGTGCCGGAACTCTGCGTGTGGCTGGCGCGCTGCGGATTTCGCGATATCGCCGCGGCCGACGTCACGCTGACGAGCGTCGCGGAGCAGCGCTCGACCGAATGGATGACTTTCGAGTCGCTTGAGGAAGCGCTCGACCCCGACGATCCCTCGCAGACCGTCGAGGGCTGGCCGGCGCCGCGGCGCGCCGTCGTGATCGCGCGCCGCCCCTGAGCCTGACCGGACCGGCCCGGGGTCGGGCGGCAGGTTCGCGGACCCCGGGGGACCGCAGCCCGCCGCTTGACCCGCCGCCGCTTTCTTCCTAAATTTCTGACAAGACAGAACGGAGCGAACGCCATGCAGATGTCGCCGGCCGTCGAGAAGTACGTGCTGCACTGGGGCGAGATGGGCACGCGCTGGGGTACCAACCGCACCGTCGCGCAGATCCAGGCGCTCCTCTACCTGTCGCCCGAGCCGCTGCGCGCCGACCAGATCGTCGAGCTGCTGTCGGTGGCACGCTCCAATGTCAGCACCAGCATCCGCGAGCTGCAGAGTTACGGGCTCGTCAAGATCACGCACCTGCTCGGCGACCGGCGCGACTATTTCGAGTCGCTGCACGACGTCTGGGAGCTGTTCCGCGTGATCGTGCACCAGCGCAAGCAGCGGGAGTTGAATCCCACGCTCGCCATGCTGCGCGAATGCGCGGACGACATCGACGGCGAGCACGAGACCGATCCGGTCACCAAGGAGCGCATTCGCAACATGCTGGAGTTCGTCGAGCGCACCAGCGACTGGTACGAGAAGATGCAGGAGGTGCCGTCGTCGACACTCACCAAACTGATGCGGCTGGGCGCCGGCATCACGAAATACGTC
>JBFJUJ010000223.1:0-4043 GCA_041624755.1 Woeseia sp. | reverse complement strand
GGGTTTCACGCACCGCGAGATCGCCGGCCTGATGGGCCGGACAGAGAGTTTTTCGAAGTCGCAGCTGTCGCGTGCCTACCGGCGGCTGCGACCGAGGCTGGAACGCGGCGTGCGCGAGGCTGCGGCGGACGATGCCATGACGCGCTCCCTGCCGGATCCCTGCTGAGGCGGCCGGCGGCCACCGCGGCGACGACACGCGCGACGGACATTAACGACGGACACGAACGATGAGCAAAGACGACCATGAAACGGACGAGCGAATGAACAGCGGACTCGGACTGGCCGAACGCGAGCTGCTGCAGCGCCTGCTTCACGGGCTGCCGGACAGCCCGCCGCCGCGCGCCGTCTGGGAGCGCATCTCGACGCAGGCCGAGGCGGAGGGACTGTGGTTGCGGCGCGGTGCGGCAGCACGCCGCTGGCCGCTTGCCGCCGCGGGCCTGGCCGCCGCCGTGCTGCTTGCCGTCATCTGGCTGCCGCCGCAGCTGCCGCAGGGACCGGCTGCCGGTGGCGGTCCTTTCCCCACCGAGCCTGCGTGGACTGCGGCCGGCAACGGCACGGGCGTAGGCGCGCTGCGCGTGCGTTCCGCGATGCTGGAGCGCGACCTGCGCGCGCTGCCGGCGGCGCCCCGCGTGATGCGCGCCGGTACCGCTGCGACGATCGGCGAACTCGAGGACCGCATCGCCGCGATCGATCACGCGCTCAGCGTCCCGGAAGGCTCGCTGACCGAGTCCGAGATCGAAAGCTACTGGCGCGAGCGGGTGCGCCTGATGGACTCATTGGTGCAGCTTCGCTACGCGCAGGCGCGCCGCAACTCGCTATGAAAACCGACGTCAATGATGCGGCAGGCAGGGCATGTCCCGCGGCCGCGGTAAGGAGCCAGACATGAAGACCCGGAGATTTTTCCCGCTGCTCGTGATCGGCGGCCTGCTGTCCGCCGCGGCAGCGGCTGCCCCGCAGGACGACCCGGCTGCCGAACCCGAGCGCCGCGAGGCCGGGGAGCAGAGTCGCGCCGCCGGTGCGGAGGCGCTGAGCATCGAGGAGGAGATGCGTGCTGCCGAGGCGCGGCTGGAGGCAGCGGCCCGGCGCATCGCCGAGCTCAGCACGCGGCAGCTGCCGGACCTCTTTCGCGGTGAGTGGGCGTTCGCCTTCGGCGGCCGGCCCCTGCTCGGGATCACGATCGACGGCGAGACCGACGACGGCCCGGTGGAGGGCGTCGAGGTGCGCGGCGTGACGCCGGGCGGGGCCGCCTCGGAAGCCGGGTTGCGCGCCGGCGACGTCCTGACGTCGATCAACGACGAATCGCTGGCCGCCGATTCGAGCGCCGCTGCGATTCGTCGGCTGCTCGAGTTCATGGACGGCGTGGAGGAGGGCGATCGGCTGTCGATCGAGTACCTGCGCGACGGCCGGGTCGGCTCGGCCGAACTCGAGCCGCGGCCGGGGCCGTCGCGCAGCTTCGGCTTCGGGGTCGCGCCGGGCGCCCCGGCGCCGCCGCATGCTCCGCTGGCACACGGCATGCACGAATTGCTACTCCATCGCGATGCCGGCTGGCGCGACATGGAGATGGTGCCGCTCAGCGAGGACCTCGGCCGTTACTTCGGCACCGACAAGGGACTGCTGGTCGTGCGCGCGCCCGCGGACGGTGCGCTGAAGCTCGAGGACGGCGACGTGATCCAGGCGATCGGCGGGCGCGAGCCCGGCTCCATCGGTCACGCCGTGCGCATCCTGGCGTCCTACCAGCCCGGCGAGACGCTGGAACTCGAGATCATGCGCGACAAGCGCCGCCGCAAGCTCGAGGTCGAGATTCCCGACGACTGGCAGAGCCGCGATTCCAGCGGGACGTTGCCCGGCGCCGTCGCCGCCCTGCGCCGACACGCAGAGCGCCGCTAGCCCGGCCGACCCGTCGGCCGCGCGCCCGCGGCGCCGCGCCGTTCGGCGGCGCGCGCCTCTGCTACCATTCGCGGCCATGCGGCTCGCCGACTTCGACTACGACCTGCCGGACGACCTGATCGCCCGCTACCCGGGCGCCGAGCGCCGCGGCAGCCGCCTGCTGGTCGTGGACCCCGCCGCCGGCGAACTCGCGGACCGGCAATTTGCCGAACTGCCGGAGCTGCTCGGGCGCGACGATCTCCTGGTCTTCAACGACACGCGCGTCATCAAGGCGCGGCTGCGCGGTCACAAGGTCAGCGGCGGCAACGTCGAGATCCTGATCGAACGGCAGCTCGGCGATCGCGACGCGCTCGCGCTCCTGCGCGCCAGCCGCTCGCCGCGTGTCGGCAGCCGCCTCGTGCTCGCAGGCGGCGGCAGCGCTCTCGTCAGGGATCGGCAGGACGACCTGTTCCACCTCGAGTTTGCCGATCCGCTGCTGCCGTTCCTCGAGGCCCACGGCGAGATCCCGCTGCCACCCTACCTCGAGCGCCCGGCCGAGCCGCTCGACGAGGCGCGCTACCAGACGGTGTATGCGCGTGCGCCCGGCGCCGTGGCGGCGCCGACTGCGGGGCTGCACTTCGACCAGCGCATGCTGGACGACATCGCGGCGCGCGGCTTGCGACAGGTTTTCGTCACGCTGCACGTCGGTGCCGGCACGTTCCAGTCGCTGCGCGCCGAGCGGGTGGACGACAACCGGCTGCACGGTGAGCAGGTCGAGGTCGGCGCCGACGTCTGCGACGCGATCGCGGATACCCGGGCGCGCGGCGGCCGCGTCGTCGCCGTCGGCACGACTTCCGTCCGCGCGCTGGAGACGGCGGCGGGGCCGCAGGGGCTCGCGCCCGTCAGCGGCGAGACGGAGCTTTTCATCCGCCCGGGCCACGAATTCCGCGCCGTCGACGCGATGCTGACGAACTTCCACCTGCCGCGTTCGTCGCTGCTCATGCTCGTGGCGGCTTTCGCCGGCCGCGAGCGTATGCTCGACGCCTACCGTCATGCCGTAGAGCAGCGCTACCGGTTCTTCAGCTACGGCGACGCGATGCTGATTCGCTCGCGGGATCCCGGGCGGTGAAGTTCGCGATCGAGGCGCGCTGCGGCGCGGCCCGCTGCGGCACGCTGGCGTTCCGCCGCGGCGAAGTACGCACGCCGGCGTTCATGCCGGTCGGCACCTACGGCAGCGTCAAGAGCGTTACGCCGGAGGAAGTGCGGGCCAGCGGTACCGACATCCTGCTCGGCAATACCTTCCACCTGATGTTGCGTCCCGGTGTCGATATCATCCGCCGGCACGGCGGCCTGCACGAGTTCATGAACTGGGACCGTCCGATCCTCACCGACTCGGGCGGCTTCCAGGTTTTCTCGCTCGCCAGCATGCGCAGCCTGTCCGCCGAGGGCGTGCGTTTCCGTTCGCCGATCGACGGCGACGAGGTGTTCCTTACCCCGGAGCGCTCGATGGAGGTGCAGCACGCGCTGAATGCCGACGTCACCATGATCTTCGACGAGTGCACGCCGTACCCGGCGAGCCACGACGCGGCAGCGGAGTCGATGCGGCTGTCCCTCGACTGGGCGCGCCGCAGCCGGCAGCGTTTCGACGAACTGAAGGACGCCGAACCCGGCCGCGGGGAGGCGCTGTTCGGCATCGTGCAGGGCGGCATGTACGAGGCGCTGCGCCGCGAGTCGCTCGATGCGCTGACCGCGACCGGCTTCGACGGCTACGCGATCGGCGGGCTGGCGGTCGGCGAAGCCGAGGAGCAGCGCATCGCCGTCCTCGACGCGCTGCTGCCGGCGATGCCGGACCGGCGGCCGCGCTACCTGATGGGCGTCGGCACGCCGCTCGACATCGCGAAAGCCGTCGCCCGCGGCGTCGATATGTTCGACTGCGTCATGCCGACGCGGCATGCGCGCAACGGCCACCTGTTCACGTCACAGGGCGTCGTGAACATCCGCAACGCGCGGCATGCCGGAGACACCGGGCCGCTCGATCCACGTTGCGACTGCTATACCTGTGCCCACTACAGCCGCGCCTACCTGCGGCACCTCGAGAAATGCGGCGAGATGCTCGGGCCGCGGCTCGCGACGCTGCACAACCTGCAGTACTACCAGCAGCTCATGCAGCTCCTGCG
>JBFJUJ010000222.1:0-4137 GCA_041624755.1 Woeseia sp. | reverse complement strand
GCCCGTACTTCGAGCCCTCGCGGCCCTGCCCGGATTCCTTGACGCCGCCGAACGGCGCCGCGACGTTCGAGATGAGCCCGGTGTTGACGCCGACGATGCCGTACTCGAGACCCTCGCTGACGCGCCAGACGCGGCCTAAGTCGCGCGCGTAGAAATAACTGGCGAGGCCGAAGGGCGTGTCGTTGGCGAGGCGGATCGCTTCGTCCTCGGTGGCGAAGCGGAACAGCGGCGCAACGGGGCCGAAGATTTCTTCGCGGAACACGCGCATACGCTCGCTGACGCCGGTCAGCACGGTCGGCTGCACGAAGCGGCTGCCGCGGTCCGAGCGACCGCCGCCGGTGAGAGCGGTCGCGCCGCCGTTGACGGCATCCGCGATGAAGTCGAGCACGTCGTTCGCCGCCTCGTCGTTGATCAGCGGCCCGATCTCGACGCCCTCCTCGGTGCCGGCGCCGACCTTGAGACGGGCGGTCGCGGCGGCAAGCTTCTCCGCGAATTCGTCGTAGATGCCGTCCTGCACGAGGATGCGGTTCGCGCAGACGCAGGTTTGCCCCGAGTTGCGGAACTTCGAGGCGATCGCGCCGGCAACGGCCGCATCGAGGTCCGCATCGTCGAAGACGATGAACGGCGCGTTGCCGCCGAGTTCCATCGACGTACGCTTCATCGTGCCGGCGCAGTCGGCCATGAGTTTCTTGCCGACGGGCGTCGAGCCGGTGAACGTCAGCTTGCGCACGGTCGGGTTGGACGTCATCTCTTCGCCGATCTCGGAGGTCTTGCCGCTGACGATATTGATGACACCGTCCGGAATGCCGGCGCGCGCCGCGATCTCGGCGAACGCGTTCGCCGACAGCGGCGTCGCGTTCGCCGGCTTGCAGACGACCGTGCAGCCGACGGCGAGCGCGGGCGCGATCTTGCGCGCGAGCATCGCGTTCGGGAAATTCCACGGCGTGATGCAGGCGACGACCCCGACCGGCTGGCGGATGACGACGATGCGCTTGTCGCCGTCGGGGCCGGGGATCGTGTCGCCGTAGACCCGCTTCGCTTCCTCGGCGAACCATTCGACGAAGCCGGCGCCGTAGGCGATCTCCGCGCGCGCTTCCGCAAGCGGTTTGCCCTGTTCCGCCGTCATGATCTGCGCCAGGTCCTCCTGCGACTCCGTCAGGAGCCGGTAGACCTCGCCGAGCAGGTCGGAGCGCTCTTTCGCGGTCGTCTTCTGCCAGGCCGGCATCGCGGCCGCTGCCGCGTCGATGGCGCGCCGGGTCTCCGCGGTGCCGCATTTCGCGACCTCGGCAATGACCTCGCCGTTCGCGGGATTCTCGACGGCGTAGGTAGCGCCGTCGCCGGCGTCCTGCCAGCGACCGTCGATGAAGGCGCCGGTCCGGAAGAGAGACTGGTCCTGCAAGGGAATGCTGCTCACGTCGGTACTCCGTATCCGGTTGTTGCGGGATGGCCGTCCAGCATAGCAGGAGCTTACCGAACGGCGCAGGCGCGGCCGGGAGGGGCACCGTGGGCATCTGGGGCACGAGGCCCGGGCAAAAAAAGGCCCGGCGATGCCGGGCCTCGAGACTCCTGAGGCCGGGGGAGCGGCCTCACGGAGGGGGAGATGCGTTACGCGGCCGTCCGCTGCTCCTCGGTGATCGTGTTGTTCCTGAGCCAGTTCTCGAGCTCGTCGGCGCCGCCGATCTTGCTGCCGTTGATGAAAACCTGCGGCAGGCTCGTCGCGTCTGCGATCGCTCGCAGGCCGCGGTCGGTGTACTGCCGGTTGAGTTCGAGCTCCTCGAAGGCAATGCCGGCGTCGCGCAGCATGCCCTTCGCGCGGGCGCAGTGCGGGCACCCGCGGCGCGTGAACACGGCGATGTCGAGCGGCTTCGGCGCACCCGGCGCCAGGTACCCGAGCATCGTGTCGGCGTCCGACACACCGTAGGGATCGCCCGGCTCCTGGGGCTCGATGAACATCTTCTCGATCACGCCGTCCCTGACCAGCATCGAGTAGCGCCACGAGCGCTTGCCGAAGCCCAGGTCTTCCTTGCCGACGAGCATGCCCATGCCCTCGGTGAACTCGCCGTTGCCGTCCGGCAGGAACAGGACGTTCTCGGCGGCCTGGGCCTCGCGCCATTCATTCATGACGAACGCGTCGTTAACGGAGATGCACACGATCTCGTCCACGCCGAGCTGCCGGAAACGCTCGGCAAGCTGGTCGAAGCGCGGCACGTGCGACGACGAGCAGGTTGGCGTGAAAGCGCCGGGCAGCGAGAATGCGACGACGGTCTTTCCCTTGAAAACGTCGTCGCTCGTCAGGCTGACCCAGTCGTGGTCAACCCGCGTACGGAAACTGGCCTGCGGGACGCGCTGCCCTTCGCGGTTCTCTAACATTCCTTAGCTCCTCCTTCTGCTGGATCTTCGCGACACGCGCGCGCGGCGACGCGCTGCCGCTGTGACTCGACGGAATCTAGGGGAGCCGGGTTTTTTAATGAAATGTTTTATTTACTATACTATGATCTATTTTTTAGAATATGAAGTTCCCGACCGTCAAACAGCTGCGCTATTTCGTCGCGCTCGCCGAGCATCTGCACTTCGGTAACGCGGCCGCGGCTTCGTTCGTCTCGCAGTCCGCGTTCAGCACCGCGATCCGCGAGCTCGAGAACCTGCTGGAGACCCAGCTCGTCGACCGCACGAACCGCCAGGTCACGATCACCGCGGTGGGGCGCGAGGTCGAGGTACAGGCGCGGCTCGTGCTGCGCGACCTCGAGGCGCTGGTGGAGATCGCCGGCGAGCGCCGCGAACCCCTGACGGGAGAGCTGCGGCTCGGCGTGATACCGACGATCGCGCCATTCATGCTGCCGACGGCGCTGCCCGCATTGCGCAAGGCCTACCCACGCCTCACGCTTTTTCTGCACGAGGGACAGACGCGTGACATCCACCACAAGCTGCTCGACGGTGAGCTCGACCTGCTGCTGCTGGCGCTGCCCTACGAGCTGCGCAGCGTCGAGACCATGGAGCTGTTCGACGACCGTTTCTACCTTGCCTATCGCGAGGGCACCGAGCGCGTCGATCCGGACAACTACCGCTTCAGCCGGCTCGATGCCGACAGCGTGCTGCTGCTGGAAGACGGCCACTGCCTGCGCGACCACGCGCTATCGGCCTGTCGGCTCAAGGATTCGGAGAAGATCCGGCGCTTCGCGGCGTCGAGCCTGCTGACCCTGATCGAGATGGTGGATGCCGATCTCGGCATCACGTTCCTGCCGGAACTGGCGCGCGGCTCGCTGATGCTCCGCAACACGCGTGTCCGCATGCGCCCGGTCGGCAGGAACAGCAGCCGCACGATCGGCCTCGCCTGGCGCAAGGGCAGCGCCCGCGCGGAGGAATTCGGCATGCTCGGCGACTTCATGCGGCGGCAGGCCGCGCCGCAACGAAAATGACGCAGCCGGGCCGGTCTCGCCGGTCCTCGTCCTATTGTGCGGCCGGGACGAAATCCTCGACGATGTCTTCCCAGTTGTCGTCGTTGCCGCTGTCGTCGTCGCCGCCGAAGCTCCGCAGGAAATCGCCCATCCAGTCGACCAGCCGGGTGCCGTCGGCGCGCACCTCGTAGTACTGGTCGGACTGCAGTGCGATGTGCGTGTTGGCGCCGCTGCGGATGAAGCGCTTGTAGCGATCCTCGTGCTCCGCGTGCAGCGGGTCGTGCGCGCCGAGCACGAGGCCCCGGTAGGCCGCCTGCGTCGGCACCTGCAGGAAGAAGCGGTTCGTCAGGTCGCCGTCGGTGGAATAGAAGGCTTCGCGGATCGTCGCGTCGTTGTCGAGGCGCCAGTCGATCAGCGCGGTGCCGCCCTGCCCCATGTCGTCGCAGCCGAGGCAGCTCGGCGGGTAGAACTGGCCGAAGCGCCAGTCGGCCGCGCGCTTCGCGATGCCGTCGACTTCGAAGGGATTGATGGCTACCGGGCCGGCATCGTTGAAAACACCGAATCTCGCGCGATTGCCGAACGCGATGCGCGCGATGAAAGGCGGCAGGCCGACGGCACCGACGCCGCCGGCGCTCGAGCCGGCGACGAGGACGCGCTTGGCGTTGGGGAAGCTGCTCTTTGCGAGATCGATCCCGGCAGTGGCGTTGCGCAGGCCGCGATGGAAACGCACGACGGCCTGCGG
>JBFJUJ010000221.1:0-4156 GCA_041624755.1 Woeseia sp. | reverse complement strand
TCGGCAAGCACGCGGAGACCCAGCGGGAACGGCATGCCCATGCAGAACGCCAGCGGTGCGATCAGCAGAACGGATACCAGGATCCGCACGGCGTCGCCGAAGCCGATGAACACGTCAAACAGGGTCGGCAGGAACAGCACGTAGCCGATGGTCAGGACGGCGATGGTGCCGACCGCCCGCGTCACCGCGACGCTGAGCGAGACCCCCGACAGGCGGCCCGTGAAACCACTGCCCAGGCCGGCGAAAGCGAGGAAGCCGGCGAGGACCACGGAGACGGAATAGAGCGGATGGCCGAGGAACAGGATCAGCTTCTGGATGAAGGCGATCTCGACGAACAGGAACGCCAGGCCGAGCAGGAAGAAAAAAGCGCCCATGCGGCGGCCGGTCGCCGCCGCCCAGTTCCGCCGCATCCGCGACAGCGGCAGCAGCACGAGCAGCGCGCCGGCGACGATCGCCTGCACGAGCGTCGCGACCAGCACGAGATAGCCCCATTCGATCAGGCCGGCGCCGCCCTGCCGGCGCAGCGAGACGACCTCCGGCAGCGTCCGCCACTTGAAGAAATGGAAAAAGTACGGCCTGTCGTCGGTGGCAGGATCGATCGCGAACTTGTAGCGCTCGCGGAAGTCCGCGCTGTCCGTGCCGAGCAGCGCGGTGATGCCGTCGAAGTACCACGGACGGGCCAGCAGGTTGTAGCGATTCGCTTCGCCGGCGGGCATGCCGGGGTAGTACGCCGTGTCGAACGAACGGGACCGCGCGAACTCGCGAAGCCTGGAAATCTCGTCGCGGCCGAACTCGCCGTTCCGGACGAGCAGCGTCGACGTGTTCCAGCTACGGATCATCGCGAGCCGCCTGCCCGGCTCGGCGACGCCGCTCCTTTCGAGTGCCGCGATCGCCGTTGCCACGAGTTTCAACCCGTCGCGCGGCGGCAGCTTGATCCAGCGCGTGATGGACAGCATGCCGCCATCGTCGAGCCGGGCCAGGTATTCCTCGATGGCTTCTACCGTGTAGAGGTAGCTCTCGTTGAGCGCCTGCACGCCGGCGCCGGACGCGCCGAACGAATCGATCAGGCCGACGTGGATCAGGTCGAAGCGGTGCTCGCTGCGGCCGACGAAACTGCGAGCCTCGGCCACGTGCAGCGTGACACGGGGATCGTCGTAGATCCTCCCCGCGAAATCCGCATAGTCCTCGCGCACGAGCGCGACCATCTCCGGGTCGAGTTCGACGGCGTGCACCTGCCGCGCGCCGTTGTGCAGCGCCAGCAGCACGTCCTGGCCGGCGCCGGCGCCGAGCACGAGGACGTCGGGCGATTCGAGCAGCGCGTACGGCAGCGCCGCGGTCATGTCCGCGAGGTAGCCGTGCGACCCGACGCCGTCGCCGAGTCGCGTGATGACGCTCATGCTGTCGCCGTCGACGAACACCCCGAGCTGCTCGGGCGGTATCTGCGTCGCGTTGAAACTCAGGCCCGGCGCGTGCCGGAACGGGACCGTCGGGCTCTCGACGACCGTCAGCAGGCCGAGCGGGCTCGAACGGATCGCGATCGCCCGGCTGTCGATCACCTGCAGCGCCTGGCTCAGTCCCTTGTAGTCGGACAGGTGCAGGCCGAGCCGCTGCTGCGGCAGGCCGGCCGCCAGCAACGCGGCCCAGCCGAGCAGCAATATGAAGAGTGCGGGGCGGGCCCGCGCCCGCGCCTGTGTCGCAACGAGCAGGGACGCCGCGAGCGCCAGGGCGACCAGCAGGATGAGCGCGTTCTGCGGGATCAGCACGAACAGCGCGCCGACGACCAGCATCGCGCCGAGCGACGCGCCGACGAGGTCGGCGAAGTAGATGCCGCTGATCGACTGGCGACGGCAGGTAAACGCGAGCCCGATGCAGCAGGCCGCGAAGAAGAAGGGCACGAAAAACACTAGGTAGATCAGGCTCAGGCCGACGAGCTGCCCGGGGTTCCAGACGATCTCCAGCGCATTGAACGGCACCCGCTGGCCGAGCATGAAACAGGCCGGCATGGACACGCTGAACAGGAGGGCGCTCGCCGCGAACGCGGCCTCGAAACGCGGTTCCAGCAACGGCCTGAGCACGGCGATTGCCGTGCCGCTGGCACCGTAGCCGAGCAGCGCGAGGCTCAGGATCATGTAGGCGAAGTGGTGCCACTGCACGATCGACAGCACGCGCATCAGCAGGATCTCGTAGCCGATCGCGGCCGCCGAGACGAGCAGTGTCGCCAGTAGCAGCCGGCGCACGCGCAGGGACGCTCAGTGGTCGCCGGTCAGCGGCACGAAGCGCACCGCGGCCACCTGGCGCGTGACGATCTCGCCGTCGGCGGTCTTCTCGAGCAACAGGAGCTGCTGGGTCATGAAGCGCCCGCCGACGGGAATCACGAGGCGGCCGCCGGGCGCGAGCTGCTCGATGAGCGGCGGCGGCACGTGGCTCGCGGCGGCCGTGACGACGATCGCGTCGAATGGCGCGTGTTCCTCCCAGCCGTAGTAGCCGTCGCCGAGACGCGTCGTAACGTTGTCGTAGCCCAGCGCTTCGAGCCTGGCGCTGGCTTCCGCGGCGAGTTCGCGGATGATCTCGATCGAGTACACGTGATCGACGAGCTTCGCGAGGATCGCGGCCTGGTAGCCGGAGCCGGTACCGACCTCGAGCACGACGTCGTCCGGCTCTGGTTCGACCAGGTCGGTCATCAGCGCGACGATGTAGGGCTGGGAGATCGTCTGGCCGTAGCCGATCGGCAGCGGCCGGTTTTCGTACGCATTGCGCCGCTCGCTCGGCGGCACGAAGCGATGCCGCTCGACGGTCGCGAGCGCCTCCATCACCTGCCTGCCGAAGCCGGCTTCCCCGTCGCGACGGGCGATCACGGCATAGCGCTCGACCTCGTCGACGAGCGCCGCGCGAGCCGCCGCGTAGTCCTGCGCCGTCGCAGCCGGCAGCGCCGCGATGCAGAGCGCAGCGCCCAGCAACAATCGCCTGCCGGCCGCCCGCCGGCCGCCGCGCGGCGCGGCCTTGCCAATGGATATCTTCATGCTTCCAACCCTGGCAGTTGCCTGTGCGGGTTCCGGCTGCCTGCGCCCGCTCGGGCAGACCCGCCGGGAACCCCGGACTGCCAGCATCGCGGATCGTCGGGCCGAACGGAATGGGGATTTTCCGCAGTTTGCCTGCTCGCGCCGGCAGTGCCTGCGTTCCGCCGTCGCGCCCGGCTACTCGGCGAGGCGCCGGATCGCGTCCACCTCGGACCGGAAATACGCCGGCGCGTAGCCCTCGTAGACGCACTCGCCGTCCCGTTCGTCGAACAGCAGCATCCCGTGGTCGGCGTCCGGGTAGACGACCAGTTCGTACGGCTTGCCGGCCTCGACCATGGACTCGAGCCGGGCGATGGTCTGCTCGTTGGGAGCGCTCCTGTCCCGTCCTCCCAGGAACCACGCCATCGGCACGTCGGCGTGTTCGAGCAGCTCCCCCGAGTCGTAGTACTACGGCAGCCCGTCCAGGAGCTGCCGCCTGCACGACCGCGCCGCCGCCGTGGCAACTTTGCCGGCTTGCTAGACTCGAACTCCAGGGTCACGAGTGACGACAGCAGGGGCTGCAATGACTGCGACGAGGACATTCTGCCGGCCGGCGCGAGGCATCACCATCGGGGCGCTTGCAGCGGTGGCGACGGCGGCGCTGGCGTTGCCGACGGCCGCGTTGCGCGCGCAGGCCGGCAGCGAGCCCGCGGCCGAGGCGGGGTCGGCCGCGGAGGCCGAGCCGCACATGCCGGAGGCGCTGCGCTCGGCCATCGGCAAAGTGGTCGTCATCGCGACGCGCGGGCCGGCCGGCGAAGACCTGACAGGCACCTACGGGAAGGACACGCCCGGGCTGATCGGCGGCATGGACCAGGGGTCGCGCATCGGGCGCATCCGCAAGGAGGTCGGCCCGGTGCCGGTCTACATCCCGATCCCGATACTGACGATCCCCGGCGCCATCTTCGGGGGGCTGTCCGGCGCCACGAAACGCCAGATCCAGGAATTTCGCGATGCGCTGACCGAGGATCTCGTCAATGCCGAGAGCCCGACGCTGACCGACGACGGCCTCGCGCTCGACGTGTTCTGGGGGATCCGCAAGCTGCCGAAGCTCGAGTCGAAGATCCAGGCGCCGACGGTGCCGCTACCCGCCGACACCGATG
>JBFJUJ010000220.1:0-4192 GCA_041624755.1 Woeseia sp. | reverse complement strand
GTGCGTCACGGCATCGCCGTGCACGTCTTCAACCAGCGGTCGGTCGAGGGCATCCTCGCGATGATCGGCATGCTCGGCGGCATGATCGGCGAGCAGGAGAAGGCCGAGGCACTGGTCGTGGAACTCGAGGCGAACCTGGAAGAGGCCCGCGGGGCGGCCGGTTCGCTGTCACGGCGGCCGCGCGTGTACTTCGAGGAATGGGACAAGCCGCAGATTTCGGCCATCCGCTGGGTGTCGGAACTGATCGGCATTGCCGGCGGCGACGACTGCTTCCCGGAACTCGCCGTCGCGCCGCTGGGCAAGGACCGCATCGTCGCCGATCCGCTGGAGGTCGTCAGGCGCGCCCCCGACATCATCGTCGGCTCCTGGTGCGGCAAGAAGTTCCGCCCCGAGAGGGTGGCCGAGCGCGAGGGCTGGGAGGAAGTACCCGCGGTGCGGGACGGCGAGCTGCACGAGGTGAAATCGGCGCTGATACTGCAGCCCGGACCGGCTGCGCTGAGCGACGGGCTGGCGGAGCTCAGCCGCATCGTCGCGGCCTGGGACGAGCGCCGCTCCTGAAGCGACTCAGTTCTCGGCGGCAGTCAGCAGCTCGAAAATGTCGCGATACTTGCGGGCCGTCTTCTCGATCACCTCCGCCGGTAAGCGGGGGCCCGGCGCGGTCCTGTCCCAGTCGAGGGTGTCGAGGTAGTCACGCACGAATTGCTTGTCGTAGCTCGGAGGACTGATGCCGCTGCGGTAACGTGCCCGCGGCCAGAATCGCGAGGAGTCCGGCGTCAGCATCTCGTCGATGACGTACAGTCCGCCGGACGCGTCGAGCCCGAACTCGAGCTTGGTATCGGCAACGATGATTCCGCGTGTGGCGGCGTAGTCGCCCGCGCGGCGATAGATCTCGAGCGTCGCGTCGCGCACGCGTACGGCCAGGTCTTCGCCAATGATCTCGCAGGCCGCGTCGAAATCGATATTGATGTCGTGATCGCCGGCGTCCGCCTTGGTTGCCGGCGTGAACAGCGGCTCCGGCAGGCGCGCGGCCTGTTCGAGCCCGGCCGGCAGCCGGATTCCGCAGACGGCGCCCGTGTCGCAATAGTCACGCCAGCCTGACCCGATCAGGTAACCGCGAACCACCGCCTCGATCGGCAGCGGTTCCAGCCGCCTGACCACTACCGCACGCCCTTCGAGCGGAGCCCGTTGCCGCGCGTCACCGACGACGTCCTCGAGGCGGATGCCGGTCAGGTGGTTCGGCAGCACGTCCGCCATGCGGCGAAACCAGAAGTTCGACAGCTGCGTCAGGATGCGTCCCTTGCCGGGCACGGGGTCCGGCAGGATCACGTCATAGGCAGACAATCGGTCCGTCGCGACGATCAGCAGATGCTCGTCATCGACCGCATAGATGTCGCGGACCTTGCCGCGCGCCACGCGTGTCAGCGACGCTAGCTGCGACTCGAACAGGGGGATGTCGGGAGTATCCATGGGAAGCGGCGGCGGTCGCTGAGCAGAGCCGGGATGATGGACCGTCACCGGCGGCTCCGCAAGCGCATCTATAGGAATCGACGGCTGCTGCCGTTAGCATGGGCGCCAGCGACTTCACGGGGCGATGGGCAACGATGCCGTACTGGGGCAAGGTGCTTGGAGTGGTTGCCGGACTGGCGACAGGACGGCCGCTGATCGCCCTGCTGGGACTCGCTCTCGGCCACCAGTTCGATCGCGGCTACGCCGATCGCTTCACCCGTCTGCGCGACGACGGCGCGCGCCTCGAGCACCTGCCGGAGACCTTCGTGCAGGCACTGTTCCGGACGATGGGACACCTGGCGAAGGCGGATGGACGGGTCAGCGAAGCAGAGATCCGGGCGGCGCGGTCGCTGATGCACCGTCTCGGGCTGCGGCCTGCGCAACTCAGGCGAGCGATCGAATGGTTCCGGGAGGGCAAGGAGGCGTCCTATCCGTGGCAGGCAACCGTGCAGCAGCTGCGGCGCGGCAGCGGGCGCTCGGCCGGCATGCGCCGTCTCTTCGTACAGCTGCTGCTCGAGGTTGCGCTGTCCAAGGGCAGCCTGCATCGCAGCGAGCGCGTGCTCCTCTGGTCCATCTGCAACGAACTGGACATCGGGCGCGTCGAACTCGTGCAACTCGAGGCGATGCTGCGGGCACAGCGGGGGTTTCGCAGCTCTCCGCAGGGCACCGCCGATGCGCGGCGCCTCGCGTCCGCCTATGCGACGCTCGGCATCGAGAAGTCGGCGAGCAACGACGAGATCAAGACCGCATACCGCCGGCTGATCAACCGCAATCACCCGGACAAGCTGTCGGGCTCCGACGCCGACGCCGGCCAGATCGCCGACGCCCAGAAACGCACGCGCGACATACGCAGCGCCTACGAAATGCTCAAGGCGCGGCGCTCGATCCGCTGAGGGCCGGCTGCGCGCCGGACGCCCTTCGTGAAAAGCGTTGCACCATTGGGTACAGTCCGCCCACGGCAGAAGCGACACGGGGATCCCAGGTGAAACCATTCATCGCGCCATCGATATTGTCCGCAGATTTTGCGCGGCTCGGGGAGGACGTCGAGGCCGTGCTCGCTGCCGGCGCCGACATCGTGCACTTCGATGTCATGGACAATCACTACGTGCCCAACCTGACGATCGGGCCACTGGTCTGCAAGGCGCTGCGCGATTACGGCATCGAGGTGCCGATCGACGTGCACCTGATGGTCGAGCCGGTGGACCGGATCATCCCGGACTTCGCGCACGCCGGGGCGAGTTACATAACCTTCCATCCGGAGGCGAGCCGCCACGTCCACCGGTCGCTCGCGCTGATCCGCGAGCACGGCTGCAAGGCAGGGCTCGTATTCAATCCCGCCACCCCGCTGTCCTGGCTGGACCACCTGGTCGACGAGGTCGACATGGTCCTGATCATGTCAGTGAACCCCGGTTTCGGCGGGCAGGCTTTCATCCCCACCGCGCTCGACAAGCTGCGCGCCGCGCGGCGGCTGATCGACGACAGCGGCCGGGAAATTCGGCTGGAAATCGACGGCGGCGTGAAAACGGGCAACATCCGTGAGATCGCGGCGGCCGGCGCGGACACCTTCGTCGCCGGGTCCGCCATCTTCGGCAGCGACGACTACGCCGCTACGATCGCGGCAATGAAAGCGGAGATCGCCGCGGCCGGGTGAGCGCGGCCGCTCCCGCGGCTCAGCGGTTCGGGCGCGCCCCGTACACGACGATCGTCTTGCCGCTGGCGGATACGAGTCCCTGTTCCTCGAGTACCTTGAGAACGCGACCGGCCATCTCGCGCGAACAGCCGACCAGCCGGCTCAGTTCCTGCCGGCTCACCTTGATCTGCATGCCGTCCGGATGGGTCATCGCGTCGGGCTCGTTGCAGAGGTCCATGATGGCGTGCGCGACGCGCCCGGTGACGTCCACGAAGGCGAGGTCGCCGAGCTTGCGGTTGGTGCGGTCGAGCCGGGTCGCGAGCTGGGTGGCGAGTTCGAAGACCAGGCCGGGGCTCTCGCTGGCGATCTGGCGGAAACGCGGATAGGTCATTTCGGCGATTTCGCATTCGGTGCGCGTGCGTACCCAGGCGCTGCGCGTGGGCTGCTCGTAGAACAGGCCCATTTCACCGAAGAACTGCCCCTTGTTGAGATAGGCCAGGACCATCTCGTTGCCGTCCTCGTCCTCGATCATCACTTCGACGGAGCCGTCGACGATGTAATAGAGCACATCGGGCAGGTCGCCCGCGTGGATCATGACGGTCTTCGACGGCACCGTCCGCACCCGGCAGTAGCTCAGGAAGCGGTTGATCGCCGGCACATCGCTCAGGTTCTTCGCGGTTGTCTGCATGGTTTGCCCTCGGCGCGGCTGCGCCCATCCACGACCCGCACGCTAACTCACCGCTCGCGGCTGGCTAACTGCGTGTTTTACTGAAAATAATTCCGAGCCGCGATTATATTTAACAATATTCCCCGGCACCAGCGGCATCAGAGCCAGTAGGCCGTCCGTTTCATGGCCGTCGCGGCCACCTGCATGAGCCGGCGCACGCTGTCCGGCAGCGGCATCGCGCCGCGCCGCTCGGCTTCGGCGCCGTGCGCGGCCTCCTCGGCGCGCATCCTTTCGACGATCGCCCGGCTGCGGCGGTCTTCGGCAGGCAGGCGTTCGAGGTGGTCGCGCAGGTGATCGGCGACCTGGCGCTCGGTCTCGGCGACGAAACC
>JBFJUJ010000219.1:0-4209 GCA_041624755.1 Woeseia sp. | reverse complement strand
TGCACCAGGATGCCGTGCACTTCAGGGTCACGATTGAGGCGGCCGACGAGGTCGAGCAGCTCGGCCTGCGGGACGTCGTGCGCGAGCGCGTGCCGGACCGAGCGGAACCCGCAGGCCTCCGCCGTACGCTTCTTGTTGCGCACATAGACCTCGCTCGCGGGATCCTCGCCGACGATGACGACCGCGAGCCCCGGTGTCACGCCACGACGGGTCGCGAGCGCCGCTGCTTCCCGGCCGACGGCCGCGGTGATCTCCGCGGCCTTGGCCTTGCCGTCTATCCTGATTGCTGGGGGCATCCTGTCTCCGACCGGTCGCGCAGCGCGCAAAAAAGGCGCTCATGGTACTGCCGGCCGCCGGCAACGTAAACCGCGGTCCCGGCAGCCTGCGACGCCCCGGTGCTACCATCGCGAGAGGACGACGGAGGCAGGCAATGATCGTCAATCGCGGGTCCCGCTACGCGCCCGCGCTGACGGACCGCCGGGTATTTCCGCGATGAGCGCGGTCGAGGACTGGCAGGGCCGCTGGCGCGAAGGTCGCATCGGCTGGCACGAGCCGGAGGGCAGCGCGGCGCTGAAGCGCTACTGGCCGGCACTGTCGGCGGGCCGCCGGGTCCTGGTGCCGCTGTGCGGCAAGGCGCGCGACCTGAAGTGGCTGGCCGACCGCGGGCACGCGGTCGTCGGCGTCGAGCTCTCGACGCTCGCCGTCCTGGCCTTCTTCGCGGAGCACGGCCTCGCCTTCACGGTGGAGCGGGCCGGCCGGCTGCCCTGCTACCGCGCCGAGGACTGCGACATCGCGCTGTACGCCGGCGACTACTTCGATTTCAGCGCCGCGCCCTGCGACGCCCTGTTCGATCGCGGCGCGCTGGTTGCCATGCCCGCGACCGAGCGGCCGCGCTACGTGGCGCATACGAAGCAGTTGCTGCGGCCGGGCGCAGACCGGCTGCTGGTGACGCTCGAGTACGACCAGGAGCGCGCCGCCGGGCCGCCGTTCTCGATAGCGGCAGACGAGGTTTCGCGATACTGGCCGGACCTCGAACTCGTCGAGCGCCGCAACGACATCGACAACGCACCGCCCAAGTTCCGCAATGCAGGCCTCGAGGAGTTCTACGAGTCCGTCTGGCGATCGCCGCTCCCGGAGGCATCGGTCTCGCCGCCGCGCGGCCCGTAGAAAACGACCCAGGCAGCGAAGTCGTCGCTGAAATCCTCGAAGCGATGCTCGACACCTGCCGCCACGAACAGCGCCTCGCCCGGCTCGAACGGGCGGCGCTGGCCGTCGCAGAAAAACGTGCCATGACCCGACTGCACGATGTACAGCTCGTCCTGTTCGTGCGGTCGCTGCGGGTCGTTGCCGCGCGGGGCGTAGTAGCCGAGCTCGAGCGTGCCGCGACGCCTGAGTATCCCGTAGCGGCCGTCGCCGGACTGTGCGACGGCCTCGCGCGCCGCGGCCACGGTCATTCTCCGCTTCGTCCTGTCGCTCATCAGTCGCGGCTCCCGTCCGGCAGAATCTCCACTTCGCCGCTCTCGAGATCGTACTCGGCGCCGACGATCTCGAGGCCGTCCTCGCGGATCAGGCGCCGCAGCACCTCGGACTCGCTGCGAATGCGGACGACCGAAGCGGCAATGTTCGCGCGCACCGATGCGGCGACCAGCGATGGGTCGTCGGCCGCCATACCCGTCTCGAGCAGCGGTTCTACGGCGGGACGGATGAAATTGACGATCGTCTCGAGATTTCGCGATGACTCCTGCCCGGGATCGCGCAGCGCCTCGAGCGCCGCCTTCACGGCACCGCAGCGCGAATGGCCGAGCACGACGACGAGCCGAGTGCCGAACTTCGCGGCGGCAAACTCGATGCTGCCGAGCTGCGAGGGCGCGACGATATTGCCGGCGACGCGTATGACGAACAGGTCGCCGGGGCCCTGGTCGAAAACGATCTCCGCCGGCACCCGCGCATCCGAACAGCCCAGTATGATCGCGAAAGGCGCCTGTTTCTGCGGCAGGTGCAGCCCGGGTTCGGAGCCGTCGGCGGACGCCGCACCCTGCGCGCGCGCGACGAAGCGCGCGTTGCCTTCCCGGAGCCGTGCCAGGGCCTGCTGTGCCGGGATCACGGCGGTCCGCGCCCGTCGGGCAGGCACCGGCCGCAATCGGGCGTCATCCGTCAGCCCCGCCGTTGTCGCCGGTCTCGCCGAAGACGCGCATTACGCGCAGCAGCATGCCGAACACGATCCCCAGGGATACGCCGACACCGAGACCGATCGCCACGTCCCCGATCGCGGCGCCGTAGCCCGCACCGACGGCGAGGCCTGCGCCGATGCCGACCGGGAACGCCACCGTTTTCCTGTCCTTGCGTGTCATCTCGGCCGATCCGCCCTCCCGCACAGCGGCCGAGTCTACTACGCGCCGGCCGGCAAGACAGCGGGGACTTCGCTCCGCGGCCCGGCCGCGCGCCGAAGCCTGCGCAAGCGGTGGGAGTTTCGCTCATAATTACGGCATCGTTTACGCAACTGTGGAGAGCGCCAATGGCGTCAGCAACGGCACGTCACATCCTGGTGGAAACGGAGGAACACTGCCGGCAGCTCAAGAAAGAGATCGAGGACGGTGCCGACTTCGCGGAACTGGCCCGGGAGCATTCGACCTGTCCGTCCGGCAAGCGCGGCGGCGAACTCGGTGAGTTCGGTCCCGGCATGATGGTGAAGGAGTTCGACGACGTGGTCTTCAGCGCCGATCTCAATTCGGTGCAGGGACCGGTCAAGACGCAGTTCGGCTACCACCTTCTCGAAGTGACGTCGCGCAGCAGCTAGCCGCCGCGCTCGCCGCTCAGGCCACGTCGGCGCCCTCGAGGTCACGGATCGACAGGTCGTGATGTTTGATGGGCAGTTCGCGGATGCGCGTACCCGTTGCGTCGAAGATCGCGTTGGCCACCGCGGGCGCGATGGCCGGCGTGCCGGGTTCACCGCCGCCCCCCGTGCGGCCGCCGCCGTTCAGGATATGGGTCTCGATGGCGGGCGCCGCGCGCATGCGCAGCATCTCGTAGTCGTGGAAGTTGCTCTGGGCGACGGCGCCGCCGCGGATCGAGATCTCGCCGAACAGGGCCGCCGTCAGGCCGTAAACGATGCCGCTTTCCATCTGCGCGCGCAGGCCGTCCGGGTGGACGGCGAAGCCGGCATCGACGGCGCAGACGACGCGCCGCGTGTGCGCCCTGCCGTCCACGATCTCCACCTCCGCGACCTGTGCCACGATCGTGCCGAAGGACTCGTGGATGGCGATGCCGCGGCCGTGTCCGGCGGGCAGCGGCCGGTCCCAGCCGGCCTTTTCGGCCGCGAGGTCCAGGACGTCGCGGAAGCGCGGGCGATCGGCGAGCAGCTCGCGCCGGTAGCGGTACGGATCGCGGCCGGCGGCCGCCGCGAGTTCGTCGATGAAGGATTCGGTGAAGAAGGCGTGCAGCGAATGGTCCACGCTGCGCCAGTAACCCCAGGGCACGTGCGTGCGGCTCGTGGTGTAGCGGATGAGCTGGTGCGCTATCGCATAGGGGATGTGCGGCGCCTCCTCCGGGTCGTGCTTGTCGAGGTAGCTGTTCTGCCAGGCGAGCGGCGTGCCGTCCGAATCGAGGGCGGCGCGGAAGCGGCTGATGCCCGCCTGCCGGTAGTGATCGTGGCGCATGTCCTCCTCGCGCGACCAGATCAGCTTCACGGGGTAGGGTAATTCCGCCGCAATCCGCGCGGCCTGGATGGCGTAGTCTGCGAAGGAGCGCCGGCCGAAGCCGCCGCCCAGGTACTGGTTGTGCAACGTGACACGGTCGACGTCCAGGTCGAGCGCCTCGGCGACCTCCTTCGCGAAGCCCAGCGGATTCTGCGTGCCCAGCCACAGCTCGCAGGCGCCGTTCGCGACGCGCGCCGTGCAGTTCATCGGCTCCATGGTTGCGTGCGCCAGGTACGGCACGCGGTACTCTGCGCCGATGATGCGCTCCGCGCGCTCGAGCGCCGAGTCGGCATCTCCGAGCGCCACGTCGGTATCGAAGCCGCCGCCCGCCTCGGCCCGGTCCAGGTCGGCGGAAAACTGGCGGAACAGGCCGGCCTGGTCCACGTTCTCGTTGCCGCTGCCGGTGAAGGTCACGTCGAGTCTCGCGAGGGCCTGCTGTGCCTGCCAGTAGCCGTCGGCGACGATTGCCACCGCGTCGCCAAGGTCGACCACGCGGCGAACGCCCGGCAGCTCC
>JBFJUJ010000218.1:0-4221 GCA_041624755.1 Woeseia sp. | reverse complement strand
TCTTGCGCCGCCACCCGGGGCAGCCCGCGGCAATGCGTAAAATTTACCGACACCGCGGCCGGCGCTCAGACGGACCCGTCTCCCCGCAGGCCGAGCGATCCCGCCTTTCCGGCCAGCACGTCGGCTATGAGCCGCCAGACGCGGCCGTTGATGCCGAGCCCGAAGTGGGAACTGTTCACGGCGATGTTCCTCGCCTGCGGGTTGTAGATGTCCACGGACGCCCGCCAGCCGACGACGCCGTCGCCCTTGCTGTAGATGGACGTGACCGGCTGGCGGATGCCGATGGAATTGCGCTCGTGGACTTCGATCTCGAAGCGGTCGAGATCGAGGCCTGCCTCGTTCGCATAGTAGCTGCCGAGCGCCGTGTACTTCGGGCCGCCGATGATCGGCGTTCCCATCGTGATGACCTCGCGGACGTAGGGCTCGAACAGCCTGGCGGCTTCGCGGGCGGCGACGCCGCCCAGGCTCCAGCCGATCAGCGTGACGGCGGCGCCCCCGCGCTGCCCGTGGATCTCCCGCGAGCGCGCGCCGACGTGCTGGATGTCGTCCTCGACGCGGCCGCGATTGCGGCGCTCGCCCCAGCCATAGACGTCGTAGCCGAGATACTCCAGGAAGCGGCCCAGCGGCCGCATCGAACCGGCGTCGGCACGATAGCCCGGTATCAGCATGATCGGCCTGCCGTCGCCGCGCGGGGCGCGCGCCAGCTGCGGAGCGCGCAGCAGCGTGGACGCCCAGTCCAGCGGCGCGCGCACCTCCAGCATCGTGGCGAGCCGGCTCGGCGGCCGGCAATCCTGCGGTAGTTCTGGCATATCTGACCTCATCGAAGGGCGTCCCTGCAGACCGGGAGGCCTGCCCGGAACGGACCACAACGGGCTGTCCCGCGTGGCCGTCAGCTCGTCAGTATTGTGAGGCCGAGCGAGAGGATAACAAGGGTCGTGACGTTGCGGCGGGTTCGCAGGTAGGCGGCGGCATGCGCGCCGCCGCGCCGCAGCCGGTAGTCCACCAGCAGCAGCACCGCGAACGCCGCGGCGCAGACCGTCAGGGTCAGCGCCAGCGGCGCGAGCAGGAACGCGATCCAGGCCGTGAGCGTCACCGCGTTGCTCCCCAGCAGCACCGCGGCCTGCGGGCCGGCGGGATCGGCCAGCGCATGGCCCCACTGCGATCCGGCCATGAACGACACGATGACGATGGCATAGCTCGCCGCCAGGTACTGCAGCGAGCCGATGACGGGCAGTTCGTCGATGCCGGCCAGCGGCAGCAGCGCGCAGGCCACGAACGGGATGGCGCCCGCGTATGCGAGCCAGGCGTACAGCCGGTTGCCGCCGCTCGCGCTCACAGGGCTACACCCTCCTCGCGGTCGCGCCGGAACATCTCTTCCAGCTCTCTCTGCCCGCTCCTCGCGAGGTCCTGCATCTTCTCCTCGTCGGTGTGCAGGTGGCGGTGTTCGTTCAGGCGCTTCTCGTCGTGTTCCCGGAACAGGCGGACCGACTTGCGCGCCTTGCTCTCCGGGATCCCCAGGCCCTTCAGGACCTCGACGGTCAGGTCGAGCGCCGACAGGAACGTCTCACGGCGGATGACTTCGATACCGAGATCCATGAGCTGGTAGGCATGCTTGCGGTTGCGCGCCCGCGCACAGACCTTGAGGTGAGGAAAGTGCTGCCGGACGATGGCGGCCGTGCGCAGCGACGCGTCGACGTCGTCGATTGCCAGCACGAAGATCTTCGCCTTGTCGGCCTCGGCGGCGTGCAGCAGGTCGAGGCGCGAGGCGTCGCCGTAGTAGACCTTGTTGCCGTAGCGCGCGACGAAATCCACCTGGGCCTGGCTCGCGTCGAGGGCAGTGAAACCAATGCCCTTCGCCCGCAGCACCCGGGCAGTCATCTGGCCGAAGCGGCCGAATCCAGCGATGATGACAGGATTGTGTTCCGGCGGTATGTCGTCGAACTCGGCGGCCTGTTCCTTGTCCGGCGACAACGATTGCTCCAGCCGCAGCAGCAGAGGCGTCGTCACCATCGACAGCGACACGACGACGACCAGGAATGCGACCACGTCCGCCGTGAGCACCTCCGCCTGCATCGCGACCGCGAAGATCACGAACGCGAACTCGCCACCCTGCGACAGGATCAGCCCCAGCCGCCTCGCCGAGGCGCCGTCCATGCCCTGCCAGCGACCCAGCGCGTACAGCGCGGCGAACTTGAGCGAGACCAGCAGCGCCACGGCGGCCGCCACCGCGACCGGCTGCGCCGCGACGAGGCTCAAGTTCAGCGACATGCCGACGGCGATGAAGAACAGCCCGAGCAGCAGCCCCTTGAACGGCTCGATATCCGCCTCGAGCTGGTGGCGGAACTCGGAGTCGGCCAGCAGCACGCCGGCGAGGAAGGCACCGAGCGCCATCGACAGCCCCGCGAGCTCGACGACCTGCGCGGTGCCGAGGACGATGAGCAGCGCGGCCGCCGTCAGCGCCTCGCGCACGCGGCTCAGCGCGACGATGCGCAGGAGGTAGCGCAGCACGTAGCGACCGCCGGCGATGACCACGACGAGAATCAAGAGCGCGCGGCCCGCGCCCTGCATGCCGACCGCCGCACCATCGCCCTGCCCCAGCAGCGGCACGATCGCGAGCAGCGGGACGACGGCGAGGTCCTGGAACAGCAGCGTTGCGAAGGCCGTGCGCCCGTGGCGCGAGGTCAGCTCGTTGCGCTCGGCCATGAGCTGCAGCGCGAACGCGGTGGAAGACAGCGCGAGAACGACGCCGATCACGATCGAGGCCTCGAGCGTCTGACCGGCGATCAGCGCAGCGGCGCCCAGCAAAACGGCCGACAGCAGCAGCTGCCCGCCGCCGAAACCGAAGATCGAACGGCGCAGCGTCCACAGCCGCGAAGGCCGCAGTTCGAGGCCGATGATGAACAGCAGCAGCACTACGCCCAGTTCGGCGAAATGCAGGATGCGGTCGACGTCCTCGACCAGCCCGAAAACGGCAGGACCGATCAGGACACCGGCGGCGAGATAGCCGAGCACCGCGCCGAGCCCGAAGCGCTGGAACAGCGGCACGGCAACGACGGCGCCGACCAGGAAGACGATCATTTCCTCGAACATGTTTTCGTCCCGCAATCGGCCAGCGCCCAACTATACCCGCAAGCCCGCGGTGGCTGCGGCTGGCCGCCGGTCACTCCTGGCCGATGGGCACGGCGGTGCCGCTGACGACGATGCCGCCCGCCGCGGGCACGTCCACGCAGAGCAGGCTCGGCCTCCCCATGGCCTCCCCCTGCCGGATGCGGAACATGCCGGGCACGCGCAGGAGCCGCGCCGCGCGCAGGTAGCCACCGAGAGCCGCGGCCGCCGCGCCGGTCGCCGGGTCCTCGACCACGCCGCCGACCGGGAACGGGTCGCGCGCGTGGAAGAGATCCTCGCGCTCGCGCCAGACGAGCTGCAGCGTCGTCAGGTCGTGCCCGAGCATCAGTGTCTTGAGCGCATCGAAGTCGTAGTCGAGCGCCGCGAGGCGCTCTGCCGTAGCCGCGGCGAGCACGAGGTGCCACGCTCCCGCGTAGGCCTTCGCGGGCGGAATCCCGGGATCGAGATCGGCCGGACTCCAGCGCAGCGCGGCAAGCGCGCCCTCGAGCAGCGCATCCCCGGGCTTCTCGTCGCGCGGTTCGACCGAGGTCAGCGACGCGACGAAATGCTCTCCCTCGCGCCGGACGTGGACCGGCACCTCGCCCACGGCCGTGGCCAGGCGGTAGCGGCCCGCGCCCTCGAGGCGGCCGAGCAGCACGCCGCTGGCGATCGTCGCGTGGCCGCAGAAGCTGACTTCGTCCTCGGGGCTGTAGTAACGCACCGTGCGCGACCGGCCGGCGGACGGCGCAATGAAGGCAGTCTCGGAGTAGCCGACGTCGGCCGCGATTCGCCGCATCGTCGCCGCGTCGGGCAGCGCCTCGCCGATCCAGACCCCCGCCGGGTTGCCTCCCGCTGGATCGTCGCTGAACGCCGCGAGGCGGTACAGCGTCGCAGCCTCCATCAGCCGTCTCCCTCTTGTCGAATCCGCATTGGCCGGAACCCCCGGGCGCCCCCGTCAAGAGCCGAAAAAATACGATGCATATCAGGGGCTTGGCCGGGCCTTGAAAAACGTCGGGGCGATCATATCTGAAGTAGCGAAGGCGGCCGCGGGCCGTCTCGAAAGACAGTATCAAGGAGGTAGTTAATCATGTCATTAGTACGCTACGAGCCCTGGAG
>JBFJUJ010000217.1:0-4234 GCA_041624755.1 Woeseia sp. | reverse complement strand
TCGACATCGACATGCTGGCACTGGACGAGCGGCGTGCCGCGGAGATCGCGCCGCTCCTGCCGTTCGGCGACGCGCTGCGACTGCTGCAGGAGGAGCGCTGCGATCGGCAGCGGGTCGTGCCGCGCGAGGCCGCGACGACGCTGGACGAGGTCGCCGACACGCTCGATGCACTGATCGCGGAGCTCGGGGAAGAAGCCGAGGCTGCCGACGGCCTGGTCCGGCGGCGCGGAGTATCCCCCGTTATCGCGAACCGGGCCGCCAGCCAGGCGCTGCACCTGCGCGAGATCCTGGCGGACTACAACGCTTTCTACGACGGCTACGACCCGCTGTACAACTTCTGGGTTCGCGAGCCGTACGCGCGTGTCGACGAGCGGCTCGTGACCTACGCAAGGCTGGTCAACGAGCACCTCGCGGGCATCCGTGAAGGAGGCAAGCCGCCGATCATCGGTGACCCGGTGCTCGAGGTCGGGCTGCAGGCGCACCTGCGGATCGAGATGATTCCCTACACGGCCGCAGATCTGATCCGCATCGGCGAGCGCGAGTTCGACTGGATCGAGGCGCGGCTCATCGAAACGTCGAACGCGATGGATTACGGCGACGACTGGAAGGCGGCGCTGGAGCACACGAAATCGCTCGCGCCGCCGCCGGGCGAGAAGCCGTGGGCGATCTTCGACATCGGCGCCTACTCCGAGAAGTTCTTCGAAGACATGGACGTCGTGACGATGCCGCCGCTGGCGCGGGAGGTCTGGCGGCTCGACATGCAGACGCCGGAACGCCAGCTCGTCAACCCGTTCTTCACCGGCGGCGAGGAGACCCGCGTCTCCTACCCGACCGACGGCATGGCCCACGACGACAAGATGATGAGCATGCGCGGCAACACGCCGCACTTCAATTTCGCGACCGTTCACCACGAGCTGCTGCCCGGACATCACATGCAGGCCTTCATGTCCGACCGCTTCAATTCGCACCGCGGCGCCCTGAACCGCACGCCGTTCTGGGGCGAAGGCTGGGCGCTGTACTGGGAGTTCCAGCTCTGGGACCGCGACTTCGCGCGCAACGACCCGGACAGGATGGGCATGCTGTTCTGGCGCCTGCACCGCGCGGCGCGCATCATCTTCTCGCTCAATTACCAGCTCGGACGCTGGTCGCCGCAGGAAGCGGTGGACTTCCTCGTCGAGCGCGTGGGCCACGAGCGCGCCAACGCCGAGGCCGAGGTGCGGCGCACGGCGCGGGACGCGCCGCTGTACCAGATCGCCTACATGATCGGCGCGCTGCAGTTCCGGGCGCTGTACGACGAGCTCGTGACGAGCGGCCGGATGGCGGAGAAGGACTACCACGACGCCGTCATGCTGGGCGGGCGCCTGCCGGTCGAGCTGGTGCGCGCGCGGCTGATCGAACAGCCGCTGTCGCCGGAGTTCCGCAGCCGGTGGCGCTTCTACGGCGATCCCTGAGGGCACGCGGACAAGGGTGCCACTGCGATCGTCCGACCGGCCGCCGCCGGCGGCCGCTGCCAGAGAGGACACGACGATGGACAGACGACGTTTTTTGACCAGCGGCGCCGCCGGGCTCGTTGCCGCCGGCATCGCCGCGCCGTCGAGCGCGACCGGCCGCAACGGCGGCCCGGTCGAGATCCTGCCCGGCGAAACCGATGACGAGCTGTTCGCCCGGCTGCGCGAGCGTTTCCTGTTCCCGACCGACGTGACCTACGGCAACACCGGCACGCTCGGCGCCTGCCCGCATGACGTCATGGATGCCTACCTCGGGGGCCTCGAACGCCTCGAGCGGGAGCTGCCGGACTGGCCCTACTTCCAGTCGGACGGCGAACCGCTGACCGGCTACCAGGAACTCCGCGACGTCCGCGCGCGCATCGGCCGCTTCGTCAACGCGACGGCCGACGAGATCGCGCTGACGCAGAACGCGACGATGGGCATGAGCTTCATCGCCAACGGCCTCGAACTCCAGCCCGGCGACGAAGTGTTGACGACGGACCAGGAACACAGCGGCGGCATCGGCAGCTGGCGCCTGCGCGCAGCGCGTCACGGCGTCGTCGTCCGGGAGCTGCCGCTCGACTCCGCGCTGGACGGTGGGCCCGAAGCCGTCGTCGAGATGTTCCGCCGTGCGCTCACGGACCGTACGCGCGTGCTGATGGTCAGTCACATCACGTCGACGCTCGGCATCCGGATGCCGGTAATCGAGCTGTGTGCGCTCGCCCGCGAACGCGGCGTGCTGTCGGTCATCGACGGCGCCCAGGCGATCGGCCAGGTACCGGTCGATCTCGCACATCTCGGCTGCGACGCCTACGTTGCGAGCCCGCACAAGTGGCTGATGGCTCCGAAAGGCACCGGCTTCATGTACCTCAGGCGCGACGTGCCGCAGCGCATCTGGGGGACGCTCGCGGGATCGCACTTCGACGACTGGGAGTCCGGGGCGTTCCGCTTCATGCAGTTCGGCACCGGCAGCGTGCCGATCGTCGACGGCCTCGTCGCCGCGATCGATTTCGTCGAGCACATCGGCATCGAGCGCATCGCGCGCTGGGACCAGCGGGTCAACGCGAGGCTGCGCGCCGGCCTCGAGGCGATCCCGGGTGCGAGGATCGCGTCGCCGGCGGACCCGCGCTTCGCGGCTGCCGTGACGACCTTCCGCGTCGAGGGGACGCGTGCGCGAGACCTGCAGATCGCGCTCTGGAATCGGCAGAAGATCCGCGTGCGCGCGCAGCGCGAGGACTACGGCGTGCGCTTCTCCTGCCACCTCTACGTCGCGCCGGGAGACGTCGAGCGGGCGCTCGGCGTCGTTTCCTCGCTGGCCTGACGCGCTACGGGTGCTTCGGGTCTAGCGCTCGGCTCCGTTCGTGATCCACAGCCGGATATCGTCGATGTCGGACTGCGGCAGCGGCGCCCCGCCGATCGGCATTTGCTGGCCGGTGATCCCGGGGGCGTTCTCGAGCTTGCGGACCAGGTAGCTCGCGTCCGGGTCGTTCGGAGCGACCAGCATGACGTTCGACTGGCCGTTCTGGTTGCTGAACTGCCCGACGAGCTCCAGGTAACTCGTGTCCGCATCGGCGAGTGACAGACCGGCCGCCTGCGACGTGTTGTTGTGGCAGCCGCCCGTCGCGCAGGACGGCGTGAATACCGCGGCCTGGATCTGGTCGAGTGTCGGGCCCGTCATGACCGGCGTCTGGATCGTGAACTGCGCCGCGAAATCGCCGCCGGCGGTGCCGTTGCCCGACGGGAAAGCGCCCGGGAATTCGCCATCGAGGGCGTTCGCGTCGAGGTCCATGATGATCGAGGGACCCGAGCCGAGCAGGCGAACGCGGTAGGTATCGTCGGCGAGCGCGGCACCGTTGAGCGTGAACACGGCGCTCTGCGGGTTGGCGGCCGGCACCGTGATCGACTGCGCCGCGATGGCGACGTCGTTGCCGTTGTCGAAGATGCCGTCGTTGCCGCTTGCGTCGAGCAGGAAAGTATTGAGGTTGACGGTCGAGGCGTCCGGCTCCCTGTCGAAGCCGGCGGTGATCTGGTTCGGTCCCGAAGTCAGGGAACTGCCCGGTGCGACCGACAGCGACGTGACCCGGATCGGCGTGCCCGGCTGGACGCGGTCGTCCACGGCGCCGGCGGTGATCCACTGCCGTATCGTGTCGATGTCGGCCTGCTGCAGCGCCCCGCCCGGCGGCATCTGCTGCCCCATCGCACCCGGGCCCTCGAGCTTCTGAATCAGGTAGCTCAAGTTCGGATTGTCGGGGTTCACGCGCTGCACGCCGGGATCCTGCGTGCTCGCGACGCCGATGAGCATGGCATAGCTGCTCGCGGCATCGAGGTTCAGGTTGGCCGCGGGGTTGGCGCCCGCGTGGCAGCCGGACGTGGCGCAGCTCGGCGTGAAGACGTTCGCCTGGATCTCGGAGAAATTCGGTCCGAAGTTGCTGGTCGGCGGCGGCGGGTCGTCAGGCGGCGGCGGATCCGCCGGCGGCAGCGGCGCGCGGCGCGCGTTGAATTCCTCGAGGGCCTGGTCGTAGGACGTTTCGCAGGCGCAGAGGACGCAGACGGCGAGCAACGCAAGCCCGGGACGCGCAGCACTGCGGGTTGCGGATCGGATCCTGCGTCTGATGTGCGTCTGCATGCGAAACTCGATCGCGTGGCTGCCCAGACCCGATCGTACGCACCGGGCGACGCAGGATCGTGACGGCTATCACAGTCCTGGCCGGCAGCGCGTAATCCGCGCAAAAGCGTCGCGTTTCGCC
>JBFJUJ010000216.1:0-4291 GCA_041624755.1 Woeseia sp. | reverse complement strand
GGCTGTGGCCTGAAGATCGCCTATTGCAGCCTTGCATTCGGCTACGAGCTCACGGCCGGCATCCCGTCGATGTGGCTGCCGTGGGCCTGGGTCGATCTCGTGTTCCTGGCGCTGTTCATCGCGGCCTTCAGGATACTCGGGCAGCAGCCGCGACCGGCCGGATGAAGCGCGGCCCGGCCGGGCAGGAGTGAACCGGCCGCAGGCTCTTCTGTCCTGAGCATAGTCGGCGCGGGAGACTCGAGAGCGCCGGGCTTTAGCGGGCCCCCGGGCGGCCGGGTGCCGCGGGAACTTTTCTCGGTCATTACCGCGAAGCAGGACGGAAGATTCCGGTGCCCGCCGCCCCGGCTCGATCAGGGCGGGGCGACCGCCGCGTGGCGCGGCTCAGGGCTGCTCGCTGCTCCCGCCCGGGCCGCCGAAGCGGTAGCGGACGCCGACGGTCAGGATGTAGGTATCCTCGTCGTAGGGCCTCGCGCCGAGTGACAGCACCACCGGTATCGTGGCCGGCCCTACCCCGGAGAGCGCCCAGTCGTCCGTCTCGAAGCGCTGCCAGCGGAGATCGGCAGCGATCGTCCATGCCGCCGACTGCCGGTAGTCGACGGCGAGGCGCAGGTACTCGAGTGTCGTTGCGAGATCCGGGAAGGGCGACTCCGCCTGCCCTGTCTGCAGGAACTCGATTTCGCCGGTGCCGTTGGAGCGCAGGTAATCCACCGCGACGTCGATACCCTCGACGACGTCATCGAGCCGCAGCCCGCCGCCGAACGAGGTGAAGCTGTCCTCGTGTTCCGCGCGCCAGTCCGGCGCCGAGAACGTCGCGCTGCCGGCCTGCGTGGACTCGATCTCGTCGATGCCCATCGTCAGGTACAGCGACGCGGTCTCGGACAGCGTCCAGCCGACGTCGGCCGCGTACATGATCTCCTCGCCCGCGGTCAGCCCGAGCACCGAGCGCGTGTAGCTGTCGTCCGTCACGAGCGCGCTCAGGCCCAGCGAGACGGGCACCGCGGACGGCGACCAGTTGACCGTGAGCTCGCCGAACTCACGGTAGCGGTACGCGAGGTTGTATTTGCGCAGCAGCGGGTTCTGGCCGAACGAGGCGGCGACCGACTCGTCGTAGCGGTCGATGTCGCGCCGCGAGGTCCCGCCGCGAGCGTCGAGCTCGAGGCCCTCGAGCGGCCGCCAGCGGACGCGGCCCCAGCCGGTGTCCTCGGTCTGCTCGGCGACCTCCTGGAAGTCGCGGTCCAGCTCGCGGCGCTCGAAGCCCGCCGACAGTCGCAGCGAGTCGAGCAGGTCGTAGTCTCCCGTCGCTTTCAGCGTCGCACGCTCGAAGCTGTACGGAATATTCGTCTCGGTCTCGCCGCTCGCGAAGGTGTCGACGACGACGCGGCTATAGGCCACCTGCGGCGTCGCGTTGTCGCGCTCGTCGTAGCGATAGGAAAGGCGCAGGCGACTCTTCGGCAGCGCAGTCGTGGTCACCGCCAGCGCGATGTTGGTCGTGTCCACGTCGCCGTCAAGGTCCGCCGTCGGCAGCGGCCGCGTCGCGACGTTCGGGTTCGTCGTGTACGGCAGGAAGGCCTCTTCGTGCTCGATGCGCCCGGTCGCGAGCGATGCGCTGACCCAGGTCTGCTGTTCCGGGAACGCAAGGCCGCCGGAGAGCTTCAATTGCTGGAAGCGGCTGTCGGGAGCGCGCGCGAGCTGCGAGATCTCCGCGCCGGGCGCGGTGAGGAACGGGCTCTCCCAGGCGACCCCGTTGCCGGAATTGCCGAAGTCGGACAGGTACCAGCCGAGCGCGATGTGGCCGCGATCCACGGCGTAGCGCACGCCCAGCTCGACCTCGTCGGTGACGTAGTCGAACGGCAGCGGCAGCTGGCTCGCGTTCGTGAACGACGAGCCGGCGTAGAGCTTGACCCCGTCGTGCTCCTGGCGGCGATAGTCGCCGGACAGGCGCAGGCCGTCCAGCGCATACCAGCCGGCGCCGACGTCGAAGACGCTGCGGTCGCTGGCGATGTCGCGCGATACGAGGCTCGAGCCGAGCGTCGGCAGCGCGGGCGTCGTCGGCGCCCGGACCCAGGATGCCGGCAGGGCGAGGCTGTTCACCGATTCCTCGACGAACACCGTCCTCGTCGTGATGTAGCGGCGCCGCGGCAGCTCGCGATAGCCGAGGCTGTAGTCGTAGACGCCCGGGTTACCGCCGTCGAGCGCGGCGGCGCGCGAGTCGAAGCCGAGATCCTCGACCGCCCAGCGCAGCCTGTGGTTGTCCGCCGCGTAGCTGCCGTAGCCGTCGATGTCCGCGTAGACCCCTTCTTCGTCGAGACCGGTGGCATCGCCGATCCAGGCCGTGTCGTCGCTGACCGTCGTCGCGCCGACGTCGAGGTCGGCACGCGCCCCGACCTCGAACGGGCAGAATTCGCACTTCCACTCGCTCGTGTCCACGGCCTGGGACAGCGCGACGCCGGGTGCCAGCAGGACGCCGAGCAGGCCGGCGCCGGCGACACGCGGGACTGACAGGCTGCGCCTCGATCGCTCCGCTGCCGTACGCCGATATCTCTTCATCGCGGCCACCGTCATCGCATCAGTTTCGAGCCGGACGGGTGATTCGAGCCGTGCACCTGGGAATGGCAGTTCATGCAGTTCTGCCCCAGCAGCAGGCGCGACGGTACGCCCGACGCCAGGCCGTCCGCGGTAAGCGCGACGCTCGGATGCCCCGACTGCGAGTGGCAGCCCTGGCACAGGAGCGGCCCGCGACGCGTGAGCATGCCCGGATGATTGGAGCCGTGCGGCGCGTGGCACAGCCCGCAGTCTTCGCTGACCGGCGCATGCGGCCACAGGTACGGGCCGCGCTTCTCGGCATGGCACTGTTCGCAGGTCGCGTTCAGGGTCTCACGGACGAGGCTGGAGGCGACCGTGTCGCCGTGCATCGCGTGGCAGCCCGTGCAGTCCATCTTGCCATCGGCCATCGGGTGCACGAACGCTCGCCGCGCCTGGCTCTGCTGCAGCCGGTGGCAGTCGAAGCACACCTGCGGCTGCGACGCCGTGGCCAGCACCGGGTCGCGGGCGACGTGGCTCTGGTGGCAGTCCACGCAGGCGACCTCGTCGGCCGGGTGTGCGTCGTTGTGCCATCCCGTGCCGATCTGTCGTCCGTGGCAGCCCAGGCACATGCCGTTCTGCTCGCTGATGGTGGAGACGCTGTCCGCGCCGAAATGCGGTATCGACGGCCGCTCCTGGCCGCGGCGGACGCGGCCGGAATGTGCGCCGCCGGGGCCGTGGCAGGCCTCGCACTGGAGCTGGCCATGGCCGAACGGGGCGCGGCTGTCCGACGGCACCGCGTGCGGCGTGCGGAAGATGGCGAGCGTGACCTCGTCGTCGTGGCAGGCGAGGCAGGAGTCGGCGCCCTGCCGGCTGTACTCGGCGTCGTCGCCCGACTGTGCGAGGCTGCCAGATACACCCAGCCCCGCGAGCAGCAGGAGGACGATTCGCAGGCGTGTCGGGTTCATGCTCGTCGTGACTCCCGGGGCACAGGCGAGGGCCTGGGAGCGTGGCATCCCGTTACGGGATGCCGCCCCATCAGTTGAACTCGAACGAGCCGACGCCGTGCACGACCCCCACGTCCGCCGTGCGGCCCGGGCCGTGACAGAGCGCGCAGGTCTCGACGCCGGAGGAGATCAGCGAACTGTCCGCCGCCTTGGTCGCATTGAAGTCACCGCCGTTTTGCTTCATGTGCTCGGCCGCGAGCGTGCTCGTATGGCAGGTCGAGCAGACCGACGTGTTCGGGGAGATCACGACGTCGTCGGTCGGTGTCGCCGGGTCGTTGGTGTCGACCGTCGTGCCGAGGATCGCGCCCGGCTCGACCGGGTAGTAACTGCCCGGCTCGTGGCAGCCTTCGCAGTTGTTCAGGCGGCCCGGGTAGACGACGTCGAAGTAGGGGTGCGCCGAGTTACCGAACCCGCAGACCCCGATGTTGCCGGAATGGATGCCGTGGATCATGTTCTTGAAATCGATCGGCTGGTCGTCGGTGCCCAGCTCGTTGACGCAGGCGCTGCCCGCGACGCGCCGGCGGATGTCCGTCGCGTTCGGGTTGTGGCACATCGTGCAGACTTCGGGCTTGTCGGTGCGGTTGTTGCCGTGCAGCGAGAGCTGCTTGTGGCAGTCGTCGCACTTGTCGATCAGCACCGCGTTGCGGCGCGGCGTGGCAGCCGCACCGTCGACGCCGAAATACTCGATCGCGTTGGTCACCGCGACGCGGTCGCTGCGGCCGCCGATCGTGCCGTCGCCGTCGAGATCGGCGCCCGGGTGGCCT
>JBFJUJ010000215.1:0-4321 GCA_041624755.1 Woeseia sp. | reverse complement strand
GTTCCAGGGCATCGGCATTCTCGCGGTGGCGATACTGACCTTCGCCGTGGCCGAGCTTACCGGCGGCAACGGCTTCATCGCCGCCTTCGTCGGCGGCATGACCTTCGGCAACGCGGTGCGCCATCCCTGCACTTTCCTGTTCGAATTCATGGAATCGGAGGGCCAGCTCCTGATGCTGATCACGTTCTTGGTCTTCGGCGCGGCGATGCTGCCGGACGCGCTGGCGCACGCCGATGCGCGCATGCTGCTGTACGCGGCGCTGAGCCTGACCGTGATCCGCCTGCTGCCGATCGGCATGTCGCTCATCGGCAGCGGCATGCGCCTGCCGACGCAGCTCTTCCTCGGCTGGTTCGGGCCGCGCGGCCTCGCGTCCATCCTGTTCGCGCTCTTGATCCTCGAGGACGCCGGCGTGCCGAACGGCGAGACGCTGATGACCGTCACGGTGCTGACCGTCGCGCTGAGCGCGCTCCTGCACGGCGCGAGCGCCGCGCCGCTTGCCGGCGTCTACGGGCGTCTCGCTGCCGGTATGGGAGAATGCGCGGAGAAGCAGCCGGTTGCCGACCTGCCGCTGCGCGGCGGGCAGCTGATGGGCAGTCACGATCCTCACCAACAACACCAACAGCCATAAGGACCAGCGATGAAAGCACTGCAGATCAAAACCTGGGACGAACTCGAAGACCGCCGGCCCGAGCACGCGCTGGTCGCCGGCGTGGACCTCGTCGTGGTTCGCTACGACGACGAGGTCAGCGTGCTGTACGGCCGCTGCGCCCACCGCGGCGCGCTGATGTCCGACGGCCACATCGACGGCGACAACATCATCTGCGGCGTGCACGGCTGGGACTACCGCTTCGATACCGGCATCAGCGAGTACAACAACTCGGAGACGCTGCCGAAGTTCGCCGCCTGGCGGGAAGACGGCGGCGTGTTCGTCGACGAGGACGAGATCCGCGCGTTCGCCGATGAGCATCCGCAGCCCTACAAGCGCGACGCCTACCAGGGGGCGTACCAGGACCCGACCGGGACCGCCGACGAGCCGCACGTCAAGTTCATCCGCAAGCTCGCCGACGAGGGCCTGAGCCGCGTCGGCCACCACGGGCCGGCGGCGGCGATGGGCGTGCCGCGCGACAGCCTGCCGAAATGGGACGACCTGCAGTTCGTCGTCGGCCAGCTCCACAAGCTGCCGCTGCTCGACGACGAGGACGTCGCGACCGACCTGGTCATCGGCCCGAACGCGGAGCGCCCGCTCAGGCTGGATATCCCGCTGTTCGTCTCGGACATGAGTTTCGGGGCGCTGTCGGAGGAGGCCAAGGTCGCGCTGTCGGGCGGCGCCGAGCTCGCGGGCACCGGCATCTGCTCCGGTGAGGGCGGCATGCTGCCGGAGGAGCAGGCGGCGAACTCGCGCTACTTCTACGAGCTCGCGTCGGCGCGCTTCGGCTTCAGCTGGGACAAGGTCGGCAAGGCGCAGGCCTTCCACTTCAAGGGCGGCCAGGGCGCGAAGACCGGCACCGGCGGTCACCTGCCGGGCGCCAAGGTGAAAGGCAAGATCGCCGAGGTGCGCGACCTCGAGGAAGGCGAGCCGGCGATCTCGCCGGCTCGCTTCCCCGACTGGACCGAGCTCTCGCAGTACCGCGACTTCGCGGCCGAGGTGCGCGAGCGGACCGGGGGCATCCCGGTCGGCTTCAAGCTGTCCGCGCAGCACATCGAGAAGGACATCGACGCCGCGCTGGAAGTCGGCGTCGATTACATCATCCTCGACGGCCGCGGCGGCGGCACCGGCGCCGCGCCCCTGATCTTCCGCGACCACATCTCGGTGCCGACGATCCCGGCGCTCGCGCGGGCGCGGCGCCACCTCGACCGCTGCGATGCGGAAGGCGTCACGCTGATCATCACCGGGGGCCTGCGGCACCCGGCCGATTTCGCGAAGGCGCTGGCGCTGGGCGCGGACGGTGTCGCCGTGTCGAACGCGGCGCTGCAGGCGATCGGCTGCCTCGGCATGCGCGCCTGCCACACGAACAACTGCCCGGTCGGCATCGCGACGCAGAAGCCCGGGCTGCGCGCGCGCCTGCCGGTGGACGTCGCCGCCGAGCGCCTGGCGCGTTTCTTCGGCGCCGCCGTCGAGCTGATGACCGTCGTTGCCCGCGCGGCGGGGCACCGGCATCTCGGCGAGTTCTCGAAAGAAGACCTGACGACCTTCAAGCAGGACATGGCGCAGCTTACCGGCGTCGCTTACGGCGGCGTCGGCCTGTCACCGAACTGAATGGGAGACGCCAACGTGCCTGACGACTTCCCGAAGCTCGACAACATCGGGCAGACGCGCGACGCGCTGCACGCCGACGCGAAGATCCTGGGCGACCTGCTGAAGGCCTGCCGGGCGAAGCGCCGGCACTGGTGGCATGCGAGCCTCAGGCCGTCGCTGGCCGGCCTGACGACCGGCGTCGTGCACGCGGGCATCGACTTCGAGCTCGAGCTCGACCTGCAGGCGGGCCTGCTGCGCGGCAGGACCTTCGACGGCGCGACGATCGACGAGGAGCTGGGCGCGAGTTCGCCGGCGGCGCTGGCCGCGACGGTGCACGGTTTCCTCGTGGACGCCGGACTGGATCGCTCGAGGATTCCTGCGTCCGATTACCCCGATGAAACGCCATCGTTTTCCGTGGAGGCGGCGCAGGCGATCGGTCGCGCACTCTCCGCGGTGAGTGCGCAGATGGAGGTTTTCCGCGCGACGCTGCCCGAGGAGACGAGCCCGATCCAGCTCTGGCCGCATCACTTCGACCTGTCGATGCTGTGGCTGCCCGGCGAGAAGATCGCCGGCGAGGACCCGGCCGACGAGGAGTCCTCCGACAAGCAGATGAACATAGGATTCGCTTTCGGCGACGACTCGGTACCGGAGCCCTACTTCTACGTCACGGCCTACCCGGCGCCGGACGGCATGGCCGATACCCCGCTGCCCGCGGGCGCCGCGTGGCGGACGGAGGGCTTCACGGGCGCCACGCTGGCGTGGCGCGAGCTGCTCGTCAGCGACGGCCCGGGTGACGTGCTGCAGGAACTCTGGACCCGGCTCGTGTCGGCGGGCCGGCGGCTGATGCTCGAACGCCAGGGGTCGAAGCGATAACAGGATCAGCCACAGAACTCGAATGGCACCGCGTCGCGGACGCGGACCTGAACTGACCGCGGCGGCATTCGCGGTACACTCGCCCGTACAGGCGGCAGGGAACCAGGACTCAATTGCACTTCGACACCGACCATCGCGGACGCCTCGTGCAGCGGGCTCCTCTCGAGGCGGGGGGGCCGTGAGCGTCGCCGTCCTCGGCGAGGCGCTGATCGATTTCATCGTCGGCGACGACGGCGCCTACCGGCCGCACCTCGGCGGCTCGCCGTACAACGTGGCCATCGGCCTCGCCCGCCAGGGCGTGCCGGTCAGCTACCTCTCCGCGTTCTCGGACGACGCCTTCGGCGACCGGCTGCGCGACTACCTCGCCGAAGAAGGAGTGCGCCTGCCGCTCGCACGGCGGTCGCTGTGGCCCACGTCGCTGGCGCTGGTGACGATCGACGACGAAGGCCTGCCGAACTATCGTCTCTACCGCGAGGGCATCGCGGACAAGGACACGTCTTACGAGGAGATCGAGGCGAACCTGCCCGGCGATCTCGAGGTGTTCCACACCGGCTCGCTCGCGATCACGCCGAGCCAGCTGCCGAAGATTCGCCGCGTGTTCGAACTCGCCAGGTCCCGCGGGGCGGTGATCAGCGTCGACATCAACATCCGCCTGCGGGCGAGCATCGACACCGGGGCCTACCTGGCCGGCGTCCGCTCGCTGCTGCCCGTCGCCGACATCGTCAAGGCGAGCGACGAGGACATCGATGCGCTGGGGCTCGACAAGGACACGCGCCGCAGCGCCGCGCGTGCTTACGCGGAGATGGGCTCCGGCATGCTGCTGCTCACCGAGGGCCGCGGCGGCGCCCTGCTGCATACGGAAAAGGGCATCATCGAGAAGAGCGCCTACCCGATCGCCGACGTCAAGGACACGGTCGGCGCGGGCGACACGTTCCACGCGGCCTTCATCGCCGCGCTGTGCCGCGGCGGAGTCATCGGCCGGCCGCTGTCGGCGGCCGACCCGGACGTCCTCGGCGACGCCGTCGACTTCGCCTGCGCGGCCGCCGCGATCAACGTCTCGCGGGTCGGCTGCTCGCCGCCGACGGAGGACGAGGTCAGGCGCTTCATCCGCGCGACCCGACGCTGAGCCGCACGGGGCGATTGAGCGTCCCGGCTCCCGCCGCTATGATCGGGTGACCGCGTTACATCCGGCGCGCCTGCGCCGCGCGGTGG
>JBFJUJ010000214.1:0-4333 GCA_041624755.1 Woeseia sp. | reverse complement strand
TCACCGTGTAGAAGATGATCAGCAGGAACACGGCGATGGACATGCCGAAAGTGATGTTCACGTCCGTCGTCGGCACGACCTTCATGTACGGGATGTGCAATACGTTCTCGCTGAACCACGGTATCCAGTCCACCGGGATCAGGTCCATCAGGTTCATGAAGAACACCCAGACGAAGATCGTCAGGGCCAGCGGCGCGATCAGGCGGCTCTTGCCGTGGAAGGTGTCGCGGACGCTGGCGTCGACGAAATCGACGATAAGCTCGACGAATGCCTGCCACTTGCTCGGCTTGCCGACCGAGGCGTCCTTCGCGGCGCTGCGGAACAGCCAGATGAAGACGACGCCGAGCAGCACGGACCAGAACATCGAGTCGACGTTGATCGCCAGCGGGTTGCCGGCGCAGGCATTCCAGACCCAGCCGTCGTCGGTCGGGCAGACCTGCAGGTTCTGCAGGTGATGCTGGATGTATTCGCCCGACGTCCTTGCTCCGCCTTCCGTCGCCATGTCGTCTGTCTCTACCCTCGTCCGTCCGTATCCGTATCGCTGTCCGGGTCGCGCATCAGCAGTCCCGCGAACGTCGCCAGCTGGCAGGCGATGAAGCCCGTGAACAGCGGCAGCGGCGCAAGCGGCCTGACCAGCACGAACACGCTGCCGAACATCAGCAGGGTCAGCGCGAGTTTTCCGAGTTCCCCGATGTAGGCGGCCCGCAGCAGGCCTCGCGCCCCGCGGTCCCGCCGCGGCGCCAGCAACCTGAGCGCCAGGAAAGCATTCGGGACGACGCAGGTCAGGCCGCCCAGCAACGCCGAGTAGCCCGACACGATTCCGTCTGTGCTCCAAAAGAGCGCGGCCAGCGCCACGCCTATGCCCAGCTGCAGCAGCAGGAGTCTCGCCAGCGGATGTGCGACGGGCCGCGGGGGTTGCTCCGTGGCCTTCACCATCATGTCTCGCGCGTCTCCGGCATGAAAAACGCCACGTCCGTCGGCTAGGCCTAGGGTCAGTGGCGTCGAGATTCCTGTTGTGCGGGCGGGCCTGCGTTTAGCCCGCGCATTATAGAGGCGAGGTTGGGTCAAGGCAACATGGCGAAACACGGCTTATTTGCCTCCTTTCCCGGCAGGAACTGGCGCCGGATTGCAGAAAAACAACGGTTTCGCCGGCAACGGCTGCGGGCCCGACGCCCGGCCGCCCCCGTTTCGCCGCAGTGCGACCTGTCGCACAACACACGGGGCCGAGACCCGGTATAAAGGCGACCTCAGCCTGCCTGCCGCCCCGGATCGCGGCAAGACTCGCGGCAATGAGGCCGATCGCAACTGGCGCCTGACAGGGAGAGCGCATGTTACTGCTGGCAAGCGAATCTGCGAGCAAGCTGCGCGGCGTTATCGACGTCGCGCGCGAACTGAGCCTCAATTTCTGCTGCTTCACCGACGCGGTCGACCTGGACAGCCAGCTTCGCGGCAAGACGCGGCGCATCGTGCTCCTCGCCGAAGCCGACCTGAGCATCGGCAAGGTCACCGTGCTGCAGAAGGCCGCGGGCCGCTCGCCGTTCGGGCTGGTCGTCGCGGCCGGGCAGGACGCGGTGCGCGACGCCCATGGCGACGCCCTGCTCGAGGACCTCGCCGCGATACCGAACCTGCAGTGGATAGCGCCCGATTTCCGGCGCTTCCACTTCCTGAAGGCGGCCCGCGAGTGCCGCCGGCACCTGCTGAAGATCAGCGCCGAGGACCTCAAGAACGCATTGCGCAACCGCGAGTTCTGCCTGCGCTACCAGCCCAAGGTCGTCCGCGGCGACGGCCACGAATGGCGCACGAGCGAGGCCGAGGCGCTGCTGCGCTGGCAGCACCCGCAGCACGGCTCCATCGGCCCGCTGGAGTTCCTGCCGGAACTCGAGGCCTTCGACCTGATGCCGGCGGTCAGCGAATACGTGCTGCAGGAGGCCGCGTCGCAGCTCGTCAAGTGGCGCGAGCAGGGGCTCGAACTCGACTGCTGCATCAACCTGGCCTCCAGCCAGCTCAACAACCATGGCCTCGCCGACGCCTACGAGAAGATCGTGCGCGAGCACGGCCTCGACTGCTCGAGCTTCACCTTCGAGGTGATCGAACAGGAGATCGCGGATTCGGACGCGCCGCACCTCAAGGTGCTGAACGAGCTGCGGGAGCGCGGCTTTCGCATCTCGCTCGACGACTTCGGCATCGCCGCCGCTTCCCTCGGCACGCTCGAGGCGCTGCCGGTCGACGAGATCAAGATCCACGCGGACGCGCTGAAGCGCGCCCGCAAGAGCGAGGTCGCCCAGAAAGTCCTGGCGGCGGTCACCGGGCTCGCCCACAACCTCGGCATCTCGGTCTGCGCCGAGGGTGTCGAGGACCAGGAGACCTACGAGTTCCTCGCCACGATCGAATGCGACAAGCTGCAGGGCTACCTGATCTCCGAGGCCGTCATGCCGGAGCTGATCCAGGGCGGCTACAGCGCGGAGGCCGTCGAGGTCGACGCAGTCGCCTGACGCGTCGCCGGCCGGGACGCGTCCGGCTGCTATTATCCGCGGATGTTTCCCTTCCCGGTCATCGTGTCCGTTCTGGCAGCAGCGGCAGCCGCGCTGCCCGATCCGCTGGAGGCCGGCTGGCAGGGCCGGCCGGTCTGCGAGAAGCTGCACGAAAGCGACGACCAGCGCATCCTGCGCTGCACGTTCCCGCCCGCCGTCGGTCACGTGCGCCATTACCATGCGCCGCATTTCGGCTACGTCATCGCCGGCGGGCAGATGCAGATCACCGACGCCGGGGGCACGCGCACGGTCCTGCTCGAGGCCGGCGCAACCTGGACCAGCTACGGCGTGGCGTGGCACGAGGTGCTCAACGTCGGCGACACGACGTCGATCTACCTGATCGTCGAGCAAGGCTCGCCTGCCGGCCGTGATCACGGCCGGTGAGCCGCGGCCGCCAGCCGCGGTTGCCGGGGCGGCGGCGGATGACTACGCTTCCGGGCCGTTGCGATACGCCGTGAGAGTCCGCATGCGCCGCCGTTTCCCGCCCGCCTTGCCTGTCCTCGTGCTCATGGCGCTGCTGCCGGCCGCCTGCGGGGACCCGGCGCCGCCGGCCGAGCCGCCTCCCTCCGGCGCGAACGAAGCCGCCGCCGACGACGTCGCCTACCTGGCGCAGCTCGGCCTCATCCGTGGCCACCTGCGGGTGGGCATGGAACTCTACCGCGCCGGGCGGCACGAGCATGCCAAACGGCACATGAAGCACCCCGAGGACGAGCTGTACGCGAGTCTCGCCGACAGCTTTGCGCGACGCGGCGCAACGGGCTTCGCCGGCGAGCTCTCGACCCTGGCCGCGCTGGTGGAGCGCGACGCGGACGGCGCCGCGGTCGACGCAGCCTACGAGGCGCTGCTCGCCCGCATCGCCGCGGCCGGGCAGCGGGTCGCGGTGCCGGCAGACCGTCGCCTGCACGCGCGGGTCGCGGCCAGCCTGCTGGACACCGCGGCCGAGGAATACGCCATCGGCATCGTCGACGGGCAGGTCAGCGAGGTGCACGAGTACCAGGACGCCTGGGGCTTCACGCAGGTGGCGATCGCACACCTCGAGCAGGCCGGCGACGACGACGCGATGGCCGCTGCCGGGCGGACCGTGGCGGGGCTCGCTCCGCTGTGGCCGGCCCTCGTGCCCGAGGGCCGCGTCGCCGGCGACGCGGGGCGCATCGAGGCCGCCGGGCAGCAGCTCGAGGACGCCCTGCGCCGCTGACACGCCGCCGGCGCCGCCACCGTCAGTGGAAGCGCTCGCCGCCCTTGATGACGACCACGACGGCTTCGAGCCGGCGGATGTCCGCCAGCGGCGACGCGTCCGTCGCGATGATGTCGGCGAGCTTGCCGGGCTCGATCGTGCCGAGATCGTTGCTTTGCCGCAGCAGCGCCGCGGCGGTCACGGTCGCCGCGCGAATCGCGTCCATCGGGCGCATGCCGTTCTCCACCATCATCGCGAATTCGTCGGCGTTGTCGCCGTGCTTCGTGACGCCCGTGTCCGTGCCGAACGCGATCATGACGCCGGCATCGAGCGCCCGCCGGAAGCTGCCGCGCGCCGCGTCGGAGGCGGCCCGCGCCTTCTGCTTGATGGCCTCGGTGAAGAACGGGTTGGCGTCCATGGTCGGCGGGATCTTGTAGCCGGGCGACAGCGTCGGCACCAGGTAGGCGTCGTTTGCGACCAGCAGTCGCACGGACTCGGCGTCGAGAAAACTGCCGTGGTCGATGCTGTCCACGCCGGCCCTGAGCGCGGCATTGATGCCGTCGGTACCGTGGGCGTGGGCCGCGACGCGCACGCCGAGCGCGTGCGCCGTGCTGACGATCTCGGCGAG
>JBFJUJ010000213.1:0-4348 GCA_041624755.1 Woeseia sp. | reverse complement strand
TTGCGCTGCTCCAGCCACAGCGGGATGAACAGCGGCAGGTCGTAGAGCTGCTGCAGCAGCGCGCCGAGATAGCGGCATGCGTTGCCGGTCACCCGCAGCAGCATCGCCACGAGCCGCAGCAGCCCGATCGCGAGCAGGCCGAGCACCGTGCGCAGCGAGTGCACGAAGGTCTCCAGCGGTATCGCGACGAAGGTCAGGGCGAACGGCAGGATGAAGCCCATGCCCATCTGCGCCGCCGTCGTGATCCACAGGAACTCGCCCGACATCGTTGCTGCCTCGTCGCCGCGCAGCAGCGCGCTCGTCGCGAGTTCGTCCTGCAGCAGGACCTCGCGCATGTAGGCCAGCCCGGCTTCGACGCTGGCGAGCAGGAACAGGATCGTGAACGTGATCCAGATCATGCGCACGCGCGTCTTGTCCGGCAGCGCGCCGATGACCGGGAACAGCCGCGTTATGCGCAGCGATTCCATCAGGAACAGGCCCATCGAGATCTCGACGAGGATGATGACCAGCGCCGCGATATCCGCCGTGCGGAAGCCGCCGATCAGGTTCGTGCCGCCGACCATCTCGGCCATCGGCCTCGCGATCAGCGAGAAGTTGATCGTCGCGCCGCCGACGGCCACGACCAGCACGAGCGCCGAGACGAAGAAATAGACGAGCGACGAGGACGACAGGATCGATACGGCGTTGTCGCGGCCGCGGACGATGTCCTCGTACTCCTGCATGTGGCGGTCGATCGCGGTAGAGCGATCCAGCAGGCTGTCGACGCTCTTGCCGACCTGTGACAGGCGCTGCTGGATGTTGCGCCACTCCGGGCGCATGCCGTGCAGCAGCTTGTGTCGTTCGCGGCTCGCGCGGCGATACAGCGACATGGCTTCGTCGTGAGCCTTGACGAGCGACTTGTGGATGTCCGCGAGGATGTTGGCGACGCCGACGCGTCCCTCGCCGGTATCGATCTTGGCGACGGCCTTGACGGCACTGACCCAGCCGGGCGGATCCGGCGGCACTTCGACGGCGGCCTGGTGATCCGATTCGATGCGGTCGATGCTCTCGGAGAGCGCGCGGTGCAGCGAGGCGTAGTTGCCGAGGTCCTTGCGGACGCTGTCCGCGACGCGATCGAATTCGCGCTCGACCACGCGTTCCTTCGCCTCGCGGCCGGCGGCGAGCAGCACCTCGCGGTTGCGCAGAACGAGATTCTTCTCGCCGCGGGCGATCGCCGCCGCGGCCAGCCTGAAGCTTCGGTGCAGGGCGCGCGCGGCGGCCGCGATGGCCGCGTGCGCGGTGCTGCGCGCGAAGTACAGGGCCGTGACGGCGAGCACGATCCAGAGGAGTGCCGACACGACGGGCCAGGGCGTGATGCCTAACAGGAAACTCATAATGGTAACCCCGCTGTCCTAGTAGAACCGTAGACCGGTGGCTTTGCGACGTTGCCTTTCGGCAACTGTGCCTTTGTCATCGGCGCCGAGAATTTCACAGGCCGCTTTCGCCTGTCAACGACGCAGTCCGCGGACCGGCGCGATAGTCGGCTGCTATCGTGCCGGCGCACCGCCGGGCGAGGATGGCTTGACATAACGCGGTCCGCGCACGGCATTGTTCCGACCATATGTGGATTCGCGCGGCGGGCGCCCGGGACGGGCCCGCCGGTGCGTCGCTTAAGTGAGACCTGCGTCGTTGTTCCGCCGGTGTCGCCCGCTATTCTGGTTGGCCGGGCAGGCTGCCGGGCGCGCTGCAAATGACTGCGGTGCGGGCTCGAGCCCTCCATCAGATCGGGGATGCCGGTGTTTCGGATTCGACTGTCGATCGTGCTGCTGACCCTGCTGTTCTCGGGTTGCTCGCTGCTGCAGCCGCCGCCGGAACCGCCCCCCGAGCCGTTGCCGCTTCCCGAACTCCCTCCCGAGCCGCCGCCGGTGGTCGACGAGGCACCCGATCCGGAGCCGCTGCCGCCGCCGCCACCACCGCCGCCACCGGAGCCCGCAGTCCTCAAGGTGGCCGTCGTGCTGAGCAGCCGGGCGCCGGCATTCGAGAACGTTGCGCTGGCGCTGGCCGAACAGCTCGACGACGTCGAGATCTACGATCTCAGCGACCGCAGCCTGTCGGTGCGCGACGCCTTCGATGCGATCCACGACTCGGAGGCCGGCGCGATCGTCGCGATCGGGCTGCGCGCCGCCGTCCACGCCCGCGATTTCGCCGCGGTGCCGGTGGTCTTCTCGCAGGTATTCAACATCGCCGACCACGATCTGCTGCAGGAGAACATTCGCGGCGTGGCGGTTCTCCCGCCGCTCGCGCGCCAGCTCGAAAGCTGGCGCGAGCTCACGCCGGAACTGGACAGCGTCGGCGCCATCGTCGGCGCCGGGCACGCGAGCCTGCTCGAGGAGGCCGAGCGGGCCGCGGCCGCGAACGGCGTGACCTTTCACCATCGGATCGCGAGTTCGGATCGCGAGACGCTCTACCTGTTCACGCGCATGGTTCCCGAGATCGACGGCTTCTGGCTGTTCCCCGACAACCGCATCCTGAGTTCGGAGGTTCTGCGCGAGATGCTCGACTATGCCGCGCGCCACAACGTGCAGATCGCGGTGTTCAACGACTCGCTGCTCGAACTCGGCGCGGCCCTGTCGGCCACCGCCGATGCGCGCGACATCGCCACCACGGTGCGCGAAATACTGAACGAGTTCGAAACCGGCCGTCTCGACCAGGTGCCGCCGCTGTCGCCGCTCAGCGAGATCCGTATCCGCCTGAACGGCAGGCTGAAGCGGCGCCTGCAGCTGGCCGAGAGCCAGGCCCCGGGAGCATCGCGGTGAGGCGCTGGCTGTGGTCGTTGCGACCCCGCGGCCTTGCCATCGGCAATGCCAGCGAACCGCTGGCAGCGGCGAGCGGCAAGCGTGTCCTGATCAACGAGATCCTGTCGCTGCAGATCCTCATTACCGCCGTCATCGGCGCGCTGGCGATCGCCGGCCTCTACTGGGGCGGCCAGTGGGTGCTGCAGAAGAACTACAGCCGCTGGGCGCTGCAGTGGACCGAGGAATTAAACGAGCTCGGTGCGCCGCTCTACCTGCCTTCGGACGAGTACGTCGAACGACGCCTGGAAACCTACATCGCGCGTTACCCGGAAATCGACCGCGTAACCTACTTCCGTCTCGACGGATCGGCGATCGCGTCGCTGGCGAACGAAGGCGAAGTCCCCGCGGGCATGGACTACTCCCTGTCGTCGTCGCAGCTCGCACGCGTCTCGTCGCTGGTCGGCAACGTAAAGCCCTACCTGCTCGAGAGCCGGATCACGGACGTTCGCACCTTCGACATCTTCGCGCCGATCTGGACCGAATCCATCTCCAACGACGGCCTGTTCGACTTCGATCCGCTGAGTGACGAGACGAAGAGCTCCGTGGAACTGGTCGGTTTCGTCGGCCTGCAGCTCGACTTCACGGAGTTCCACGACAACCTCGTCGGCAACATCAAGCTCGCGACCGTGGCGCTGCTCCTGCTGCTCGTCGTCTCCGGTTTCCTCGGGCGGCTGTCGCTCAGGCGCGCGCTGTCGGCGATCTCGGACCTGCAGCATCCGATCGCGGAACTCGCCAAAGGCAACCTGGCGGTGCGCTTCAAGCCGGCCGCGCACCGCGAGATATCGGAGATCGTCGAGGCGCTCGAGACGACGGCGAAGGAACTGGGCGAGCGTGACGCCAAACTGCTGCAGCTCGCGAACCACGACCCTCTCACCGGGCTCTACAACCGGCGGCGTTTCGTCGAGGAACTGGAGCAGATGATCGCGGACGCGTCACGCTCACGGAATCGTGGCGCGCTCTTGTTCATCGACCTCGACCAGTTCAAGTACGTCAACGACACCTGCGGCCATCCCGCCGGCGATCGGCTGATCATCAAGGTCGCCGAGCAGCTCCAGCGCTCCGTCGGCAGCCAGGGCATCGTCGCCCGCTTCGGCGGCGACGAGTTCGCCGTGCTGGCGTGGGAGGTCAACCGGCGGGATGCGACGGCGCTGGCGGAGCGCATACTCGAGCAGATGCGCCAGCTCGTGCACGTCGAGGACAACAACGCCTTCCACGTGCACTGCAGCATCGGCGTCACGATGATCCGCGGCGGCATCGGCAGCCACGACGACCTGATCGCGCGCGCCGACATCGCCTGCCGCGAGGCCAAGTCGCGCGGCCGCAACCGGCTCGAATTCTACAAGGTATCGAAACGCGAGGCCGAGCAGATGGCCGCCGATGTCGGCTGGATGCGCCGTCTCCGCGAAGCGATCGACACCGACGCGTTCGTCGTCCGCTACCAGCCGATCGCGGAGGTGGCGAGCGGCAACATCTCGCACCACGAGGTCCTGCTGCGCATGCACGGGGAGAACGGC
>JBFJUJ010000212.1:0-4402 GCA_041624755.1 Woeseia sp. | reverse complement strand
TTCCCGAGGCCGAAGACCTGCGCCGCAAGGTGCGCCTGCTGAAGGGCGTGCTGCAGTGGGAGCTCGACAGGGAATTCAAGGAGCGCCTGTGGCGACTGCGCCGCGACGTGCGGCAGACCGGCGAGGCGCTGGTCAAGACGCAGCGGTCGCGACGCCGCGTCGACGAGTCCATGCGCAAGGAGCCGGAGTCTTTCGCGAGTTTCGCCGAGCGCATCGAGAGCATCGATCCGCAGATCAGAGACCTCCGCGCGCGGATCGATGCCGCCATGGACCGCCAGCGCGGCTTCCTGCAGTCGATCGCCGTCGGCGAGATGCAGGCGCAGAAGGAACGCCTGCAGGCCTACTCGGTACAGGCGCGTTTCGCGCTGGCCGCGATCTACGACCTGGCCGCGACGACGACGACCGCGGAGGCGTCGCGGTGAGATTCTACGCACCGCTGCTTTTCGCCGTCGCCGGCCTGCTGCTGGCGCCTGCGCCCGCGGCGGCCGACAGGGACCGCAAGGACGAGCCCACGATCCGCGATCTCGGCAACGGTCGCTACAAGGTCAGGCCGGGCCGCGTGATCGAGAGAAGCAACGACAAGGCGCGCGACAACTACCGCGCGTTTCTCGACCTCGTCGGCGACGATCCCGAGCTGCGCGCCGAGGCCATGCGGCGTCTCGCCGATCTCGAGCTCGAATCCGTGGAGGCCGAGCAGCTCGCGGCCAACGCGGACGGCCTGGGCGGCGACAGCTACGGCGGCGCGGTGTCCCTGTTCCGGCAGCTTCTCGAGACCTACCCGGACTTCCGCCGCAACGACACGGTGCTCTACCAGCTCGCGCGCGCCTACGAGATCGCCGGCGAGACGGATGCGGCGCTCGACACGCTGAATGAACTCGTATCGCGCTATCCGCAGACCGCACGCCGCGACGAGATAGAGTTCCGCCGCGGCGAGATGCTGTTCCTGCGGAAAGACTACGACAGTGCCGAGGCCGCCTACCGCTACGTCGTCGACTATGGCGATGACTCCCGATTCTACGAACAGTCGCTGTACAAGCTCGGCTGGTCGCAGTTCAAGCTCGCGGAACACGATGCGAGTTTCGAGCCGTTCTTCGGATTGCTGGACCGCAAGCTCGCGGACATCGACCTGCTCGCCGGCGGCGAGCCGCTCGACGCCCTGAGCCGGGCCGATCGCGAGCTCGTCGACGATACCTTCCGCGTGCTGTCGATCAGCTTCTCCTACCTCGACGGCCCGGGCAGCATCAGCGAATACTTCGAGGGCCGCGGCTTCCCGGACTACAGCCACGTCGTCTACATGAACCTGGGAGACCTGTACCTCGAGAAGGAACGCTTCGTCGACGCGGCCGAGACCTACGAGGCCTTCGTCGCGCTCGATGCCGAGCATCCGAAAGCGCCGCTCCTGCAGGTCGAGGTCATCGAGGCCTACAAGCAGGGCGGTTTCGCGACCCTGGTACTCGAGGCCAAGCAGAACTTCGTCGAGCGCTACGGCATGGACCAGCCGTTCTGGCAGCGTAACCCGCGCGACCAACATCAGACGGTCATAGCGCACCTGAAGGCCAACCTGACCGACCTCGCACAGTACTATCACGCCGAGGCGCAGCGCGACGGCGAGCGCGCCGATTACCAGCAGGCGGCGCGCTGGTATCGCAAGTTCCTGACCTACTTCCCGGACGAGCCGGACAGCGCGCAGACCAACTTCCTGCTCGCCGAGATCCTCTTCGAAAGCGAGGACTTCGCCGAGGCGACCGACGAGTACGAACGCACCGCCTATTACTACCCGCGGCACGAGCGCTCCGCGGAGGCCGCCTACGCCGCGATCCTGTCCTATCGCCGCCACGAGGAATCGCTCACCGGCGAGGCGCAGTATGTCTGGCACCAGCGCTACCTGGACAGCGGCCTGCGCTTCGCCGACGCCTACCCGGAGCACCCTGAATCCGGCGCGGTGCTGACGACGGTCGCCGAGGACCTGTTCGCGCAGGCGCAGTTCGACCTGGCGATCACGGTCGCGCAGAACGTCGTAAGCAAGGTACCGCCGGTCGAGACCGACCTGGCGCGCACCGCCTGGACCGTCATCGCGCATTCCCACTTCGATCTCGGCAACTTTGCCGATGCGGAGTCGGCGTACTATTCGCTGCGCCCGTTCACGCCCGCCGACGATCTCGCGGCCAATGCCGAGATCGACGAACGCATCGCGTCGTCGATCTACAAGCAGGGCGAGGCCGCCCGCGCCGCGGGCGACCTGCAGACGGCGGTCGCGCTGTTCCGCCGGGTCGCCGAGGCGGTGCCGGGTTCGGCGATCGTCGCCACGGCGGAATACGACGCGGCCGCAGCGCTGATCAACCTGCAGGCATGGGACCAGGCGGCGGTCGTGCTGGAGGAATTCCGCCGCGACTTTCCCGGGAACGAACTCGCCGACGACGTGACGCAGAAGCTCGCCGTCGCCTACCTCGAGTCGGGCCGCGCCGGCGCCGCCGCGTCGGAGTTCGAGCGTATCGCGGAGAACCCGGCGACCACGGACGAGCTGCGCCGCGAAGCGTGGTGGCAGGCGGCGGATCTGTACAAGAAGAGCGCGCTGCCGCTCGACGAGGAGCGCGTGCTCGAGATCATCGTCGAGCGCTACCCGTCGCCGTTCGTGGAATCCTTCGAGGCACGCGCGCGGCTGCTCGAGATCGCCGAGCAGGGACCGAGCGAGGCGCTGCGCATGCAGCGGCTGCGCGAGCTGAAATACGCGGACGCCGCCGCAGGCAGCGAGCGCACCGACCGCAGCCGCTACCTCGCAGCGCGGGCGACGCTGGAACTCGCCGATCCGGTACGCGAGCGCTTCAGCGTAACGGCCATCACGCAGCCGCTGGCGCAGAGCCTCGAACTGAAGAAGCGCCTGATGGAGGACGTGCTCGCGGCCTACGGCGAGGCCGCGGACTACGGCGTCGCCGAGGTCACGACGGCAGCGACCTTCCGCCTCGGCGAGGTATACCAGGAATTCGGGCGCGACCTGATGGACTCGGAGCGCCCGGCCGATCTCGACGAGCTGGCGCTGGAGCAATACGAACTGTTGCTCGAGGAACAGGTATTCCCGTTCGAGGAGCAGGCCATCGAGCTGTACCAGGCCAACACCGCGCGCGCCGCCGACGGCGTCTACGACGAATGGGTACAGAAGAGTTTCACCGCGCTGGCGAACCTGATGCCGGCGCGCTACGCGAAACTGGAGCGCGGCGAAGATGTCGTCACGGCCCTGTACTGACGCGAAGCGCCCGGGCCTCAGGCTGGCCGCGCTGGCCGCGGTGCTGGCGCTTGCCGGCTGCGCGTCGACGCCCGGTCCCGAGCGTGCGACCGACGGCGAGGGTCCGCCGCCGCCGCCGCCCGAGGCGCAGACGCTCTACGAGCAGGCCGTCGCCGCGATGGCCGCGGGCGACAACGTCGAGGCCGAGCTGCGTTTCGAGGAATTCCTGCTGCGCTACCCGGACTATCCCGGGGCGCACGTCAACCTGGCCATCCTCAAGGCGCGCGCCGGCGACGACCTCGCCGCCGAGGCCAGCCTGCAGGCCGCGCTGGCGCTGGATGCGGCACACGCGGCGGCGTTGAACGAGCTCGGCATGCTGCACCGCCGGCAGGGGCGCTTCGACGAGGCCGAGAACGCCTATCTCGCGGCCATCGCCGCCGACCCGGGCTATGCCCTGCCGCATTACAACCTCGGCGTGCTGAACGAGCTCTACCTGCAGCGGCTCGAGGCTGCGCTGTCGCACTTCGAGCAATACCAGGCCCTGAGCGGCGAGGACGAGGAGGTCGACCGCTGGATCGTCGACCTGAAGCGGCGCATTGCGGCCAATCAACGTACCGCAAATGTGACGGAGTAACCGGTATGAGACCTCGATTCATCGGAGTATTACTGCTGTCGGGGCTTGCCGCGACGGCCGTCGCCCAGGACGCGGTCCCGGACGCGGAGCGGCAGGCGGAAGTCCCGGCAGCGGCTGACGACGCCGCGGCGGTCGCCGCCGACGCCCCGGACCGGGAGCGTGACGAGGCGGCCGAGCGCGACGAACTCGAGCCCGGCGTGCCCTCGGCGGTCCTGGCCGCCGACACGCGCCGGACGACCCGCGGCGGGGCGGTCATGGACGAACTCGATCTCGAACGGACCGAGATCACCGGCAACCAGGAGCTGCCGAAGGTGCTGTACATCGTGCCGTGGCAGAAGTCGGACCCGGGCAACCTGATGGGCAGGCCGGCCAACACGCTGCTCGACGAAGTGCTGGAACCGGTGGACCGCGGCGAATTTGCGAGGCAGGTCCGCTACTACGAGGACATGCAGGACAACTGACGGCTGACAGTCGACGTTTGATCAGAGGAGTCATCAAATGGACGTTTTAGGCGCCATCGTGCGTTTTTTTCAGCAGGGCGGAGTATT
>JBFJUJ010000211.1:0-4419 GCA_041624755.1 Woeseia sp. | reverse complement strand
TGGGCAGATTCCTAAGTATTACTCACCCGTCCGCCACTCGACGCCTGGAAGCAAGCTTCCATCGTTTCCGTTCGACTTGCATGTGTTAGGCATGCCGCCAGCGTTCAATCTGAGCCAGGATCAAACTCTTCAGTTTAAAGCATTGAGCTTCGTATGAAGAACGCGATCCCCAAATTACAAATTACTGAATTGAACTTGGTTCTCACGTCGATTTCGCCTCCGGCGACTCCAACGCGAGCACCCACACAAATTATCTGATTACATTGTTAAAGAGCGCCTTTGTCCCGGGGTCAGAAAGCCCTCCGACCACCGCTGGCGCCCGGCGCGAACGCGGGGGCAGGAGTAATCGGCTGGCGAACTAGCCGGAGCAAAGCAGACCCACAATTATACAGGCGATCGGGTGTCAATCAACAGCCCGTGGCGCCTGTAGTCCTGTTTCTCGGGGTCCGGCCGGGGGTCGTCATGGCCCCCAGCGAGCGGCGCATTATAGCGACGAGGGCCCCCCGGTCAACCACTATTTCGGATTTGCCGCGCAGCGCCCGCGGCAGGCCCGGGCGGGTCCCGCCGGGGACGCGGCGGAAGCGGCGTTTCGCCTGGGAAAAGAGGCTTTTTCGGCCGCGGGACGCCGGCGCGGCCAGGCCGGCGGCAGCGTCCGGCCGAGGCCCGCGGCCCTGCCCCCGGGGCAATCTGCGCGAAATGCCGGTCTGCCGTGCCGCGGGCGCCGGCGCCGGCGCGCCGGCCTCAGGTCAGGCGCACCCGTGCGAAACGGCGCTTGCCGACCTGGTAGACATGGTCGCTGCCCGCCGGCATCTCCCGCGAGCGGTCCTCGATGCGCTCGCCGTCTATGCGCACCGCGCCCTGCTTTATCATGCGGAAGGCCTCCGATGTGCTCGCGACCAGCCCGGCATCGCGCAGCAGGTGCGCCAGCCCGAGCCGCCCGTCGCTGCTGCCCAGGGTCACTTCGCGGATGTCCTCCGGCATGGCACCCTGGCGGAAGCGGGCCACGAACTCGGCCTCGGCCGCCTCGGCGGCGCCGGCGCTGTGGAAGCGCGCGACGATCTCCTTCGCGAGCTCGTACTTGACGTCCCGCGGGTTGCGTCCCTCGTCGACGGAGCGGCGCAGCCCGGCAATCTCGGCGAGCGGCCGGAAGCTCAAGACCTCGAAGTAACGCCACATGAGGTCGTCGGAGATCGACAATATCTTGCCGAACATCTCTCCCGGCGGCTCGGTGATGCCGACGTAGTTGCCGAGCGATTTCGACATCTTCTGTACGCCGTCCAAGCCCTCGAGCAACGGCGTCGTCATGACCACCTGCGGCGGCTGGTCGTAGACCTGCTGCAGGTGCCGGCCGACCAGCAGGTTGAACTTCTGGTCGGTTCCGCCGAGCTCCACGTCCGCCTTCAGCGCCACCGAGTCGTAACCCTGCACGAGCGGGTACAGGAACTCGTGGATGGCGATGGGCTGCCCGCCCTGGTAGCGCTTGTTGAAGTCGTCTCGCTCCAGCATGCGGGCGACGGTGTGCTGGGCCGCCAGGCGGATCAGCCCGGCGGCGTCCATGGCGGACATCCACGTGGAGTTGAACTCGACGCGCGTCCGCTCCGGGTCGAGGATCTTGAAGATCTGCGCCTCGTAGGTGCGTGCGTTCTCGGCGATCTCCTCGCGACTCAGCGGCGGACGCGTCGCATTCTTGCCGCTCGGGTCGCCGATCATGCCGGTGAAGTCACCGATCAGGAACACGACGTCGTGGCCGAGCACCTGGAACTGCCGCATCTTGTTGATCAGCACCGTGTGGCCGATGTGCAGATCCGGCGCGGTCGGATCGAAGCCCGCCTTGACGGTGAGCGGCCGGCCGCCGGCGAGCTTCTCGGCGAGGCCGCCGTCGGGCAGTATTTCGTCACAGCCACGAGCCAGTTCGTCGAGCTGTTCCTTCACGTCGGTGTCGTTCATCGGTCTCTTGATCTTTACGTCGCTTGCCGGGGCTGCGGAACTGTAGCATTGTCGCGAGGCGAAGGGAGCCGCCGACGACCGCCCGGCACGCCGCCACTGGCCGGCGGTCAGCAGTTGCAGAAGCGACTGCAGCTAGTCCGATTAACGCGATGATTTTGAGAGCTTTTCTTTGACCATAAATCGGACTCGCTGTACAGTAGCCGCGAACAACACAACGGGGGAGAGCGCCGCCGTGCGAAGACCGGTGAGCCCGCTGCTACACGACTACAAACCCGCCCCGACGGAGCCTGTCGCAAGGGGCCGCGCGTGGCAGTGGTTCGCTGCCGGCCTCGGGCTGCCGCTTGTGGCGCTGGCCGGCTCGCTGATGATCGGCGGCACGTCGGCCGACGCACCGGCGCTTCCCGAACCGCGTGCGGCAACGCCGCCGGCGCTCGATGCGAGTCTCGCCGGGCCGCCCGCCGACGACGCGCCGCTCGAAACCGCCGACGCCGTCGAAACCGCGGCAGACGTGACCGCGGCCGCCGCCGCTCCGGACCTGCCCGATTTCCATCCGCCGCTCGAACTGCCGCCCGCGCCGCGCTACGAGCAGGTAGAGCACACGATCCGTGCGGGGGACACGCTCGATCGGCTGTTCCGCCGTCACGGCATCAGTCTCGCCGACCTCGCGAGGATCGCGCGGCTCGACGCCGCCGGCCGCGATCTCACGATCCTGCGCCCGGGCGATTCGCTCGAGATCCGCCACGACGCCGGCCGGCTGATCAGCCTGAGGCGGGAGCTCGGTTCGAACCGGATCCTGGAGATCTCGCGTAGCGCGGGCGACGAATTCGTCGTGGCTCGCAGCGAACGGCCGCCCGCGCTGCTTGCGCCGCCGGCCGTCGCCGCCGCGGACGACGCCGCGTTTCATCCGCCCCTCGCGCTGCCGCCCGAGCCCCGGGTGGATTCGCTCACCCACACGATCCGCGCGGGAGACACGCTGGACCGCCTGTTCCGCCGTCACGGGCTGAGCCTCGCGGACCTGGCGCAGATCGCGCGGCTGGAGAATGCGGGCCGACACCTGCGCGTGCTGCGCCCGGGCGACGAGCTCGAGATTCGCCATGAACAAGGGCGGGTTGTCAGCCTGTATCGCAAGCTCAGCCTCACCGAAGCGCTGCGCGTATCGCGCGCCGGGGACGGGTTTGTCGCGGAGCGGATCGAGCGGCCGATCGAGCTGCGCCGCAAGCACGCCTACGGGCGGATCGACACGTCGCTGTTCGAGAGTGCGGCGGCGGCCGGCCTGCCGGACAGGCTGATCATGAGCCTCGCCGGCATCTTCGCCTGGGACATCGACTTCGTGCTCGACATCCGGCAGAAAGACGATTACCACCTGATCTACGAGGAGATCTGGCAGGATGGCGCCTTCATTACCACCGGTGACATCGTAGCGGCAGAATTCAACAACAACGGCCGCACCTACCGGGCGATCCGCTTCACGGACCGCGACGGCAACTCCGACTACTTCACGCCGGAAGGACTGAGCGTCCGGAAGGCCTTCGTGCGCGCGCCGGTCGATTTCACGCGCATCAGCTCGAGCTTCAACCCGCGGCGCCGTCATCCGATCCTCAACACGATCCGCGCACACAAGGGCGTGGACTATGCCGCGCCGCGCGGCACGCCGATCAAGGCAGCCGGCGACGGCAAAGTGATCTTCCGCGGCCGCAAAGGCGGCTACGGCAATGTGGTCATCCTGCAGCACGGCGGCAATATCACGACGCTGTATGCGCACATGTCGTCCTTCGCGAAGAAGGCGCGGCTGGGCCGGCGGGTCGCGCAGGGCCAGACGATCGGCTTCGTCGGCAGCACCGGTCTCGCAACGGCCGCGCACCTGCACTACGAATACCGCATCAACGGTGTGCACCGTAATCCGCGTACCGTGCCGCTGCCGCAGGCCGATCCCATCCGCGAGGAATATCGCAGTGAATTCATGGCGGCGGCAGCTCCGCTGCTCGACGAGTTGCAGCGTGCCAAGAGAACGCAGATAGCCGCCGCGGCCTTCGAGTAGCCGCCCTTGTCCGCGCGGTCACGGCGGCTGTTCCTCGGCCTGATTTCCGGCACCAGCATGGACGGCATCGACGCCGCGCTCGTCGAACTGGGTGAGCAGCACTGCACGGTGCTCGCGGCGCAAACGACGGCTTACCCGGCGGACCTGAGCAATGCCCTCCTCGCGGCCAGCCGGCAGCCCGCGCGCTGTGGCGTCGACGAACTCTGCGCGCTGGATCACCGGGTCGGCGAATGCTTTCGCGACGCCGCCATCAACCTGCTGGAAGCCAGCGGCACGTCGCCCGCAAGCGTCGCGGCGATCGGCAGCCACGGACAGACGCTCCGGCATCAGCCACGCCTGCCGCGCCCGTTCACGCTGCAGCTCGGCGACCCGAACATCATCGCGGCAGGCACCGGCATCGCGACGGTCGCGGATTTCCGCCGCCGCGATCTCGC
>JBFJUJ010000210.1:0-4486 GCA_041624755.1 Woeseia sp. | reverse complement strand
GCGGCCGGCGGCGGGCGTGCGCAGGTGATCCCGATGGAGGACATCAACCTGCATTTCAACGGGGATTTCCACGCGATCACGACCGCGCACAACCTGCTCGCCGCCCTGCTCGACAACCATCTGCACTGGAGCAACGAACTCGGCGTCGATGCGCGCCGCGTGAGCTGGCGCCGGGTGATCGACTTGAACGACCGTGCGCTGCGTGACATCGTCACCGGCCTCGGCGGCCCGGCGCACGGCGTGCCGCGAGAAACCGGCTTCGATATCACGGCGGCCTCTGAGATCATGGCGATCCTGTGCCTGGCCGACGGCATCGAGGACCTCGAGAAGCGCCTGGGCGACATCGTCGTCGCGCGGCGCCGCGACTTCAAAACGGTCACGGCGCGCGACCTCGGGGCCGACGGCGCACTCGCCGCGCTACTGAAAGACGCGCTGAAACCCAACCTCGTGCAGACCCTCGAGCACAACCCGGTATTCATGCACGGCGGCCCGTTCGCCAATATCGCGCACGGCTGCAACTCGGTCGCCGCCACGCGCACGGCCCTCGAGCTGACCGACATCGTCGTCACCGAAGCAGGCTTCGGCGCGGACCTCGGCGCGGAGAAGTTCATCGACATCAAGTGCCGCAGCGCCGGCCTGTTCCCGGACGCCGTAGTCCTCGTCTGCACGGTCCGCGCGCTGAAATACCAGGGCGGCAAGGCCAAGGCGCAGCTCGAAGAGCCTGACGTCGAGGCGCTGCGTGCCGGCGCGGTCAACCTCGAACGGCATCTCGAGAACCTCGCGCGATTCGGCCTGTCACCGATCGTCGCGATCAACCGCTTTCCCGGCGACAGCGACGCCGAGATCGCGACGCTCATCGAGCTCGCGGGCGAGTTCGGCGCGGTCGCCGTCGTCGCCGACCACTGGCGGCAGGGCGGCGACGGCGCCGTGGCGCTCGCGCAGGCGGTCGCCGACGGCCTCGCGGACGGCGCGCCGCAGGCCAAATTCCTGTACCCGGACGAGATGCCGCTGGTCGACAAGATCCGCAGCGTGGCCTGCGGCATCTACGGCGCGGCCGACATCGCGCTCCTGCCGCAGGCGGCCCGGCAGCTCCGGGAATTCGAGGAACTCGGCTTCGGCCACCTGCCGGTCTGCATCGCCAAGACCCAGTACAGCTTCTCCGACGACGCCGCGCGGCTCGGCGCCCCGAAGGGACACATCCTGCCGGTTGCCGAGGCGCGACTCGCCGCCGGCGCCGGCTTCGTCGTCATCCTGTGCGGCAGCATCATGACGATGCCGGGCCTGCCGCGCCACCCGGCGGCGCTCGACATCGGCCTGGACGACCAGGGCCGCGTCGAGGGCCTGTCCTGAGGTCGCGGCAGGGATCGCGGCTGAAGCCGCTCCCGCGGGGGTTCTTCTCGGCGGCTGAAGCGGGTCCCGTGGGGCTCCTTCCTGGTGGCTTGAGCTGGTCCCGCGGGGGGTTGTAGCCGGCGGCGGGAGGCGCTGCCGGTCACGCAGCGGCTGGCGCGCCCGTCAGGCGGTCTTCGACGATGCCAGCGACAGCGACTGCTCGAGGCGGACGTGGCCGTTCTCGGCGAGTTCGTCGGCGTCGCTCTGCACGGCCCGCAGCAGCGCCTCGCCGCTGCCTGACCAGTCCTGGCCGTGCACGCCGACCCAGGCGTTGCGTTCTTCCTTGGCGCGGTACATGGCGGCATCCGCGATGCCGAGCACCTGCTCCCAGTCGAGCAGGTCGGGCTGCTCCTTGATGAACGGGTAGCTCGCGAAACCGATCGAACAGGTCGTGCGCGCGACCTGGCCGCTGCCGACGGAGTACATCGTCTGCGCGACGCGCGCGCGGATGCGCTCGGCCAGCACGCTGGCGTCCTCGTGCGTCGTCTCGCGGCCGACGACCAGGAACTCGTCGCCGCCCCAGCGGATCACGACGTCCGAGTCGCGGCAGGCGTTCATCAGCGCGTCCCTGACCTGCAGCAGCATCTGGTCCCCGGCGGCATGGCCGCAGCTGTCGTTGACCGGCTTGAAGTTGTCGAGGTCGACCATGATGAACACGAGGTCGTTGTTGCGGTCGGGGTTCTTCGGCTGTCCGTCGTGGTGGCGGCGGATCAGGCTGATGTCCTTCGAGATCTCCTCGAACAGGTAGCGGCGGTTGCGCAGGCCTGTCAGCGCGTCGGTCAGGCTCGCGTCCTTCAGCTTGACGTTGGCCATCTTCAGCTCGGCGTTGCGCTGCGCGAGCTGGTCCGTGCGCTCGCGCACCTCGGACTCCAGCCGCCGGCTGTACTCGGTCTCGCGTGCGAGCTTGCGCTTCTGGGCGCGGTAGAACAGGAAGATCGTGCCGAGCACGGCCATCACGTAGCCGAGGTAGGCCCACCAGGAAAGCCACGGCGGATGCTCGACGCCGATGTCCAGCGCGAAGCCCGATTCGTTCCAGACGCCATAGCTGTTCGCGGCCTTGACGCGGAAGACGTAGTCGCCGCCGGACAGGTTCGTGTAGGTCGCACGCCGCTCGTTGCCGGCATCCACCCAGTCGGTGTCGAAGCCCTCCAGCCGGTAGGCGTACTGGTTCTTCTCCGGCGCCGCGAAATCGAGCGCCGCGAATTCGAAGCTGACCATGTCGTCGGTGTAGTCGAGGTCGACGCGCTCGAGGATGTCGAGCGGACGCTCGGTCGGCACCGCCTGGTTGAGCTTGCTGAAACCGGTCAGCACGACCGGCGGCGCATCGCTCGCGAGGCTGAGTTCCTCCGGATCGAAGGCGTTGAAACCGTTGCTGCCGCCGAAGTAAAGCCTGCCGTCCCGGCCGGCAAAGTGCGCGCCGAAGTTGTATTCCTCGCCCTGCAGGCCGTCGCTGACGTGGTAGCTGCGGACCTCGCCGCTCTGCGGGTCGTAGCGGCTGATACCGTAGTTGGTGCTGAGCCAGAGCTGCCCGGCGGCGTCCGACCGGACGCCGTAGATCACGTCGTTGGCCAGGCCCTGCTGGCGCCCGATGCCGATGAACGTGCCTTTGCCCGCCGGCGCGGGGACGTAGCGGTTGAGACCGGAGCGCGTGCCGATCCACATCGTGCCCGCCGCATCGCGGTGGATCGCATAGATGGCGTTCGACGTCAGGCTGTTGCCGTCGGCGTCGGACTGGCGGTAGTTCGTCCAGGCGCCGGAGTCCGCGTCGAGGACGTTGACGCCGCCGCTGCTGGTGCCGACCCAGATCCGGCCTTCGCTGTCTTCGCCGATCGCGGTCGCGTTCGGGCTCGACAGCGTGCCGGGGACGTCGGGATCGTGCCGGTAATTCTCGAAGCTGCCGCTCGCGGCAATGAATCGGCTGACGCCGCCGCCGTAGGTGCCGGCCCAGAGTTCGCCCGAGTCGGTGACATAGAGCGACATGATGCCGTCCGATGCGAGGCTGCTGTCATCTTCTGGATCGTGGCGGAAGACGGTGACTTCACCGCTTTGCGTATCGATCCGGTTGAGGCCGCCCTGCATCGTGCCGGCCCAGATCCTGCCCTCGCCATCGGTCGCCATCGCCATGACGCGCTCGTCGCTCAGCCTGTCCGCGATCGCGCGGTCGAGCGGCCGGGTTGCGAGGCTTCGTTCCCTGTCGAAGATATGGATGCCGCCACCGAAGGTGCCGATGTAGATTTTCCGGTCGGCTCCCGCGGTGAATGCCGTGACGTTGCGGCCGGCCGGGTTGTCCGTCGCGGCGGCGCTGATGCGGTGATGTCCCAGGGCCCAGGAGCGCGAATTCCACTTGCTGACGCCGCCGGTCTTGGTGCCGACCCAGAGCACGCCGCCGCGATCTTCGTGCAACGAGATCACGAAGCTGTCGCTCAGGCTTCTCGGGTCCGCGGGATCGTGGCGATAGCGCGTGAAGGTCTCGTGGTCGCGTTCCAGCAGGGCGAGGCCGCCGCTGGTGCCTACCCAGAGGCGCCTGCTGGAATCCTCGAGGATGACCTCGACGCGATCGGCGGGTAGCGAGGCCGGATCGCCGGCGCGATGGCGCAGGAACACGATCTTGCCGCTCGCCTCGTCCAGGCGCCCGAGCCCGCGGACCGCGGTGCCGAACCACAGGACGCCGGCGCTGTCGCGGTAGATGGACAGCACGCGATTGTCCGTTGCCTGTTCCGCAGCGCCGGCCGGGAGCGCGAAGCGCTGTACCATGCCGGTGTCCGGGTTCAGCCGGTTGATGCCGCTGCCCGTACCGACCCACAGGTAGCCGCCGGCATCCAGCCACAGCGAGTAGATGCGGTCATCGCTCAGCGACGCGGCGTTCCCGGGATCGTGCCGGAAGCGCGTGAATTCGCCGCTGGCGACGTCGAGCCGGCTCAGGCCGGAGCGCATGGTCCCGGCCCACACCCAGCCACGCGGATCCGTCAGCACCCGGCGCACGTTGTTGGCCGACAGCGAGTTCCGGTCTGCCGGGTCGTGACGCCAGGCCTCGAAGCCGGTCGCGTCCGGGCGGCGGCGGACGAGCCCGCCCCCGTCGGTCACGATCCACAGCGCG
>JBFJUJ010000209.1:0-4598 GCA_041624755.1 Woeseia sp. | reverse complement strand
TGCTCGATCGCGGCGCCGACGATGCGCGTGACGCCGATGCCGTAGCAGCCCATCGCCATGTGCACGTCGTTGCCTTCCCGGTCCTGCACGGTTGCGCCGAGCGCCTCGCTGTACTTGGTCCCGAGCTGGAAGATATGCCCGACTTCGATGCCGCGCGCGATGGACAGGCGGCCCGTTCCGCCGGGGACCGGGTCGCCCTCGACGACGTTGCGCAGGTCGAACGTCTCCGGCGCCGGCAGGTCGCGGCCGAAATTGACGCCCGTCAGGTGCGTGTCGGTCTCGTTGGCGCCGCAGACGAAATCGCTGAGCAGGGCGGTCGCATGATCGTAGTAGACCGGCACGTCGAGGCCGAGCGGGCCGGCGAAGCCCGGCTCGCTGCCGGTGACGCGCCGCACGGTCGCCGCGTCCGCCATCGTCAGCGGCTCGGCGACCCCGTCGAGCCGGGCCGCCTTGACCGCATTCAGTTCGTGATCCCCGCGCAGCACCAGGGCGACGGGGGCCTCGGTCCCCTCGACGATCAGCGTCTTCAGCGTCTGGTCCGGGGTGACGTCGAGCAGCCGGCAGAGGTCCTCGATGCTGCGAGCGGCGGGCGTGCTGATCTTCTGAAGCGACTCGGCGGGCGCCGCGGGCTCGCCGGCCGGCCTCTCGGTCGCAGCGGTTTCGATGTTGGAGGCGTAGTCGTCCTCGTCGCTCCAGGCGATCGCATCCTCGCCGGATTCGGCGAGCACGTGGAATTCCTCCGAGCGGCTGCCGCCGATCTCGCCGCTGTCGGCTTCGACGACGCGGAAGCGCAGGCCGAGCCGCTCGAAGATCGCGGTGTATGCAACATGCATGCGACGGTAACTGGCGACCAGCCCTTCGTGATCCACGTCGAAGGAGTACGCGTCCTTCATGATGAACTCGCGTGCGCGCATGACGCCGAAGCGTGGCCGGATCTCGTCGCGGAACTTGGTCTGGATCTGGTAGAAATTGATCGGGAGCTGGCGGTAGCTTTTCAGCTCGCGGCGCGCGATGTCGGTGATCACCTCCTCGTGCGTCGGGCCGAAGCAGAAGGGGCGCTCGTGGCGATCGAGCATGCGCAGCAGCAGCGAGCCGTACTGATCCCAGCGGCCGGATTCCTGCCACAGCTCGGCCGGCTGCACGGCCGGCATCAGCACCTCGAGCGCGCCGGCGCGGTTCATTTCCTCGCGGACGATGGCCTCGACCTTGCGCAGCACGCGCAAGCCGAGCGGCATCCAGGTGAACAGGCCGGACGCCAGCCGCCTGATCATGCCGGCACGCAGCATCAGCTGGTGGCTGACGATTTCCGCCTCGGCAGGCACTTCCTTGAGTGTGGTGAGTCCGAAATTCGTGAAACGCATGGATTTCGTGTGCCGTTCCCGGGACGTGAGCGGCGGTATTCTACACGACCGGCCCCGGCCGGCGGCCTGTGACGCGTGCACTTGTATCGCCGTGGCGCATCTTGCACACTCGCGGGCTCCCGGCGCCACGGGCGTGCCGGGCCAAGCGTTCTGCCGGCGACGTTGACGGAAATAATAATTTGAAAAGACGTCGCAATCCGTTCATCGCCCCCGAAGGCCTGCCGTTCGTCGGCGCCGCGCTCGCTGCCGCCGCCGTCGCCGTGTACGTCGGCGCCTGGCCCTGGGCGCTGCCGGCCGCCGTCGTGCTGCTGTGGTTGCTGTTCATCTTCCGCGACCCGCGCCGGTCGATCCCGGCATCGCCGCTCGGTGTCGTCAGCCCGGTGGACGGGCGGGTCAGCGAGGTCGGCGTGAGCGACAGCGGCGTGCTGCACGGCGAGGTGACGCGAATCCTGCTGCGCATCGACAGTCTCGGCACCTATTCGGCGCGCGCCCCGGTCGAGGGCAAGATCATGGACCTGCGCTGCGACCTGCCGGCGGGCCGCCGCCCCGCCGACACTCGCGGACTGTGGATGCGCACCGACGAGAACCAGGACATCCTGCTGCAGTTCCGCGGCTATCGCTTCGGCATCCCGCCGCAGGCGTTCCTCGGCTTCGGCGAACGCGTCGGCCAGGGGCAGCGCTGCGCCTACCTGCGGCTGACCCGCGAGGCCGAACTGCAGCTGCCGCTCGAGAGCCGTGTACTCGTGCAGGCCGGAGACCGGGTAGAGGCCGGCACTACGCTGCTCGCGCGCCTGCCGCACCCGTAGCAGGCCGGCGGCACCGCGACCGCAGTCGTGGCAAACTTGGCGGCATGAGAAGTTCCCTGACGGAGCACGAGCGATTGCAGTACCTCGAGGCGCTCGGCATCGACGCCTGGCGACCGCGGGACGCCGCCGGGCCCGCGGCCGACGTCGCGCCGCCGACGGAGCCGCAATGCGCCGCGACGCCGGCGGCCGTCGACGTCGAGTCGCGCCAGCCGGCGGCTGCGCAGGGCAGCGTGTCGGCGGCAGACTGGGATTCCCTGCGTCGCCGCGTTGCCGGCTGCACGCTGTGTGGCCTGCACGCCGGCCGCACGCAGACGGTCTTCGGCGTCGGCAGCGAGGCCGCCGATCTGCTCGTGATCGGCGAGGCGCCCGGCGCGGAGGAGGACCGACGAGGCGAGCCGTTCGTCGGCCGGGCCGGCAAGCTGCTCGACGAAATGCTGCGGGCGATCGGCCTCGACCGCCGGACCGTGTTCATCGCCAACGTCCTGAAATGCCGGCCCCCCGGCAATCGCGATCCGCAGGCCGGCGAGGCCGCGAGCTGCCGCCCGTACCTGGACCGGCAGATCGAACTGGTCGCGCCGCGCGTGATCCTCGCCGTCGGCCGCATCGCGGCGCAGCAGCTGCTCGGCAGCGACCTGCCGCTGGGCCGGATGCGCGGGCAGCGTCACCTGCTGGAGCCGCAGCGTATCCCGGTGATCGTCACCTACCATCCCGCCTACCTGCTGCGCAGTCCGGCGCAGAAGCGCAAGGCCTGGGCGGACCTGTGCGCCGCGCGCGAACTCCTGGACGGAGGGGCGGCGTGATCTCGCGGATCGAGCAAATGCCGGTGCAGCTGCGCTCGATGACGCACGACGACCTGCCGATGGTGTCCGACATCGAGCGGCGCAGCTACGATTTCCCGTGGAGCCACGGCGTGTTCCGGGACTGCCTGCTGGCGGGCTACCACTGCGTGGTGCTGGAAATCGGCGACCGGCCGGCCGGCTACGCCATCCTGTCGATCGCTGCGGGGGAAGCGCACATCCTCAACCTCTGCGTCGATCCGGGCTTTCGGTCGGTCGGCTACGGCGGCCAGCTGCTGGACGAGGTGCTGGCACGGGCGCGGGAAGCCGACGTCCAGCAGGTGTTCCTCGAGGTCCGGCCGACCAATACCAACGCGCTGGCCCTGTACCGCAAGAGGGGCTTCCATCGCATCGCCCGGCGCCCCGCCTACTACCAGGCGCGCGACGGCCGGGAGGACGCCGAGGTGCTGTCGCTGCGGCTTTAGAGCGATGACCGAGCGTGCGCGCGCGCCGGGCGGCCCGCTGGTCGTCCGCCGGCGACTGGGCTACACTCCGCCGCCGTCTACCCCCGCTGTACCGTCGATGCCCACCATTGCCCAAGAGGCCCGGAAGCGCCGAACCTTCGCCATCATCTCCCACCCGGACGCCGGCAAGACCACGCTGACGGAGAAGCTCCTGCTGTTCGGCGGCGCAATCCAGCTTGCCGGCACCGTCAAGGGCCGCAAGGCGAGCCGCCACGCGACCTCCGACTGGATGGCGCTGGAGCAGCAGCGCGGCATCTCCGTGACGTCCTCGGTGATGCAGTTCCCGTACCGCGACCGGATCGTCAACCTGCTCGACACCCCGGGCCACGAGGACTTCTCCGAGGACACCTACCGCACCCTGACCGCGGTCGATTCCGCGCTGATGGTGATCGATTGCGCCAAGGGCGTCGAGCAGCGCACGGTCAAGCTCATGGAGGTCTGCCGGCTGCGCGACACGCCCATCATGACCTTCATCAACAAGCTGGACCGCGACGGGCGCGAACCGATCGAGCTGCTCGACGAGATCGAGTCCGTGCTCGGCATCGAATGCTCGCCGGTGACCTGGCCGATCGGCATGGGCCGCACGCTGAAGGGCGTCTACCACCTGCTGCAGGACCGGATCTACCTGTACTCCGCGGCGGGACGGCAGAGGGCGTCGCGGATCGAAACGGTCGACGGGCTGTCGTCGTCGCGCGCCGACGAGGTCCTCGGGGGCGACGCAGAGGCCTTTCGCGAGGAGATCGAGCTGGTCCGCGGCGCCTGCCCGCCGCTGTCCATCGACGATTACCTGGCGGCAAAACAGACGCCGGTATTCTTCGGCTCGGCCATCTCGAACTTCGGCGTGCGCGAGCTGCTGGACGAATTCGTCGAGCACGCGCCGCCGCCCAGGAGCCGCGAGAGCGAGCAGCGGCTGGTGTCAACCGACGAGGACCAGCTCACCGGCTTCGTGTTCAAGATCCAGGCGAACATGGACCCGGGGCATCGCGACCGCATCGCCTTCATGCGCATCTGCTCAGGCGAGTTCCAGAAGGGCATGAAGCTCCTGCACGTGCGCAGCGGCAAGGAGATCAGGATTCCCGATGCGATCACGTTCATGGCCGCGGACCGGCAGCACACCGATTCGGCCTATCC
>JBFJUJ010000208.1:0-4606 GCA_041624755.1 Woeseia sp. | reverse complement strand
TTCCTGTCCTCGGCCACGATCGTGCGCGTCAGCTCGACGGCGCGGGCGACGGACTCCTTGCCGAGCAGGTAGAAATGCCAGGGTTCGGTGACGTGGTGATTCGGCGCCCAGCGGGCAACCTCGATGGCCTCGAGGATCAGCCTGCGCGCGACCGGCTGCTTCAGGAACTGGGCGACCGTACGGCGCCCCCGGATGCGCTCCCCGAGCAACCTGAGGGACCGGCGCGTGTCGTCGGGTTTGGTCTTCACCCGGCGCGCTCGATGATCATCGCGATGCCCTGGCCGACGCCGATGCACATCGTGCACAGCGCGTAGCGCCCGCCGCGCCGTTCGAGTTCGTACACGGCGGTCGTGACCAGCCGCGCGCCCGACATGCCGAGCGGGTGGCCGAGCGCGATGGCGCCGCCGTTCGGGTTGACGTGCTCCGCGTCGTCGTCGATCCCGAGCTCGCGCAGCACGGCGAGGCCCTGCGCGGCGAACGCCTCGTTCAGCTCGATGACGTCCATCTGCCCGATGTCGAGACCGGCGAGCGCAAGCGCCCTGCGCGATGCCGGCACCGGCCCGATGCCCATGACCCGGGGCTCGACCCCGGCAGCCGCCCAGGCAACGACGCGCGCGCGCGGCTCGAGGCCCTGCTCCTTGGCGGCCGCTTCAGACGCCAGCAGCAGCCCGCAGGCGCCGTCGTTGATGCCGGAGGCATTGCCTGCGGTAACCGTGCCGTCGGTGCGCACGATGGGCTTGAGGCGCTCCAGTCCGGCGAGGTCCGAATCGGGGCGCGGGTGCTCGTCCGTGTCGACGACGAGCGGCTCGCCGCGCCGCTGCGGGATGCGAACGGGCACGATCTCCGCGGCGAGGCGGCCTGCGGACATCGCCGCGGCGGCGCGCTGCTGGCTCGCGAGCGCGAAGCGGTCCTGGTCGGCGCGCGACACGCCGTATTCGGCCGCCACGTTCTCAGCCGTCTCGGCCATCGAGTCGATGCCGTACTGTTTCTCGAGCTCGCGATTGACGAAGCGCCAGCCGAGCGTCGTGTCGTAGACCTCCGCGTTGCGGCTGAAGGCTGCCGTCGCCTTCGCCATGACGAACGGCGCCCGCGACATCGACTCGACTCCTCCGGCCAGGCCGAGACGCGCGCCGCCGCTCCTGATCGCGTCCGCGAGATTCGCGATCGCGTTCATGCCGGAACCGCAGAGCCGGTTGACGGTCGCCGCGGGCACGGTCGGCGGCAGCCCGGCGAGCAGCACGGCCATGCGGGCGACGTTGCGGTTGTCCTCGCCCGCCTGGTTGGCGCAGCCGTAAACCACGTCGTCGATCGCGGCGGGATCGAGCGACGGCTGCCGCTCGAGCAACGCGCGCAGCGGCACGGCGCCGAGATCGTCGGCGCGGACCGCGGAGAGGGCGCCACCGTAGCGGCCGATCGGCGTGCGCACGGCATCGCAGATCCAGGCGTCGGTCATGTCGGTATCAGTCCCCGGCGGTGGATGCCGCCGTGTCGGGGGCGCGATCGTAGGACCGGCCCATGGTTATTCCCGCCAGCGCCCAGACCGCGGCGACGGCGGCGGCGATTATAGCAATGCCCGACAGGCCCAGGCCGAGCGCCGCCGTGACGCCGGTGTAGGCCCAGGCCGTCAGCATGTCGCCGCCGCGGTACACGACGATATCGATGACGGGCTTCGCCTTGTAGCGACTTTCCTCGTCGACCTGGGTGAACAGCATCTCGCGCCCGGGACGGGTGATCGCGTAGTTGCCCGCGCGCCGCGCGACCTGCATGCCGACGATGATCGGCAGGAGCGGCAGCGCCGCGATCAACAGCCAGCCGCCGACCATCAGCACCGGCAGCAGCGCGAGCGTCGTCGCCATGCCGAAGCGCGTCGCGAGCCGCCCGGTGCCGAACAGCGCGATCAGGATCGTCAGCGAATTGACGACGAGATCCATGCCGCCCCACCACTGGGTGCGCGTGGCGCGCTCGAAGTCGCGCAGCAGGCCGCGGATCTCGAAATAGAACACGGTGTTCATGGCCACGTACAGCAGGATGAACACGGCGATGCCGAGCAGGTAGCGGTTCGTAAAAAGCAGCGTGAAGCCGGAGAACGGGTTGCGCCCGAGCCTGACCTGCCGGCTCAGGTCGGCGCGCAGGTCCTCGTTGCCGAGGTCCGTGACCTTCAGGCGCTCGAGTATGCGGATAAGCGGGATCGGCAGCAGCAGCATCACCGCGGCGATCAGCATCAGGTTCATCGTCCCGAGGTCGTCCGCGAAGAAGGTCGCGACCGCCGGCCCGGCGACCGCGCCGGCGCTGGCACCGGTCGCGATGATCGCGAACAGCCGCCGCGCCTGCTCCCGCCGGAACAGGCCCGACATGAAACTCCAGAACACGGACACGTGGAACAGGCTGAACACGCTGAGCCAGACGTAGAAGAGCTTGTCGAGCCACAGCGCGCCGGGCAGCGCCGCGCTGCCGGCGTAGAAGCCCAGGAACGTCGCGGCGAAGAAGGCGTAGACGCTCGGCACCAGCCGGTCGAAACGCACGCGCGGAATGATCGCGCCGTACAGCACGACCGCGGGCACGCTGAACAGGAACGTCCCCGTCCACAGCCAGCTCAATTCCTCGTTGGAGAAGTCGCTGGACATCGCGTCGCGCACCGGCCGCAGGATGAAATAGGCGGCCATGAGCACGAAGATGAACAGGAACGAGACGATGGTCGCGCGCTGCTCCCGCGGCTCGATCTTCAGCAGGACGCGGAGACCCCGGCCGATCGGCCCGTTGTCGTTCGCAGTCGCCACGCGATTTCCCCTCTTCCAGTCCAGGTCCGGGCCGGCAGGCGCTGCCCCGCTCCGCAGTCCGGTCCGGGCGCCGCGTCCCGGCGCCGGTCGCGCGACAGCCTGCCACAGGGAGAGCCGGGGCGACAGGGGCTGACCGGCAGCGGCGCGCAGCCGCCGGCCGCGGTGCTACGGCGCGACGCGGCGGGCCGCGGTAAGCAGTTCGTCGGCCGGCAGGCGAATCTTGTAATTCGCGTTGACGAAATCGAACACGATGCGACCGTCGACGTCGATCACGTAGACCGCCGGCACGGCAAGCGCGTTGTGCTTGCCGATCGAGGATCCCTCGTAGTCGCGATCCTTGCGCTCGAGGTAATCGTGCAGGCCTGCGTCGATGCGGAAGGCGATGCCGAGCGCGCGCGCCGCGTGCATGTCGGCGTCGGAAAGGATGACGTAGTTACGCCCGGCGATGTCCTGCTGCGTGTCTGCCTCGAGTCCCTCGTAGAGCTGTTCGGGCCGATCGCCGCTCAGGAACAGCACGTCGTAGCCCATGTCGCTGAGCTGCGGGATCACGTTGCGCAGCTCGGACAGGTGCAGGTTGCAGTAGGGGCACCAGCCGCCGCGGAAGGAGATCAGGATCGCCGGCCGCTCGAGCGCATGCGGGTCGAAGCGGTAGGGCTCATCGTCCACCGTGCGCACGGTGAATGCTGGCGCGGCGTCGCCGGTCGCTTTCGGCGTCACGTCGCTCGCGCTCGCCGGCAGCGCCGCGTAGTCGGCGGCGGCGGAGCGCACGCTGTGCGACAGCGCGAAGGTCGTCACCAGCAGCGCGACAAAACCCGCGTAGACGAGCGCGCGGGCGGGTGTCATGGGCATCTTGCTCTCCTCGGTGTGTGGGCCAGACGACCGGGCCCGGGGAGAAATTATTACGGCGAACAGCGCTCAGGCGGCCCTGCAGGCACGACAGGTCGTCCTCAGAACGGCCACCAGCCGCTGTCCAGGTCGTCCTCGCAGCGGTCGAGCTGTGCGCCCCATTCCCGCGCCCGGTACTCGACCTTGCGCGCCGTCTCGATGAGCCAGCGCTTGCCGCGGTAGCTCTTGCGCCGCCAGCCGGTATGTCCCTCGTGATACGCGAGGTACTGGTTGTAGGGGTCCCATTTCGAGACGCCCAGTGTGCGCTGCGTCACGTTCGTGTACCAGCCGACGAAATCGATGGCGTCGCCGAAATCGTCACGGTCGGAGAACATGCCGCCCGCCTCCTGCTGGTACCACTCCCAGGTGCTGTCGAGCACCTGCGCGTAGCCGTAGGCGTTGGACGGACGCGTCCACGGGATGAAACCGAGCAGCTTGCGCCGCGGCGGCCGGGCGTCGAAGCGGAACGAGGACTCCTGGCGGATGATTGCCATCTGCACGTGCACGGGCGTGCCCCAGCGCTTCTCCGAGCGCTTCGCGTCGCGATACCAGCCGCCCTTCTCATCGAAGATGGCGCAGATGTTCTCGACGTTGGTCGGCGGCGCCGTCGCACAGGCGGCGAGGCCGAGCAGCGCGCCGAGTGCGACGCCGGCGCCCGCCCGGCTCACGGGCCGCCCCCGCGCATGACTGCGAGGATTCGCCGGTGCCGCGCCCGCCGCGCGGGGTCCGGGTCGGGCCTGGAGCCGACGGCCTCGATCGCGGCGCGATAGGGGTCGGGGAACGCGTGGCGCAGGCAGCCCAGCAGCACGAGTTCGTGATACCAGTCGAACGGCGCCAGGCCGTCGTCCACGTAGCCCGGGTCCGCGCGGTAGGTGTAGCAGCGGCCGAAGCCCGGCACCTCGATCGCGGCGTGCGCGTAGCCGGAGCCGACGCCTTCGATGTCG
>JBFJUJ010000207.1:0-4618 GCA_041624755.1 Woeseia sp. | reverse complement strand
GCTCGTCCACCTCACGCGCCCGGCGGACGCCGAACAGACGCTCGAGGAGCTCACGTCGCACGCCGAGACGGTCCTGCAGAGGCTGCACCTGCCTTATCGCGTCGTCGCACTGTGCGCGGGAGACTTAGGCTTCGCGGCGACGAGAACCTACGACATCGAGGTCTGGCTGCCGGGGCAGCAGCGCTACCGCGAGATCTCCTCCTGCAGCAACTTCGGCGATTTCCAGGCGCGCCGCATGCAGGCTCGCTGGCGTAACCCGGAGACCGGCCGGCCCGAGCTCCTGCACACGCTGAACGGCTCGGGAGTCGCCGCCGGCCGGGCGCTGGTCGCGGTCATGGAGAACTACCAGCGGGCCGACGGCAGCATCGAGGTGCCGCAGGCGCTGCGCCCCTACATGGGCGGACTCGAGGCGATCACCGCGGCCCGATGAGCTCGGTCGTCACTTGGGCGCGAGGTATTCCTTGAGCTCCTCGAGCGCATTCGACCAGCGATCCTCCGCGCGCCGATAGTCCATCTCCCAGTCCTCGGATGCCGGGATGCCGGCGACGATGACCGTCAGCTCTGTGCGCTGCTCCTTCTCGACCTCGTTCAGGACGAAGTCGATCGTGATCGGCCCGCTGGCCAGCGGCTCCTCGTTCTGCCGCGGCGCCGCCACGAGGCGCATGCGGCGGGGCGGCAGGAACATGTCGATGCGGCCGCTCATTTCCGACTCGTCCAGCAGTTCGAGCGCATACCGGCCGCCGATGAACGGCCGGAACTCACCGTCCTTCACCAGCCACTTCTTCATGACTTCGAGATCGGTGATCGCCGCCCACACCTCGTCGATCTCAGCGTCGACGGTGACGTCCTCGCGCAGGCTGCGCGTCAGGTGTTCCGGATGGTGCATGATGCGCGAGCGCAGCGTGTCTTCGGCGGCCTTCTGCGGCTCCGCAGCCGGTTCCGCCCGGCCAGGCGGTTCCGGGTAGGACACGATATGCAGGTCGCGCTGCGGGAACGGGATCGTGACGCCGGCCTCGCGGAATTCCCGGTCGATGGCGAAATTGATGTCGCTGATGACCGAGAAGCGCCGCTCGATGCGCTGGATTCGGACGCGCAGCTCGAAGTCCAGAGATGAGTCGCCGAAGCCCATGAACAGCGCGCGGGGCGCCGGCGCACGCCCGTCGGTGATGACCTCGGGATGCTCGCTGCCGACGCGCAGCAGGATCTCTTTCACCTTCTCCACATCACTGCCGTAGGCGACGCCGACGCGGATCTGCAGCCGCCCCTGCGGGTTCCGCAGCACCCAGTTCGTGACCCGGCCCGACACCAGCTCGGAATTCGGGACGAGTACGTTCTGGTTGTCCAGCGTCTCGATCTCGGTGGCGCGAATGCGAATACGGCGCACGAACCCCTCGACATCGCCCACGGTGACGAAGTCGCCGGCGCGGATCGGCCGTTCGAACAGCAGGATGACGCCGGAGACGAAGTTATTCGCAATCTCCTGCAGCCCGAAGCCGAGTCCCAGGGCCAGCGCGCCCGACACGATGGCGAGGCCGCTCAGGTCCACGCCGGCCTGCACGAGGCCGATCAGCACGGCGATGATGAAGCCGACGTAACCGATCAGCGTGATCAGCGCCTCGCGGGCGCCGCGCTCGGCGACGATATGCTGCAGCCAGCGGCTGTCTATCCAGCGCTTGATCCACCCGATCAGCACGATGACGCCGGCGAACACGAGAATGCCGCCGATGATCTTCGCCGGTACGAGCTGGATATTGCCGATGCGCGGACCGATCGTGATCAGCTCGACCAGCCGGTCGAGCGTGGTGCCCGATTCGTCCCAGACGTAGATCAGGTAGACGACGAAGGAGAGCCACAGGACGAGATCGGCGACCAGCTGCAGGAAGCCGATGCCGGAGCGGGAACTCTGCTTGCGCACGCCGAGGTTGCGCCGGAGGCGGGTGGCCGTCGGCGAGTCGGGCTGCACCAGGAACTCGAAGCCCTGGTATACCAGCCACAGGAGAATCCACAGGACAAGCAGCGCCAGTGCCGTGCGCGTCGCACCGTGCACGAGATAGCCGGCGAGATTCTGGTAGCCGAACAGTACGCAGACGACGCCGGCCGCGAGCGCGAGCAGTGCCCCGTAGCGCACGAGCCGGAAACGGTGCCGCAAGCCCGGGATGCGTCGCAGGTAATGCATGACCGCGATCAGCGAGACGGCTACGAGCAGGGTCATCGTGGCGCGGCCGCCGACGCTGGGATCGACGAGGCGTATCGTCAGCCAGGTTGTGCCGAGCACGATGTAGCTTGCGACCAGCGTCAGCACGAACAGCCGCAGGCGGAGCCTGAGCGGCCGGACGTGATCGGGTATCAGTCCCTTGATGCTGGCGGCCGGCGATTTCGGCCCGGTCGCCCAGTCGATCACGGTGCAGCCGAAGCCGAACATCAGGATGCCCGCTGCGATGCGCACGACGACCAGGTCGAAGGACGCATTGCGCACGGCCAGGAACAGGACCAGCAGGAATGCCGCGCCCTCGAGCATGAGCGGCGCGTATTGCGCGAGCGGCTTCGGGAACAGGTAGCGGAGCTGCGGCTCGGCGTCGTCGCCGCCGGCTGTCTCGTACCACAGCTTGAAACGATAGCGCAGGTAAAGCCCGGCGGCAGCGGCGATCAACCCCGCCGCGAGCAGCAGCCAGAGCAGGCGGTTGACCGTAACGCCGTCCTCGAACTCGAGGGCGAGCGCGGTACTCGCCCGGGCACGCCACTCGCTGAACTGCGTCGGTAGCCGCGCGAGCGCTCCAAAGATCGATTCGCCGCGTGCGAACAGGAAGCGCTGCGACAGCAGGCTCTGCGTCTCGGTAATGCGGTCGACGAGCTTCTCGGCATCGTCCCGGACAGCCGCGCACTGCGTCTGCCGCTGGATGGCGGCATTGAGTTCGTTCTGGATGCTCGTGCGCTGGTCGAACACTGCCGCATCGACCGTCGGATCGATGTCCTTGAGCGGCTCGAAGCGCGCCTCGAGCCTCGCGCGATCGTCGGTGGCCTGCTGGTAGCAGGCGGCCGCGGCGGCATTGATCGATACGGCCCTGGCACGGGCCGCGGTGAGAAAATCCGCGTCGACGGCGTCGCCGTCGATCTGTTCGCCGAGCTCGTTCATGGCCGAACTGGCGACGGCGGGCTGGAATGCCGGCGGCTCCTGGGCGTGCGTCAGGCCCGGCAGCGCGATCAGCAGCGTCGCGAGGAGTACGTTGAGGCGGCGTCCGGGCTTGAGGGTCGGTGCCGCGAGGATCATTGCAGCGGCCCCGCGCACGGCTGGCCGCCGGTCGCGGGAAGTTCCGCGACTTTCGGCGAACGGGAAAGCGTCCCTGTCATGCGCGCCGAGTATAGCGCGTTGCGCCGCGCGGATGAACGCGGAGCAGGGGAGGAGAACGGCGTGCGGCCGCTCCCCGTCCCCGGAGACTTGCTATTCGCGGCTCATGAAGAGCTGCAGGATGTACCAGAACATCAGGGCGATCGAGGCGAACAGCGCCATCGACGCGGCAACGTAACGCTCCTCAGGGTAATGGTGCATGATGTTCGACGTGTCGTAGAGCACCGCGGCGCCGGCGAAACCGATCATGCCGACCGAGAACCAGGTGCCGAGCTGGAAGCCGAACAGCAGGCTCGCGACGATACCGACCATCGCGAGGATGAAGGCCCACATCAGGATGCCGCGCAGGAACGAGAAATCCTTGCGCGTGATCATCGCGACGGCGATGAGGCCGATGCAGCCCAGGATCGTGGTGCCGGCCGCGCTGTCGATCACCCCCGGCTGGTAGGTGTAGGCGAGATAGAGCAGCGGCGCGAAGATCAGCGCCTCGACGACGACGAAGAACCCGAAGGCGGCGTATTGCATCTGTTTCGATTCGATGCGATGGGCGACGTGCGAAGCGCCCCAGCTGGCCAGCATGAAGGCGCCGAGTACCAGCAGCCAGTTCTGCATCATCGGCTGCGCGATGCGCTCGGCGATGCCGCTCTGGATCAGGTAGGCCTCGATGGCCGCGAACGCCAGTATCGCGCCGACGACGTGGGCGTAGCATTTCCAGATGAACTGCGAGCGGGCCTCCACCGAGGCGGTGGCGACCGGCGACAGGTAATTGACGTTTTCGTTCATGCAATGGGCTCCTGTTCAGGATTCGCTGGCCGCGAGTCTACCACCTCGCGGCCCCGGTAAACCGTAATCCATTGCCCTGAGACCGCCCGCGAGCCCCGGAGTTCGGCCCACCGACCGCCGGCGCCCGGCTAGTGGCGGACGTATTTCTTGAGCGCCCGCGGCCCGACCTCGGCCCCGTAGATATTGCCGGCCGCGTCCACGGCCACGCCCTCGGCGCCGCTGGTGCCGGAGTTGTCCTGGTCCGGCTCGGGGTCCGGGACGAATGCCGTCACGAACCCGTCGGCCGCGCTGCCGATGCGGATGCCGCGCTTCCAGCCCGGGTTGCGGCTCGCGTTCGACTCGGAGTCGGCCGAGTAGAGGATGTCGTTGGCGTCGATGTAGAGGCCGCTCGGGCGCCCGAACTGGGTCCACGTCGCGAGGTGCTTGCCGCCCTGGTCGAAGATCTGGATGCGGCTGTTGCCGCGGTCGGCCACGAACAGCCGCCCGCGG
>JBFJUJ010000206.1:0-4693 GCA_041624755.1 Woeseia sp. | reverse complement strand
GGTGACAGCGGCATCGCCCGCTACCTGAGCATGCGGCCGTCCCGGACCCAGGCCTCGCCGCCCACGGTCACCGGGGTGTCGGTGAAGAAATTCCAGCGGACATAGCCGCCGGTCACCTCGCCGCCGAGCTCCGAGTTGTCGCCGAGCGACAGGCGCACGACGCCGGCGCCGTAGCCGTAATAGGGGATCCACCGATTCTCCGCGGGCACTGCGAGCAGGGGATTGAAGCCCAGGCCGAATTCGCGGAACGCCCGGCCGGCCGCGCCGGCGGCGGCCATCTCGGCCTCGACCGCCTCCCGGCCCGTGGCGGCCGATACCGAGACGACCCGGCCGGCTTCGATCGTGAGCGCGAGGCCGGTAACGGGTGTCCCGGACCACTGCGACGGCGGGAACGCGATCCTGCCGTACACGCTCTCCTCGAGCGGCGCGACCCGGATCGCGCCGCCCGGCAGCTCGATCTCGCGATCGATAAGGACGACGCCGGCGTCCGTGCGCGCGGCTGACGCGTCGCCGTCCTGGAAATTGACGGGGCGATCGCCGATGCGGAAGCGGATATCGGTGCCCGCCGGGCTCGTCACTCGGACTTCACCGGCGCGCATCGCCTCCGCGAAACGCCGCTGGCGCGCCGCGAGCGCGGCGTAGTCGGTCTGCAGCACGGCCCGCTGGTAGGTCGCCTCGATGACGTGACGCGGCGGCAGCGGCTGGCCCGGCAGCGGGAAGGCGCTGCCGCCCTCGAGCCAGTGGAAATGCACGGTGCGGCCGTGACCGTCGCGCAGCCGGTCCTGCACGGCGAGATACGCGGGATGGGACGTGTTAGCGCCCGGCAGCATGACGGACGCATCGACGTTGTCGAGCATCTCTTTCAGTGCCGCCCGTGCCGCGAGCCCGCCGTCACGCAGCACGTCGTCGTCCCAGTTCCCCGGCACCGGCTCCTCCAGCACGTCGATGACGCCGAGATCGACGGCACCGGCTTGCATGACCTCGTAGCGCAGCTGCCGGATCAGCTCGTCGTAGAGTCCCGGGTGCGCGACGGCGAGAAAATGCTCGCCGTGCCGCAGATCGAGGCGCTCGACGAGCTTCGCGGCGAGTGCCGCGGCCTCGAGGGTGAACTTCGGCGGAACCGACTGCGCGGAGGACGCAACCGGGATGGCCAGCAGGGCTGCCAGGATCAACTTGCGCATGGGCGGGTCTCCTCATCGTGAGCTGACCGGGGGACGTCGGCATGCTTCGCCAGGCATCGACGGGGACACGCATTCAACGAGGCCGTCAGAATGCCCCAGAAGGGAAGCCTTCATCCACAGGGCACCCATCGTAGCGCCAATCGACGGTCGGTTGACGGGATCGCTGCGGGCCGCGGCGCCGTCTCGCCGCCTGCGGCGCCGGCTGTCGCGATTACGGCTCATGCGATACGATTCCGTCAGTCGTCCCCCGCACAGACAAGAACAAGGAGAACCGAATGAGCGCTCCCCGCGGTGAGTTCAGCTCCAGGCTCGGCTTCGTTCTCGCCGCGGCGGGCTCCGCCGTCGGCCTGGGCAACATCTGGGGGTTTCCGACCCAGGCCGCACAGAACGGCGGCGCCGCGTTCCTGCTCGTCTACCTCGTGCTGGCGTTCTGCCTCGCCTTTCCGGCGCTGATGGCGGAGCTGATCATCGGCCGGCACGCGAAGGCGAATGCCGTCACGGCCCTGCGCGGCATCGCAAGGAACGGCGCCACGCGGCAGCTCGGCGCGGCGACGGGCTATCTCGGGATACTCACGGCCAGCCTGATCCTGAGCTTCTACGCCATCGTGGCAGGCTGGATGCTCGCGTTTTCACTCGCCGCGGTCGCCGACATGGCCGGCGCGTTCCGCGCTTCGTCGTGGCTGACCAGCTTCAGCGTGGGTCGCAACCTGATCTTCACCGCGACCTTCATGTTCATGACCGTCGTCATCATCTGCGGCGGTGTCCGGGACGGCATCGAGAAATGGTGCACGCGGCTGATGCCGGCACTGATCGGCATCCTCGTCCTGCTGATCGTCTACGTACTGACGCTGGACGGCGCCGGCGAAGGCGTCCGGACCTACCTGGTGCCGGATTTCAGCCGCATCACCGACCCGGGACTGATCCTGAGCGCCATGGGCCAGGCGTTCTTCTCGATGTCGCTCGGCGTCGGCACGATGCTTATCTACGGCTCCTACGTCAGCGATCGGGAAAACCTCGTCGCGCTGGGTCGCTCGGTGACGCTGTTCGATATCGGCATCGCGGTCACGGCCGGCATGCTGATCATCCCGGCGATGTACGTCGCGCAGCACAACGGCGTCGAGATCTACAACGCGTCCGGCACGCTCATCGCCGAGGACACGCTGATCTTCGCCGTGTTGCCGGCCCTGTTCGAGTCGATGGGGGGCGCCGGCCTGTTCGTCGCGCTGGCGTTCTTCGTGCTGATGTCGGTCGCGGCGCTGACCTCGTCGATCTCGATGCTCGAGGTGCCGGTCGCTTACACCGTCGAGCACCATGACATGGAACGCAAGACGGCAACATTCCTGATCGGCGGCGCCGTCACGCTCGTCAGCCTCGTGCTGATCCTGAATTTCGACACGCTGTTCGGACTCGCGGTGGCGACCGCCACGCGCTACAGCCAGCCGCTGCTCGGCCTGCTGATGTGCGTGTTCGCCGGCTGGATCTGGCACCGCAACAGCGTGATCGAGGAGATCCGCAAGGGCATGCCCGAATCCGCGCGCGGCCTGTTCTGGCGCATCTGGCCGTCCTACGTGCGCTATGTATGCCCGGCCGCGATCGTGGCGATCTTCGTTCAGCAGCTCCTGTGAGTCGGACGGCACATCCCATCGGGATGATTTCCACCCGCACTTTCCTATCGACATGAGGGCAATTCCGTTGACGGCCAGCACCGCTTATCTCAATAAACGCTTGTCCAAGGCCTGCCCGGGCCTGGTCCTGCTCGGCCTCGCGAACGTCGCCCTGGCCCAGGCGCCGATCGTTCAGCCGGGCGCACCGGGCGGCGGCGCGGCGCGGCAGCTCAGCGCCGAGGAGGCGATCGAGATCGCCGATACGAGCTATTCGCCGGCCGACGCGCAGTTCATGAGCGACATGATCCCGCACCATCACCAGGCGCTGGAAATGGCCGCGCTGGTGGACGGGCGGATGAACAACCCGGAGCTGATCGACGTCGCGGGGCGCATCAAGGCCTCCCAGGGCGACGAGATCGAGTTCATGCAGCAGTGGCTGAGCGAGCGCGGTGAGCCGGTGCCGGACCCGGCCGCACACGACGCCATGCACACCTCCCATTCGATGGCCGGCATGGCGACGCCGGAACAGATGGCCGAACTCGCCGCGGCGGAAGGCGCGGAATTCGACCGCTTGTTCCTGACGCTGATGATCGCCCACCACGAGGGGGCGGTGAAGATGGTCGAGGAGCTTCTCGAACAGCCCGGCTCGGCCTACGACCCGGTGCTCTTCGAGTTCACGTCGGACGTTACCAACGACCAGACGACCGAGATCGAGCGCATGAATGCCATGCTGGTCGGCCTGTCGTCCGATCCGCGCGCGGGGCTGGCCGCCGGCTTCGACGACGCCGGCCAGGCGCTGTGGAACCTCGAACTCCTGGCCTCGTTGCCGAAACCGCCCGGTTTCTTCGATCCGCGCAACCCGGCGGGATTGCCGCCCAAGCGCCTGCAGCAGGCTGCGGCCGGCGGGCAGGCACGGTCCGACGCGGCCGGCGACGAGGGCGTCGGGGCCGGGCAGGTGGAAGAGGTCGACGATGAAGACGACGAGGAGCCGCGCGCGCCGCTCCTGAGCTTTGCCAACACCGATATGGCTTTCGCCGGCGACGTGCTGGTGGCCGGCAGTTACCACGGCTTCAACGTCTACCGGCTGGGCGACGGCGGACTGCCCGAACTGGTCAGCTCGATCGTCTGTCCCGGGGGGCAGGGCGACGTCTCGATCGTCGGCGATCTCCTGATAATGTCGGTCGAGCAGACGCGCGGGCGCGTCGATTGCGGGCTCGAAGGCGTTACCGGCGACGTCAGCACCGAGCGTTTCCGGGGGCTGCGCATCTTCGACATCAGCGACCCGACCCGGCCCTTGCAGGTCGGCGCGGTCCAGACCTGCCGAGGCTCGCACACGCATTCGGTCGTCGCCGGCCCGGGCGAGGACGGCAGGATCATCGTCTACAATTCCGGCACGTCGACCGTGCGCGAGGAGGATGAGCTTCAAGGCTGCATCGGCGAGATCCCCGGCGACGAGCGTACCGCGCTGTTCCGTATCGACGTCATCGAGATACCGGTCGACGACCCGGGCAGCGCGCGCATCGTCGACAGCCCCGCCGTGTTCGCCGATCCGGAGACCGGCGTCCTCGCCGGCCTCTGGCGCGGCGGCGACCATGGCGACGACACGCAGGAGACCTACCAGACCGACCAGTGCCACGACATCACCGTGTTTCCCGAGCGCGGGATCGCCGCCGGTGCCTGCTCGGGCAATGGCATCATCTTCGACATCTCGGATCCGTTGAACCCGCAGCGCATCGATGAGGTCGTCGACAAGGGCTTTGCCTACTGGCACTCGGCGACCTTCAACAACGACGGCACCAAGGTCATCTTCACCGACGAATGGGGCGGCGGCAGCCGGCCGCGCTGCCGCGCCTACGACCCGCTGACCTGGGGCGCAGATGCCATCTACGACATCGTCGACGGCAAGCT
>JBFJUJ010000205.1:0-4695 GCA_041624755.1 Woeseia sp. | reverse complement strand
CAGGAATACGTTGGCATCGCCGTTGCCGGTGGTATCGATGCCGTATTCGATCTGCAGGTTCTCGATGCCGACCGCGAGGCACTCGGTGGTCATGGACGCAGGCGCGGCGAGGAACTTCCGGCACAGCGTCGGGATGCCGTCGCCGGGCGAATCGGCGTAGTTCCGCACGTAGTAGATGCGCGGCCGGTATTCCCACTCGGAGAAAGGTGCGGGCACCGGTATCGCCGGCGGCCCCATCGGATCGCGGTAGAGCAGGCCGACGGTGCCGTTCGTCCGCAGGTAGACCTGGCCCGCCGATGTCGCCGCGCTCGCGCCGCCAGCAACCCGCTTGACGGAGACGACGTCCGTGCCGGGCACCAGCTCTCCGCCGGCAATGCAGCTATGGGCCGCGCTCGCCGCGCCGCCGGTGGCGTTGTCGACCGCGGTCAGCGACAGGTTCTCCCCGGTGCCCGGGTCCCGCAACAGGTATACCCAGTCGGGCACGCCGGCAGGACCGCAGTCCGTCGCGACGGCCAGGCTGCCGTCCGGCGTCACCGAACTCGGCATCAGCAGGTCGGCGAAATGACCCGCCATGCTCAGGTCGTAGGCGATCTCGCGCATGGCGTGGCGCGCGTCGTCCTGCATGCGCAGGGTGTTCTCGTCCTGCTTGAAGTTCTGGCGGCTGTTCGAGAACACGGCCATGATCGCGGCGCCTGTCATCAGCGCGAGCAGCATGGCGATCATGAGCTCGACCAGCGTTACGCCGCGTTGTTTGTTGATGAGAGCAGGCACCGTTATCGTCCTCAGAGATTCGGGTCTATGAACGTGCCGACGGTCAGCACGCGCCGGTGCGCGTCGCCGTCGCCGTACTTGCCGAGGCCGGAACCGCAGGCATTGATCACCGGATTGACCAGTGCCGCGCTGCCGCGCCAGGCGATGGATACGACGTAGACGCCGGCGTCGCCGGCGACGGGTCCCTGGACGCAGACGGTCGGGTCGACGATGCCGCCTGTCGCGACTCCGTTCGCGATCTCCCGCAGGCCGTCGACGGTCGACTCCCAGAACCAGAGGTCGTGCGCAGCCCGCTCGGCGCTCGTGCACTCGGACCCCATGCTGCGGCAATTCGGCGCGGGTTCGGCGCCGAGCGTGCTACCGCCGAAGTCCGGGGCAGCGACGTAGTTGGCCAGGGCGGGGCCGTTCATCCGCATGTCTTCGAGCAGGCCATAGGCAACCTGGGCGGCTGCCGAGCGCTGCACGCTCTCGTAGTTCGCCTGCTTCGAGACGGTCTGCAATCCGGCGATCGCCAGCAGCCCGACGCTGAACACGACGAGGGTGACGAGCAGCTCGATGAGCGAGAAGCCGCCTTGCCCGTCAGCTCTCTGCGGGCAATCCAGTTTTCGGCTTGTCTTCAGCACGAGTACGCATGCTCACCGCTGTCGAGCACGCGGGGGCGGCCCGAGATGTCGATGACCAGCGCACGTGCGTGGCTGGAGCCCCGGTAATCGCAGAACGCGAAGGCGCCGATGACGGTGCCGTTGGCGGCCTGGTTGACGCGACCGTTCATGCGGTAGGTCAGTGCTGCGCCGATGCCGGTCGGGGCGATCTTCAGCGAATCGAGCTTGTCGCCCGTCTTGATGATGGTGTCTTCGCCGTCGAGCGCCTGGTCGCCGTCGACGTCGCGAAAGACGACGTAGCCCGTGTGCCAGCCGCCGGCCGTGCAGCTGCTGCCGTCGTCACTGGCGCAAACGGTAACGCGCGTATTCTGGCTGACGGCCGTGCTGCGAGCGATGTGAATCGCCGAAACGAGATCGTTGATCGAGCCGGCCTGGTTGGAATTGGCGTTGACCGCCTGCATGCTGGGTACCGCGAAGGAGACGAGAATCGCCCCGACGGCCAGCGTGGTCATGAGCTCGAGTAAGGTAAATCCCTTTTGGTGTCGCATAGTCGGCATCCCTTGCCTGAAGTACGCGACGAATCCTACATTGACGTCACACAGTCGTCCGTGATGCGATTCAGATTATCAAGAAGATACCGGTATTTTCCGACGAACAGGCAATCCGCGGCGACGAGCGGCGCTCATTCGACATAAGATGAACGCGTCGCCCGCACCGCGGCGCAAAAAAAAGGGCCGCTGCGGGCCCTTTCGTGGTCGACGAACGTCGACAGGAAGCCGCCGGATCAGCCGGCGAGTTCCTTGATCTTGCGGTTCAGCCGGCTCTTGTGGCGAGCCGCCTTGTTCGGCGTGACGATGCCCTTGTTGGTCATACTGTCGATGACGGGCACCGCTGCCTTGTAGGCGGCGTCGGCCTCCGCCTTGTCGCCTTTCTCGACGGCCTTCAGGACCGCCTTGATGTGAGTGCGCATCTTGGAGCGCAGGCCCATGTTGTGCAGGCGAGCCTTCTCGGCTTGCCGGGCGCGTTTCTGCGCGGATTTGATATTTGCCACGTTGTTTCGATCCGTTCGTTGGGGGTTCGGGCCCGCTTGCGCCTGGAGTAGCCGGCGGGGCCCGAAGAGCCGCGTATTATTCGCGGGCGGCCGGCGAATGTCAACGTTGCCCGGCGCTTGCCAGCCGCCCGGTCCCGCGCAGCTAAATGCCTGATTTACTGCCCTTTGCGGGATAAACTAGCCCAATTGAGTCTGCGGACGGACGCGCCGATGGAAAGCCCGCCAACGCCCGACAGCGATCCGCCGGACCCCCGGCCCGTGCCTGCGGGCCACAGCGCGCGCGGCCTGCTGAAGTCGACATCCGTCGTCAGCGCGATGACGCTGCTGTCGCGCATCCTCGGCCTGGTCCGCGATGTCGTATTCGCGCGTTTCTTCGGCGCTACGATCGTCATGGACGCCTTCATCGTGGCCAACCGCATTCCGAACATGCTGCGGAGGTTCTTCGCCGAGGGCGCTTTCTCGCAGGGATTCGTCCCGGTGATGGCCCGCTACCGGGAGCAGCACCCGCACGCGGAGGCCCGCGAGCTGGTCGACGCCGTCGCCGGTACGCTGGGGCTGGTGCTGTTTGCCATAACCGCGCTCGGTGTGATCGCCGCGCCGCTCCTGGTGCTTGCTGTGGCGCCGGGATTCATCGGCGAGAACGGCCGTTTCGAGCTGGCCTCGGCCATGCTGCGCTTCACGTTTCCGTACCTGCTGTTCGTCTCACTGACGGCATTCGCCGGCGGCATCCTCAACACCTATGGCCGCTTCGGCGTGCCGGCATTCACGCCGGTCATCCTGAATGTCGCGCTGATCGCCGCCGCGCTGTACCTGGCTCCGCTGCTCGACGAACCGGGCATGGCGCTCGCTTACGGCGTGCTGATCGCGGGTATCGTGCAGCTCCTCTTCCAGCTGCCGTTCCTGGCGCGCATCGACGCGCTGCCGCGTCCCCGCTGGCGACCCGGCCACGAAGGCGTCAGGCGCATCGGGCGCCTGATGCTGCCGGCCATCTTCGGCTCGTCGATCGCGCAGCTCAACGTGCTGCTGGGCGGCATCATCGCCTCCCTGCTCGGCGTCGGCAAGATCAGCCTGCTGTATTACTCCGATCGGTTGATGGAGTTCCCCCTCGGGCTGTTCGGCATTGCGCTCGCCACGGTGACGCTGCCGCACCTCTCGCGGCAGCATGCGAGCGAGTCGATGGAGCAGTTCGCGCAGACCATCGACTGGTCGATGAAGCTGACGCTGCTGATCGCGGTGCCGGCGGCGGTCGGGCTGGTCGTTCTGTCCGGGCCGCTCGTCGCGACGATCTTCTTCGGCGGCGAGTTCTCGCCGGAAGACGTCGCGCTGACCGCGATCAGCCTGGAAGCCTTCGCGCTAGGCCTGATCGGCTTCTCGCTGGTGAAGATTCTCGCGCCGGCGTATTTCGCGCGGGAAGACACGCGCACGCCGGTGCGCATCGGCCTGATCGCGCTTGCGGTCAACTTCCTGCTGAGCGTGGCGCTTGCCTGGTGGCTCACCGCGATCGACTATGGCGCCACCCACGCCGGTCTCGCGCTCGCAACCTCGGTCGCCGCCATGCTCAATGCAGCGCTGCTGTACCGCGGCCTGAGGCGGGACGGCGTTGTCGTGCACGGGCGGGGTTGGTGGGCATTGCTGCTGCGACTCGTCGCGGGCAATGCGGCGATGCTGCTCACGCTCTTCAGCCTGTCGCGGCCGCTCGACTGGTGGCTCGGGGCGGCGCCGCTCTTGCGGGCCGGCTGGCTCGGGCTGACCATTACCGCAGCCGCCGCTGCCTATTTCGCCGCGCTCTGGCTGTCCGGCATGCGGATCTCGCAGCTCAGGCTGGGCTGAAACCGGGCGCGTGCGGCTGTGCGGGGCGCTACAATGGAGCGCGCTGGCGCCGCTGCGACCAGCACTTCGACAGTCCGGCGCCGCGTTGCCATGCATGCGGCCGGACGCATACCCGCCGGCGCCATTTGCGTGTACATTGCCGGCCTCGACCGACCGGACAGACTGACGCTCCATGTACCTCGCCAGCGTTCCCAATCGTGAGTTGTACGACCTCGTCGCCGGGGGCAGCGTCGTCACGATCGGCAGCTACGACGGCATACATCTCGGCCACCAGAAGCTCCTGTCGCGGGTCGTCGAGGAGGCCGCCGCGCGCCGGCTGCCTGCGGTGGTCATGAGCTTCGAGCCGACGCCGAAAGAATTCTTTGCACAGGACGCCCCGCCGCCACGGCTCATGCGCTTCCGCGAGAAGTTCGAGGCGCTCGCGGCGGCAGGAATCGACAT
>JBFJUJ010000204.1:0-4701 GCA_041624755.1 Woeseia sp. | reverse complement strand
GGTCGACATCGCGGGGCGCCGGCAGAGCGTGTCGCTGCCGGTCACGGTAAGCCACGACGGCGAACGGCTGACGGCGGCGGGCAGCCACGAGATCAGCCACAGAGACCTCGGGCTCAAGCCGTTCTCCGCCGCGCTCGGCACGCTGCGCGTCAGCGACCGGCTCGAGTTCCGCTACGAAATCGTCCTTGCGAAAACGGCGCCGGGGTCGGCGGCATCAGACTGCGAGCGTGCACTTGCCGTTGTCGATGACGACGGCGTCCCGGTCCCTGACGACGGAGCGGAATGAGACGATATTGCGCTCCTGCCACATCTCCGTCGTCAGCACCTCGCCCGAGTACAAGGCGCCGGCGAAGCGCAGGTCGAAGCCCGAGATCAGCGTGAAGTCGTACTCGCAGATCGTGTGCAGGATCGCGCGGCAGGCCATGCCTGCGGCGCACTGGGGCTGCAGCGGAGACGGCCCGACCGTCTGCGGACGCGCCGCGTCGCCGACCGGTCGTCCGGACCGGCGGTCGCCGCACAGCCGGAACAACAGCGGCATGTCGGTGAAGCTCTTGAGGTCGCAGCTCAGGTCCGGCTGCCGCGTCGGCAACTTGTGCGGCAACGGGCCGCTGCCCTCGGGACCGCGCGCGCCGGCGCTGCCGTCGGTGAGGAGGGTGCTCGCCAGGTTGAACAGCACCGTGTCGTCGCGTGCCATGCGCGCCTCGGACTCGACCAGGATACTGACGCCCAGTTCGCGCCCGTGATCGAGCACGGCGACCACCCGGCTGTCGGCCTTGAGCTCGGCTTTCGGCGGCAGCGGCCGGAACAGCTCCAGTCTCTGCTCCGCGATCGTGACTCGGCCGGCATCCCAGCCGCTGTCGGCGAGGAAATCGAGCGGCACCAGCAGGCCGGCCATCGTCGGCACGGTACGCAGACCGCGGCCCTCGTGGATGAAATCGAGTTCGCGGGGGTCGCCGATGCCCCGGCCGAAGCCCACGCCGAAGGCGTACAGCATCGCGTCCCGATCGTCGTAGCGGCACGGCTGGTCGTTGACGCCGGCCGCGAGCAGCGCGTCGAAGTTCACGGGCAGGGGTGCATTCATGTCGGACGCTGTGCTCATCGGGTTTGCGGAGGCCGCTGCGCGACCCTCTACCGCCGCCGCCGCGACCCACGATATTATGAGCACGCGACCCTTGCAGCAAGTTACCATCGACCGGCCGACGCTGGAGCGCCCGCATGCCGATGACCTGCACGATACGCCCGGCCGAGCGCGCGGACGCCGCGGCGATCGCGAGCGCCTGCCGCCTGCACGTCGAATACGGGCTGCGGCCGACCTGGACGGCCGCGCGCGTCGCCCGCGCGATCGACGACCCGCGGGCGTTCGTGCTCGTCGCCGACAGCCGCGGCGACCTTGCGGGCTTCCTGGTCGCGCGCCGCGGCGAGCTCTCGATCCATCTGCAGCTGCTGGCGGTGCTGCCCCGCTATCGCCGCCGGCGGCTCGGCAGCCTGCTGCTGGGGACGCTCGAACGCGACGGGATCACGGCCGGTAGCCGCTGCCTGCGGCTGGAGGTGCGCAGCGGCAATCTCGGTGCACGCCGATTCTACCGGCAGCACGGCTACCGCATGCTGGCGATGCGCAGCAATTACTATGGCGGCGGCGAAGCCGCGGCGATCATGGCGAGAGGGCTGCGCGACGCGCCGGCCGGACTGCGCGCCCCTTACCCGCCGGCGTAGCGGCGCCCCAGTTCAGCGAGCGGCGCCACGGCGCGGGCGGCCCGCGCCGCGTGAGCGCTGGCCGCGGTGCCGTCGCGCACACGGCCGGCGATGCCCTGCAGGATCGCGGCGAGGCGGAACAGGTTGTAGGCGGTGTAGAACTCGCGGTTCGCGATGCCGCCGTCGCGGCCGCAGCGCTCGCAGTAGCGCCTGACGTACTCGTCTTCGGTCGGTATGCCGAGCGCCGCGAGATCCTTGCCGGCCAGCCCGGCGGAGCCGAAGCCGACCTCCGGCATCTGCCAGGCCATCAGGTGATAGGTGAAATCGCCCAGCGGATGGCCGATCGTCGACAGCTCCCAGTCGAGCACGGCGATCACGCGCGGCTCCTCGGGGTGAACGATCAGGTTATCGAGCCGGTAGTCGCCGTGCACGATGCTCACGGCATCGTCGTCGGGGATGTTGCCGGGCAGCCACTCGATCAGGAAGTCCATGGCCGGGATGGCGTCGATCTCCGAAGCGCGGTACTGCTTGCTCCAGCGCGAGATCTGGCGCTCGAAGTAGTTGCCGGGCTTGCCGAAATCCTCGAGGCCGAGCGCTTCGTAGTCGAGCGTGTGCAGGCGCGCGATGACGCGGTTGACGTCGTCGTAGATCGCCGCGCGCTCGTCGGGCGCGAGCCCCGGCAGGTCGAGTTCCCAGAAGATGCGGCCCGGCACGAAATCCATGACGAAGAAGGTCGTACCGGCGACGCTGTCGTCTTCGCACAGCAGGAAGGGCCGCGGCACCGGGAAACCGCTCCGATACAGCGCGTCGATGATGCGGTATTCGCGCTCCACCGCGTGCGCCGACTTCAGCAGTTTGCCCGGCGGCTTGCGGCGCAGCACGTAGCGTCCGGACGCCGCCTCGACGAGGTAGGTGGGGTTCGACTGGCCGCCCTTGAACTGGCTTAACGAGAGCGGCCCGCGGAAACCGTCGATGTGCGCCTCGAGGTACTCGGTCAGTCGCCCGGTATCGAGACGGTGCGCCTCCCGCACCGGCCGCGTGCCGGAGAACTGCTCCTGCCTGCTCGCCACGGCCTCGCGCCGCTCAGCCGCGCGGCTCGACGAAAAAATCCGGCATCAGCTCGCCGATCGACGGGTCGACGGCATAGCCGCCGAGATCGGTGATGCCGGCACTCTCGAGGACCTCGTCGTCGATACAGAAGTTGCCGGTGAATTCCCGGCTCGGCTTCGTCAGGATCACCCAGGCGGCATCCGCGACGATTTCCGGTTTGCGCGAGCGCTTCGTCATCTCGTCGCCGCCGAGCAGGTTCTGCACGGCAGCGGTCGCGATAGCCGTGCGCGGCCACAGCGCGTTGACGGCGATGCCGTCTTCGCGGAACTCGCCGGCCATGCCGAGCACGCACATGCTCATGCCGTATTTCGCCATCGTGTAGGCGACGTGCGGGGCAAACCACTTCTCGAGCATGTTGAGCGGCGGCGACAGGTTCAGGATGTGCGGGTTCTCCGCTTTCTTCAGGTGCGGCAGGCAGGTCTTCGACACGAGGAAGGTGCCGCGCGTGTTGACCTGGTGCATCAGGTCGTAGCGGCGCATCGAGGTCTGCTCGGTGCCGGTGAGCGAGATCGCGCTGGCGTTGTTGACGCAGATGTCGATGCCGCCGAAGCGCTCGGCGCCGGCGGCGACCGCCTCGGCCACCTGCTGCTCGTCGCGGATGTCGCAGACTACCGGCAGCGCGCTGCCGCCGGCGGCTTCGATCTCCTCCGCCGCCGTGTAGATCGTGCCCGGCAGCTTCGGGTGCGGCTTCGCGGTCTTCGCGGCGATGACGACGTTGGCACCGTCGGCGGCCGCGCGCTTCGCGATGGCGAGGCCGATGCCGCGGCTCGCGCCGGAGATGAAGAGAGTCTTGCCGCCTAAGCTCATTGCCTGCCACCTGCTGCCCGGGAGACCGGCATCATACCGTACCGGCTTGGAGCCGCCTCACATGCGGAAGATGCCGTAGGGCGTCTCGCCGTCGCGGGGCCGGTTCATCGACGCCGACACCGCCTGGCCGAGCACGCGCCGCGTATCCGCGGGGTCGATGACGCCGTCGTCCCACAGGCGGGCGCTCGCGTAGTAGGGGTGGCCCTGCGTTTCGTACTGGTCCCGAATCTGCTGCTCGAAGGCCTGCTGCTCCTGCTCCGGCCAGTCCTCGCCGCGCGCCGCGACGCCGTCGCGGCGCACGGTGGACAGCACGACGGCGGCCTGTTCGCCGCCCATCACGGAGATGCGCGCATTCGGCCACATCCACAGCATCCGCGGCCCGTAGGCCCTGCCGCACATCGCGTAATTGCCGGCGCCGAAGGAGCCGCCGATGATGACGGTGAACTTCGGCACGCTCGCGGTCGCCACGGCGTTGACCATCTTCGCGCCGTCCTTGGCGATGCCGCCATGCTCCGCCTTGCGGCCGACCATGAAGCCGGTGATGTTCTGCAGGAACACGAGCGGGACGCCGCGGCGATTGCAGAGCTGGATGAAATGCGCGCCCTTCTGCGCCGACTCGGAGAACAGGATGCCGTTGTTCGCGACGATGCCGACCGGGTAGCCGTACAGGTGAGCGAAGCCGCAGACCAGGGTCGGGCCGAACAGCTCCTTGAACTCCTGGAACTCGGAGCCGTCGACGAGGCGCGCGATCACCTCGCGCACGTCGTAGGGGAAGCGAAAATCGTGCGACACGATGCCGTAGATCTCGTCGGCCGCGTAGGCAGGCTCGACCGGCTCGCGCAGCTTCAGCGGGATATCTTTTCGCCAGTTCAGGTTGCTGACGATCTCGCGTACCGCCTGCAGGGCGTGCGTGTCGTTGTCGGCGAGGTAGTCGGTAACGCCCGAGATGCGCGAATGCACCTCGCCGCCACCCAGCGTCTCCGCATCGACGACCTCGCCGGTCGCGGCCTTTACGAGCGGCGGCCCGCCGAGGAATATCGTCCCCTGGTTGCGCACGATCACCGCCTCGTCGCACATCGCCGGCACGTAGGC
>JBFJUJ010000203.1:0-4752 GCA_041624755.1 Woeseia sp. | reverse complement strand
GTGGCGCTCCGGGGCCGGTCGGGCTCCGGCAAGTCGACGCTGCTCAACCTGATCGCCGGCATCGACACCCCGGACGGCGGCCGCGTCCTGATCGACGGCCACGACGTGACGGCGATGTCTGAGCGCGAGCGCACGCTCTTCCGGCGGCGGCACCTGGGATTCGTCTACCAGGCCTTCAACCTGGTGCCGACGCTGTCTGTCGCCGACAACGTCAAGCTGGTGCTCGAGCTCAACGCCGTGGCGGACGGCGCGGCCGACGCGCGCGTGGACGAACTGCTGCAGGCGGTCGGCCTCGCGGACCGGCGCAGGAGTTTCCCGGAACTGCTCTCCGGCGGCGAACAGCAGCGCGTGGCCATCGCCCGCGCCGTTGCGCACCGGCCGCAGCTACTGCTCGCCGACGAGCCGACCGGCAATCTCGACGACGCCGCCGCCGCGACGGTCCTCGCATTGATGGAGCGGCTGCGTCGCGAGCAGGGCGCAACGCTGATCATGGCGACCCACAGCGCGGCCGTCGCGAGTGCCTGCGATCGCGTGCTCGAACTGCGTGACGGCGCGCTCGCCGGCGCGGCGCCACGATGGTGATGCGGACCCTGCGACGCGCCAGCGCAGGCTACCTGCTGCGCCATCCCTGGCAGCTCGCGCTCGCGCTCGTCGGCATCGCGATCGGCGTGGCCGTCATCGTCGCGGTCGACCTCGCCAATTCGAGCGCGCGCACGGCATTCCGCCTGTCGATGGACGCCGTGACGGGCGAGGCCACCCACCAGGTCGTCGGCGGCCCCGGGGGACTGCCGGATTCGCTGTACACCGAGCTGCGCGTCACGCACGGCGTCGACAGGCTCGCCCCTGTCGTCGAGGGGTACGCGGATGCCGGCTCGCTGACGCTGCGCGTGCTCGGCGTCGATCCGTTCGCGGAGCGCGAGTTCCGCGACTACACGCTGCCTGACGACGCGCCGGCCGGCGACGGCTCGGTCCTCGCCGCGCTGCTGACCGAGCCCGGCGCCATGCTGCTGTCACCGGCGACCGCGGCGGAACTCGGCATTGCGAGCGGCGACCCGCTCGAGCTTGCCGTCGACGGCACCGTCCGCCACGCACGCCTCGCGGCCCTGCTGCCGAACGACGCTGGCGCGGGCGAGTTGCGCAACCTGCTGGTGACGGACATCTCGACGGCGCAGGACTGGCTGGACATGGCGGGACGACTGACCCGCATCGACGTTCGCACCGCGGACGAGGCGCGCACGTCCGCGCTGCGCTCGCTGCTGCCGCCGGGCGCCCAGCTCCTGGAGGCGGCGGGCCGGACTCGCGCGGTCGCCGAGATGAGCAACGCGTTCATGATCAACCTCACGGCGATGAGCCTGCTCGCGCTGCTCGTCGGCGTGTTCCTGATCTACAACAGCGTCAGCTTCGCCGTCCTGCAGCGGCGCAGCCTGCTAGCCATGCTGCGCGCGCTCGGGCTGACGCGCGGACAGGCCATCGGCCTGATCCTCGGCGAGGGGGTCGCGCTGGGCGTGATCGGCGCGGGCCTGGGCCTGGTCGCCGGCATCTGGCTCGGCGAGGAACTGCTGAACCTCGTGGCGCGCTCGATCAACGACCTGTATTTCCGGGTCACCGTCACGGACGTCGTGCTGAGCCCGGTGACGCTGGCCAAGGGCATCGGCGCCGGGCTGCTGGCGACGCTGGCCGCATCGGCCATCCCGGCCATCGAGGCGGCGTCCTACCCGCCGCGGCTCGGCATGAGCAGAGTGACCGTGGAGCAGCGCGCCGGCCGACTGCTGCCGCGCCTGACCGTTGCGGGCCTCGTCCTCGCGGTGCTGACCCTGCCTGTGCTCGCGCTCTCCGGGCAGGCGCTGGTCGCCGGGCTGGCAGCGCTGTTCATGGCGGTACTGGGGCTGGCGCTGTGTATCCCCTGGTGTGTCCGGCGGATCGTCCTGCTGGCGGCGCCGCTCGCCGCGCTTGCCGGCGGCAGCACGGCGCGCTTCGCCGTCGCGGGCATCGGCGCGAACCTGAGCCGCACCGGCGTCGCCATCGTTGCGCTGGCGGTTGCGGTGTCGGCCACGGTCGGCGTCAGCGTCATGGTCGACAGTTTCCGGGCCGCGGTCAGCGACTGGCTGGACGACACGCTGCGGTCGGACCTCTACGTCAGCCCGGTGCGCGGCAGCTTCGGGCCCGGGCTCGTTCGGGAACTGACGGGAATCGAGGGCATTCGCGACTTCAGCACGAACCGCCGCGCCTGGCTGGAGGACGCGAACGGCCGCACCCGGCTCGTCGTGCTCGATATGGCAGCGGAGAGCTATGCCGGCACGGAGCTGATCGATGCCGATCCCGCCGACGTCTGGCCGGCGTTCGAGGAGCAGGGCGCCGTCCTCGTGTCGGAAGCCTACGGCTTTCGCAACGGCGTGCAGGTCGGCGACAGCGTGAGACTGAACACGGACCGCGGCGAGCGCGCCTTCCCGGTGGCAGCCACCTACCGCAGCTACGATGCGAACCCGGACACCGTGATCATGAGCCGCACGATCTACGATCTGTTCTGGGACGACGATCAGGTGGACGGCCTCGGGCTGTACCTCGACGAGGACGCGGATCCGCAGGCGGTCGCCGACGCGCTGCGCGCTGCGGCCGCGGGTCGGCAGTCGATCGACGTGCGTTCGAACGCGGAGCTGCGCTCGCTGTCGCTCGAGATCTTCGACCGGACCTTCGTCATCACGGACGTGCTCTACTGGCTGGCGGTCGGCGTCGCCATCGTCGGCACCCTCGCAGCGATGCTCGCACTGCAGATGGAGCGAGCTCGAGAGCTCGCCACGCTGCGCGCTCTCGGCATCACCCGCGTGCAGCTCGGCGGCATGGTCGCGCTGCAGAGCGGCACAATCGGCATCCTGGCCGGGTTGGCAGCGGTGCCGCTCGGCCTGCTGATGGCCGTGATGCTGATCGACGTGATCAACCGCCGCGCCTTCGGCTGGAGCATGTCGGTCACCGTCGCCGCCGACGTCCTGTGGTTCGCGCTGCTACTGGCCGCCGGCTCGGCGCTGCTGGCCGGCATCTATCCGGCCTGGCGCGCCGGCCGCAGCCGCCCGGCACTGGCCATGCGGGAGGACTAGCGTGCGCTCCGTCAACCCGGCCGGGGTCCTGGCGCTGGCGCTCGTCCTGCTCGCGCAGGCGGCCGCCTGCAATGGGCGGCAGGCGCCGCAGCCGGCGCCGGAACCGCAGCGACTGGCCAGCCTGCTCGGCAGCGATGCGGACGCCGGCTTTGTTCGCGCGAGCGGCACGCGCGAATTCGAATTTCCGCGCGACCACGGGCCGCACGACGGCTTCCGCAATGAATGGTGGTACGTGACGGGCAACCTCGACGGCAGCGACGGCCGGCGTTTCGGCTACGAACTGACGCTGTTCCGGTTCCTGCTGTCGCCGGACACGCCGGCCACGGCGTCGGACTGGCGCACGAACGCGGTTTTCGTGGGGCACTTCGCGGTTACGGACGTCGAAGCCGGGGAATTCCACGTCGCGGAGCGATTCTCCCGCGGCGCTGCCGGGCTGGCGGGAGCCGCGAGCGATCCCGTGCGCGTCTGGCTGCACGACTGGACCCTGCGCGCACGGCAGGGCGCCGGCCAGCCGGCGGTCTGGCAGCTGCAGGCAGCCGCGGAGGGCATGGCAATCGAGCTGTCGCTGACGCCGCTGAAGCCGCCGGTGCTGCAGGGCGAGGGCGGCCTGTCGCAGAAGTCGTCCACCGCCGGGAACGCCTCCTGGTACTACTCGTTGTCGCGACTGCAGACGACCGGCGAAGTCCGGCTCGGCGCTGAGCGCTATGACGTCTCCGGCCTGAGCTGGCTCGATCGCGAATGGAGCAGCAGCGCGCTCGACGACGACCAGCAGGGCTGGGACTGGTTCGCGCTGCAGCTCGATGACGGCAGCGACCTGATGTTCTACAACCTGCGCAAGGTCGACGGCAGCCGCGACGCCTACAGCGCGGGCAGCTTCGTTCGCGAGGACGGCAGCGCGGTGAAACTCGGCAGCGACGACGTCGTCGTCGAGGTGCTGGATTACTGGGACAGCCCGCTGGGCGGACGCTATCCGCAGGGCTGGCGGCTCGAGATTCCGTCGCAGCGCATCGATCTCAGGGTCCGGCCCGTGATGGCGGCGCAGGAGCTCGACACGTTGGTGCGTTACTGGGAGGGCGCCGTCGACGTCAGCGGCACGCGCGGCGCGTCGCGGGTGAGCGGGCGCGGCTACGTCGAGCTGACCGGCTACGCCGACTCGGCGGGACCGCTGCAGCGCTGACGGCGCTGCGACCGCAGGCCGCCGGCGCCGGTAGGCGAGCGCGGCACGCGAAAGCGGCCCTGCTATACTCCGCGCCACCGCGCCGCGGCAGACCATGACAGCACCGACAAGGACATTCCCGCGAACCCGGCCGACTGCCCGACAGGGCCTGGTGCAATGGCGAACGACGACGTGACGCGCTCCCCGCTCACGGTTGTCGTCGCCTCGCGCAATCCGGCCAAGATCCGTGCCGTCAGCGAGGCTTTTCGCTCACAGTTCCCGCAGCACGAGCTTTCGATCGACGGCATCGATGCCGACTCCGGCATCAGCGACCAGCCGGTCGGGGACGACGAGACGCGGCGCGGCGCGCGCAACCGGCTCGCCAGCGCCAGGGCGATCGTCACGGACGCGGATTTCTGGGTCGGGCTGGAAGGCGGCATCGCTCGCATCGGCGACTCGCTCGTCGCGTTCGCGTGGATGGCGGTCGGCGACCCCCCCCGCCCC